>CAZSVE010000016.1:0-45230 GCA_964610175.1 uncultured Thiotrichales bacterium
TGCCTCATCTAACCAACCAGAGATAGAACTAAGTACGCTTTACCCGGATGAGCCAAAATAACTGCTCCCCATTTATTCGATGCCCCGTGATGGCATCCCGACCCGGCTTCGATAGCAACCAATCCATAAAGACTTGAGCCCCCTCCTTCTTTACGTGGGGATGCTTTGCCGGATTCACCAGAATGACGCCGTATTCATTGTAAAGCCTCGGATCACCCTCCACCAGAATCACCAACTCGCCACGATTCCTGAAATTCAGCCAGGTACCGCGATCGGTCAGGGTATAGGCATTCATCCCAGAGGCCGTATTCAAGGTCGCCCCCATGCCGGAACCGGTCTCCCGATACCAGGTACCGGAAGCGGCCTTCACATCCCGCTTCGCCTCCTTCCACAATTTCCGTTCCGCCTTGTGCGTACCACTATCATCTCCCCGTGAGGCAAATGGCATTTCGGCATCGGCAATTTTGGCAAAGGCCGCCGATGCATCGGTCATGCCCTTTACGCCAACCGGATCATCCTTTGGTCCAACCACAACAAAATCGTTATACATCACCGGATAACGTTTTATTCCGAACCCGTCCGCGACGAATTTCTCTTCCGATGACTTGTGATGGACAAACAAGACATCCGCATCGCCACGCCTTGCCAGTCGAATCGCCTGACCGGTCCCCACGGCGACAACGCGCACCTCGATACCCGTTTTATTCTGGAAAATCGGCAGGATATGCTCGTAAAGACCAGAATTTTGCGTCGAGGTCGTCGACGCAACCGTGATAAAGGAATCGACAGCCCAGGCGGGAATACCGCCGACAAGGCCAAAAATCAACAGCAACGTAAAAATCGAATTCCTGAGACGCACCCGTGCCGTCATCCGAGAAAGGCAAAAATCGATAAAACGGCATTTTGCAATTACCACAACAATTCTCCTTTCACGAAGGCCTCGGCCTCCCGTGTACGAGGTCGTGAAAAAAACTCATCCACGGAAGACAACTCCACCAATCGACCACGATGAAAAAACAATACCTCGTCGGCCATACGATGCGCCTGTCCCAGATCATGGGTCGTCATGACCACCTTGGTACCGGCCTGGTGAAACACATTGATAATCTCTTCCACCGCACGTGTCGCCGATGGATCCAGATTCGCGGTAGGCTCATCCAGAAACAGCACCTGGGGATGTAGTGCCCAGGCACGCGCCAACGCCAAGCGCTGTTGCTCCCCCGTGGACAGGACCCTGGCCGGGCGATCCATCAACGGCTTCAAGCCAACCACATTCAATGCGTTCGTCACCGTCGATCTACGGACGTGCCTCGGCAAGCCACGCAGGCGCAAGGCATACTCCACGTTTGCCGCCACGGAACGCCGCAAAAGCACCGGCCGTTGAAACACCATGGCCTGGTGTCGATGAACCGATTCCCCCGTGCCACGATACCAGCGGACATGCCCCCTCGTCGGTGTGAGAAGCCCGTGACAGATCCGCAGTGTCAGGCTCTTCCCAGCGCCGTTGGGACCGAGGATTATGGTGCGAGGCCCCCTGTCCAATCGGATGGAGACCTCATCGAGCAGGCGATTCCCCCCCACCTCGAAACACACGTCCTCCAACACCAGCGGCAATATGCAATCGGAAACCTCCATTCGATACATCCCTATGCCTTGTCCCGTACCATGAAAACCCCGGCATTCACCACAAGAGAAATGGTGATCAGCACAATCCCAAGCCCCAGTGCCAATGGAAGATTGCCTTTGCTGGTCTCCAGGGAAATCGTCGTGGTCATTACCCGCGTGACATGATCGATATTGCCACCCACGATCATTACCGCGCCCACTTCGGCGATGGCACGGCCAAACCCGGCAAGGATCGCCGTCAGAAGACTGAATCGTCCCTCCCACAGCAAGGTCGACACGGCCGTCCTCTGGTTCGTACCCAGCGATCGCAGCTGTTCCCCATATTCCTCCCA
Source organism: uncultured Thiotrichales bacterium (assembly GCA_964610175.1). GTDB lineage: Bacteria > Pseudomonadota > Gammaproteobacteria > HK1 > HK1 > CAZSVE01. The sequence continues at coordinate 1,959 of CAZSVE010000016.1, forward strand.
GAGATCCGCGACAATCTGACGCGTCAACGCGGCAATGATCGGGGTTACCAATACCCACTGGGCAATGATCATCGCCGTCGGCGTAAACAACAAGCCAAGCGTGCCCAAGGGCCCCATTCGGGACAGGCTGAGATAGACCACCAAACCCACCACCACCGGTGGTAATCCCATCAGTGCATTCAGGGATACCACCATGGCCTTGCGCCCCGGAAAATTGGACAAGGCCACTATCGCCCCAAGCGGCAAACCAATCAGCGACGCCAGCAACACCGCCGTCAGGCTAACCCCCATCGAGGTGGCGATGATCTCCCCGAGATCACTATCCATGGTGATCATCATGGCAATCGCCTCGTGCAATGCGGCGTGAAAATCATTCATGATTGCCATTCATACCTGTTCGTCACACATCCCACGGCACGACCGACCCGCTTCGACTCGACGCGCCGGCATGGTAACCCCATTCCCCCGTACCTCTCGTTTCCACCAGCGGAAAAGACCCCGACCCTACGAGTCGAAACGGACACTCGATGCACGAGATCTCTCCATTCGGTCCAAATCACGTTCTTGAAACAAAGATAAAACACCACAGCCATCGAGAAATTCCCAGTCATTTTGTTCAGGAGTTTCGCAACCACATAAAAGGCATGAAAACGAGCGCTTTGCTCCCGGGGAGCGCGGCCCTGCGCATTCTGGTTTTCGATGCATCCAAAAACGACACTCACGCTCCCAAACCCCGATCTCCAACTCTCCCAAGGGAGCGGTTCGGTTACACCCCTCGATAATCTGTCCAGCGAAGCTTCGCCTCGAACCGACAAGGCATGATTTCGCATTGGTAAACCAAAACTGGTCCTTGTAAAACCCGGCTCATTCGCGAAGATGAGCGGGAAATAAACAAACCTATTCCCCGCTCATCTTCAGCGAATGAGTCTAGTTTTACGAAACGCTGGCTTTGCCTTACTACGACCAAATCACGCTTCATCGCCTCGAAGCCAGGCTTCACCAGACCCTCGCCATCTCCAGGTAACGATAATGCACATCCATGGTCTCCCTGCCAAGGCGCTCCACATCTCCATCATTCACGATCACATCATCCGCCGCGGCGAGACGCCCCTCCCGGCTTGCCTGGGCATCGATGATCGCCCTTATGGCGGCCTCCGACGCCCCATCCCGTTTACATGCGCGTTCGACCTGCCGCGCCACCGGGGTATCCACCACGAGCACTCGGGCAACTCGCCACGCCTCCTTGCAGGCAAGATTCACTTCCCCCGGAGCCCCCCCCGGAGAAGAATCCCTGGCGCCATTCCGCATTCCCGCAGGCGCCTTTCGGGTGCCCTCCAGGAGCAGCGGGATCGCCAACACACAATACGCCCCCTCGGCCGTATCCGAGCGACGCCGCATCTCCTCCCGGATACGCGGGTGCAGAATGCCTTCGATGCGTTCCCGTTCCGCGGGGGCGGAAAACACCCGCGCCCGCAGCGCTGCGCGATCGAGACGCCCCGCCGCCAGGACATCCATTCCGAACGCCGACACGATCTCCGCCAGCGCCGGTTGCCCCGGTTCCACGACATCCCGCGCCACCTCGTCCGCATCAATGATGGCAACGCCCTGCCGCGCCAATATGCGCGCCACGGTACTCTTGCCCGAGGCAATACCGCCCGTCAACGCCACGGTAAAACGGGAACCATTCACCATGAAATCTCCAACGAATTCCTCACATCGAGAAACGTAAACGCCACAAAATCTTTCCTGTTGGTTCCCAAGCGGAAGCGCAGGAACCCAATCCGGCCTGGCCGGAACCAAAGATTTCTGCTTAATCACTTCCCTGTCATCTCGACCGAAGGGAGAGATCTTATGCATTCGGTATTTCTCAGTGCAGAAGATTTCTCGCGCAGCGAAAAATGACAAACCATGATTTTTTTGATCATTGCTGAAACTTCCAGCGATTGCGCTCCCAAGCCAAAGCCTCGGAGCGAGCGGAGGAATTTATCCTTTCGCTGGCGCCAAAACGCTCGCTTCGGTACGAGTCGAAACACGGTGTAGGGAAACATTCGCGCTGCAAATCAATCATCGACAGGAAACCACATCGCCCCCCGCCAAACCCTCGCTCCAACCGGAGACGACGTCGTTCACCCCCCCGTGATCGACATCAGGCGATCGATCTGCTCCGGTTTCTCCGTAAACTCGTGACGCTGCGGCTTCAGGGCCAGGGCCTCCAGGATGGCCCCCCGCAATGCATCATCATCGGCACCGCCCCGCAAGATGGAACGCAGATCGTAATGGGAATTCTGCCCGAGACAAAGATACAGCATCCCGTTCGCCGACAGGCGCACCCGGTTACAGGTTGCGCAAAAATGCTGCGAAAGCGGCGTGATGAAACCGATGCGAAGCCTGGTCCCCGCCACCCGAAAATAGCGCGCCGGTCCCCCGCCCGCGCCAGTCATTGCATCCGGAACCAGTTCGAAGCTCTCCTCCAGGCGCCGCTTCACCGCACCCAGATCCAGGTAATGCTCGCCGGACCCGCAACGCGAGCGGCCCATGGGCATCGCCTCGATAAAGCGCAGCGTAAAACCATTGGCGAGACAAAACGCCACCATGTCCTCGAATTCATCCTCGTTCTGCCCCTTCAGGGCCACCATATTGATCTTGATGGGCGAAAAACCTGCCGCCCGCGCTGCCGCCAGCCCGGATAGCACCGTATCCAGGCGTCCACTCCCGCCGGTCAGCGTCCGAAAGCGATCCGGCCGCAAGGTATCGAGACTCACATTGATGCGTTCCACCCCGGCGTCATGAAGGGGTATCGCCAGTTTTTCCAGCAGGCTCGCGTTGGTACTCAGGGAAAGATCCGAAACCCCCGGCAATGCCGCAAGACGCGCCGCCAGTTCCACGATGCCACGGCGCACCAGGGGTTCCCCGCCCGTGATGCGGAACCGGCTCACCCCAAGCTCGGAAAATACCCGCGTCACCCGCTCCATCTCGTCGAAATCCAACCAGTTGGTCGCCGAGGTAAACCTGCGCGAACCACTGGGAAGGCAGTAGAAACAGCGATAGTTGCAGTTATCGGTCACCGAGAGACGGACGTATTCGATACGCCGCCCAAACGGATCGATCAATTGCTGATTTCCCATTCCTCATCTCCACAACAGATCATATTTCCCGCGTGAAATACGACGGCTCCGCGCTTGCTCCACCCTAACCCGGCAAAGCCGGAAGCAAAATTCACTCGTATGTCATCTCGACCGGAGGGAGAGATCTTGTGGCCTGGAACTTCCACCAAAACAGCAGATCTCTCGCACAGCGAAAAATGACTGGAAAGGTAGGGTGGAATAGCGAAGCGTATTCCACGAAAAGATTTCCATTGCGCCATTTCTCCTGCGTGGAGCCCGCGTGGAATACGGCGGCTCCGCGCCTATTCCACCCTACATTTCCCCCTTCCCCCTTCGAACTTCTATTCCACGCCCCACAGAATGATCACCCCATCGCGGTCCCCCGACGCCGCCCGACGCCCATCCGGGGAGAAGGCGACGGATTTGACTTCATCGGAGTGTTCCCGGAAGGTGCGTATTTCCTCACCACTCGCTACATTCCAGAGTTTCAGGGTGTTGTCGCGACTCCCCGAGAGTACCATGCGCCCGTCCGGGGAAAAGGCGACGGAATTGACCTCGGCGGAGTGCCCCCGGAAGATGCGCATCTCCTCGCCGCTCGCCACATCCCAAAGTTTCAGGGTGTTGTCGCGACTCCCCGAGAGGATCCTCCGTCCGTCCGGGGAAAAGGCGACAGACGAGACCCAAGCAGAGTGCCCCCGGAAGGTGCGGACTGCTCGGCCACTCCCTGTATCCCAGAGTTTCAGGATGTGATCGCCACTCCCCGAGAGTACCATGCGCCCGTCCGGGGAAAAGGCCACCGAATTGACCTCGGCGGAGTGTTGATTGGTACCGTTTTTTGGGAAGGTACGGATCTCCCCACCACTCGCCACATCCCAAAGTTTCAGAGTGTTGTCGAAACTCCCCGAAAGTACTGTGCGCCCGTTCGGAGAAAAGGCGGCAGACGAGACCAAGGCAGAGTGCCCCCGCAAGGTGCGCATTTCCTCGCTACTCGCCACATCCCAGAGTTTCAGGGTGTGATCGCTGCTCCCCGAGAGTACCGTACGCCCATCCGGGGAAAAGGCGACGGAATTGACGTCACTGGAATGTTGATCGGCGCCATTTCTTGGAAAGGTGCGGATGATCTCACCGCTCGCCACATCCCAGAGTTTCAGGGCGTTGTCCCAACTCCCCGAGAGCAACCTCCGTCCGTCCGGGGAAAACCGGATACAGTCATCCAGGCAAATTGCCACCTCATTACCACCGAGATGCGCCTCAATACCACCGAGATGCGCCTCGATGCGCCACAACACCCGCCAGTTGGCGTAGTCGGGGGCCGTGGAAAGCAACCGCGCACGCACGATTGCTTTTCCCCCCGCCGCGATCCGGACACGGGTCTCGAAGGTCTCGAAGCCCGGCTTTTCCACTCGGATGGTGTGTTCACCGGGGGCGAGGGTATGGATGTCGGGCCCGCTGACACCCACGGGGTTGCCGTCGATGGTCACCGTGTCCCCGAACACATTGGAGCGCACGATGAGCCGCGCGGTTTTGGACAAAGGGGTAGGATGGGCAAAGGCGCCGTCAGGCGCCGTGCCCATCTTCGAGCCGGTAATGGGTGGGTCGTGCTGCGTGATGGGCACGGCTGCCTCGGGCGCCTTTGCCCATCCTACTTCGATCCGGTTTTTGGCGATGACCGCGAAGGTGCCGTTGGGGAATTTGTCCACATAGGCGCGGTACAGCGCGGGGTCCTGGCTTTCCTTGATGCCGTTCCAGAATTCCAGCTCCATGGCCCGATCCACGGGGGAGTCGCGTGCGGCATCGGCCATCCGGATTTCCGGATCGGATTTCGGTTGCGATGCTTTCGGTTTCGGCGGTTCTGGTTCCTTTGGCAGCACGAAGACGAAATCCCCCTGGGACAATTCATATTCGTCGATCTTGCCGAACTGGGGGGTCTGTTGCGTGTATTTGGCTACCTCGGCCTCGAGATGAAGGCCGAGTTCCATGCCGGTAACATAGCCGTCGCCATCGAGGTCCCCCTTGCCATGGGCGAGGGCATCACTGAATGCCGGGGCGAAGGTGCTCCTGGCCGGGACCGGTTCATCGGCGCTGCCGGCGGTGATGAACTGGCGGACGCGGCGGGCGGTGAGCCGGGTGATGTGGGGTGGTTCCTTGGGCAGGCTTCGTTCGCGGAACACGCTGCCGGAGAAGCAGCTGTCGAAGAGAAACAGGGCATGGCGGGCCTTGATCTGCCTCGCCCAAGCCAGGATCTGACTCATGGCCAGGGCCTTTTTGAGAAAGCCCTTGCGATTTCTACGCGGGTCGGGGGCATCCCGGGGCACCAGATACCCGGTACCGTCCTGGTCGGTGTGGCCGTGACCGGCGAAGAAAAAGAGCAGGCGATTGTTCTCGTCGAATCCATATTCGTCCTTGAAATTTTCGAAGGCGGCGCGGAGCTCATCGTCGTCGGGGTCCATGACCCGGATGATCTCCTTGAACCCCACCGCGCTGAGCGCCTCTGCCACCCGATCCAGTTCCCCGGGAATGGAGTCGAGGTCCTTCCAGCCGCTGCCCCATCTGTAATCGCTGACCCCGACCAGGAGGGCATGACTCTTTCCGTAGCGGAGCAGCTCCTCCCCCGCCGAGGTCCTGACGATCTGGAGACCTCGGTCGGCGGCAGGGGCGAAGGAGGGAAATAGCGCGACCCCCGATAGTAAACAAAGGAGAATGATGCGGGTTTTGCTGTTCACAGGGTGGACAATAACCCTTTCACGGCCTCCTTGTATCGTTCCAAGGGTTCCGGGTTTACTTGGGGCCTTGCATCGTGGACGGAATATGGTCCGGGTTCGACGCTATAGAGCGGCTTTCCATGATGAGAGCATACGATGGTGACGGAATGGGTATCGGGCATTTCGCCGAATTCGGCACTCCCGCCCACGAACCGGAAAGGGTCCTTGCTTCGAAAGGAGAGAACATTTTCCTTGATGGCTTGGAACATTGCCCCGAACGCCTGACTTGCTCTGACGCCACCTTTGTTGTTCCATATCCCATATCTCATGGCGTGTTCCCCTCTCGAATGCCGCCTATTCGTGAATCTCGAGCCCAACTCGGAATGCCGAATGGTGAAATGATACCGCGCAAGTGCGCCCACGGTCGCGGGCCTTGGAATCTAGCGAACGTAAAACCACCACGCGCATTCCACTATGCCCATTTTACAATATTCCACATTGCTATCATCCGGAGAATTCCTGTGTCCCTTACCCGCCGCTCGGGATGAACTCTCCATTGGGCCAGGAGGGCGCGGAGATGGGCTCGCCGAGATTGGCGGCGATGAGCCTTTCCCGCGCCGCCAATAGACGACCCACCAGGGCGGGTTCCACGGCGGCGTAGGCCTCCTGGTCTTCGCGGCGTTTGACCACGATCCCCAATAGCTCGGTGATGGCGTTGCCCACGGAGTTCTGGGAGATGGTGACGATCAAGCGCCCGGCGTCGTCCCGGTAGAGGAGTTGCTTGTAGGCGGGACGCCAGCGGATCTCGTTGGCGAACTGGGGGTCCTGAATGACGCGTTCGCGGAGATCCCGGGCCACCCGCTGGAATCGATTACTGGACAAAAGTACCTCGTCTATCTGTCCGGGGAAGTTGGCCTTGTCCGGGATCACGGGGTCTCCTGTGGAGACGAGCGAGAAGAAGGTCCGGTAAAAATCCAGAAAACCGAGCAAGATCTGTTCGTACTCATACCAGAAATATTGACCCTCGAGTTCCCGGGGGCCTCCCTTGAGTTCCCAACTGGGCAGTCCCTGGGGATAGCCGGTGAGGGTGAGGCTCGATTCGGTGGAGGAGATCGGGGTGAGGATTTGCAGGTCCAATACGTCGAGGAATTCGTGGTATACCCCGCTCAAATGGCGCAGGAACAGGCTGTGGTGGCCGCTGTCGGTGAGGTTGGGATTGGTGGGGTTGGCGTATTGGGCATCTTGGATAAGATCGATGGGGAAGGCCATGAAATGATTGTGGATCATCCGAATACTGGGCACGCCGGGCTTGTTGAGGGGCCAGGTGGAATCGAGGCTTGCCTCACCGCACAGGATCAAATGGCGGCCGGGGTCGGGGAATTCCTCCAACAGGTAATCGAACAACAGGCGGGTCATGATGTTCCATACCTTCTTTTGCTTGCGCGTCATTTGGTCGCGCCGCACCGCGCGCCCCAGGGGATCGAGGATACGCCGGGAAGTATCCAGGATGACCGAGGTATCGAATTCGGTGCTGTGGCCGATGAGCTTGCGGTACATGAGGAGGTCTTCCGGGGTGCGGAACAAACCATTTTCTTCGGCGAGATTCTTGAGATTGGCGGGGCTGTTGAAAAACTCCACGGGACTCATGCCCTGAGGAATCGTAAGGGTCATTTTGGGATTGGGGGTTACGATTTCACGTGGTGCCGATTTCATGGAAGGGGACTCCAGGGGAACATGTTGGCGCTTCGCGCCAAGACTGAAGTGGGATGGGTCTTGACGCACGCAGTTTTCTCGGAATTTTTGTTTCTTCCGATACCTGAATTCCACGCCAGGGTTTTGTGGCGGGTATTCATGGTAATCTCTTTTGGCCAATGCCAAACTTCCCCATTATCTATGATTTCATGGACTCGCGAAGCTTCGCTGGACCGATGAAGCATGATGAGGAAGTGGACAAGACAGGGAGGGATGCGGAACTGCCGTCTCGACTGTGTGGTGGGCGATGCTGGGTTCGAACCAGCGACCCCTGCCGTGTGAAGGCAGTGCTCTCCCACTGAGCTAATCGCCCCGATCCTGAAACGCCATAAGCATACAGGGATAAGCGCCTATGGGTCAAAGCCTGGCCTAGCCTGGCTTCTTCCAAAGACACATGAGCCTGAAGGGGAAGCCTGTCTCGAAGACCATCTCGAATGGGTCTATCTCGAACAGGGCTGCGATTCGAGGTGTGGTCGAAAGTGCGATTTTCGTTCCGTTCGATCCATTTTGTTTGTTTCCCGCTCTCTTCGCACATGAGTCGAGCTTCACAAAAAATGGGTTTGCCTTGACCGATACCAAATCACGCTTCATCGGCTCGAAGCGTGATCTTCGCTAGCGTCGTTTGGTTTCTATCCCTTGTATCCCTTGCATACCATCCCTTGGCGCCGGGTCCGTGCCTGCCTTGGCGGAAAGGACGTAAAATAGTCGGGTTATGGAATTGGAGGTTGGCCAATGGTGAGCGGAAATTCTTCCGATAATGACACAGCCAGGACACTGCGGGTCATTCAGATAAGCGATTCGCATCTATCGGCCGATGAGAATGGGCTTTTCAAAGGTGTTGCCCCGTGGCGGACCTTTCAATCGGTCGTGGAACGAATCGGACGCGAGCCTCTACAACCGGATATCATCGTGGCTACGGGGGACCTGGTACATGAGGGGCCAGCTTTCGTCTACCGACATCTGCGAGAGCACATGGATCGAATCGGGGTACCGATATATGTCCTGCCAGGGAACCATGACGATCCTGCCTTATTGGCCGAGACATTCGACATCGATATGGACAGGGATGCAACACGGGTTACCGATTACATGAATTTCGGCCACACGCATCTCGGTAACTGGCTGATTGTATTTCTGAATACCGTGGTACCAGGCGCGCCGTACGGTCTGTTGGACACCAGGGAACTTGCCCGACTGGATGCGTTGCTCGGTAAACACCCCGATCACCATGCCCTGCTGTGCCTGCATCACCATCCTGTCCCCAGAAAAGGTGAAACCGTGAACCTCCCCGGGTTGCTCCATGCCAACCTGTTTTTTTCGGTTGTCGATCGTCATCCCCAGGTGCGCGGTATTATTTGGGGTCACATCCATGGTAGCTTCGAAGCGCGGCGTGGGAAAATTCTGCTGCTCGGTACGCCTTCTACCTGCTTCCAATTCGATGCCGCATTGAAGCGGATTCTCGGGCCGAATGATGGTCCCCCGGCCTATCGTCGACTCGCGCTGGGAGCCGATGGAGCGATCGAGTCGGATGTGGTGCAGGTGCCGATTCGACTGTTCGGTTCCGACTACCCCTCACGACAATCGGAAAAACCATCTCCCGGCCAATCTCGATCTAAACGCAAATAAACTCGGGCAGAATCTCGAATCTCGCCGGTGGATAACGCATTGGGCATCTACCAGGACATCTACACCCACGCGCCGGGACTGACGCTATAGCTGTCCAGGACATTGACGTAGTTGGCGCGTTCGAGTTCGGACGGATCGGCGACCGTGTATTGGCTAACCCGACCTCGCATCTCATGGATGTCGTCGAAACCGTGTTGTTCCATCCAGGATTGAATGTCTTGCAATATGTTGCCGAGATAGGCAGGTCCCCGGTCCAAAAGAACGGTGCAAAGGTGCACCACATCGGCGCCGGCCAACAGCAGCTTGATGGCGTCTTCGGCACCATGGATGCCACCGGTCGCCCCCAGGGATAATTCGGTGCGACCATGGAGAATGGCGATCCAGCGCATGGCCAATAGCGCGTCGGTGGAATTGGAGGGAAACAGGTTGGGCACCAACCGCATCGTGTCGATATTGATGTTCGGTTGATAGAATCGATTGAAGAGCGCCACCCCATCGGCACCTGCTTTCCCGAGCCGTTTTACCATGTGCGACACGGAGCTGAAGGACGGTGACAATTTCATGTTCACGGGGATGGAGATGTGTTGTTTGAGGTCGTGTAACAGGGTCAGGTAACGTTGTTCCACCTCGCTCCCGGATTGCTCCGGATTGGCCGCCACGAAATAGACATTGAGCTCCAGGGCATCGGCGCCCGCCTCTTCCAAAACACGCGCATGCTTGATCCAACCGCTCGGTGTAACCCCGTTGAGGCTTGCGATGACGGGTATCTCCAATGTCTCCTTGATGGCCCGCAACTGATTGAGATATCGATCGAGACTCGATACGAAGTCTTCTTGCGCCGGTAAAAAGCTCTCCGCCTCGCCGAAGCCGGTATCCTGGTGATGAAGAAAGCGGATCAGCGCCTCTTCCTCCGCTACGATGGCCTCTTCGAACAGAGAAAACATGACGATGGCGGCAGCGCCGGCATCTTCCAATTGCCGCGCCGTATCGAGGCTTTTGGATAGGGGAGACGCAGATGGCACCAGGGGATTCTTTATCTCCATGCCGAGGTATTTGGTGGTCAGGTCCATGGTGTTTTTTGCAAGTCGATTTTTTGACGAAGGGTTATTTTCAAGTCAAGTATTTTGTACAATTCAGGGGATGTCCCGACACATCGAGTACCATTATACGGTATTGGTGCTCGGGATCCGGGAGTCCTCGAACAACCGACGGATGCCGGATAGGAATACATTGAAACTGTGGGAGCGATTATTTTCCAACGATAGATGAGGGCCAATGTTTCTCGATCCGCTGACTTTCTGGTATGTCCGTTCGGTCAGGCTGTCCAGTTCCTGGGATGGGTTGGATAGACCATCGGGGTTGCGATATTTTCGAGAATCCTGATGTTTCGCAAGCCTTTTCAATTGGAGTCCCTTTTCCACGGCATCGAGATCACCCAAATACCAGCTTTCCAGTTCATGACAGGCGATGCGAATCAATACATTGTCCCTTCCGGCATCATGGCAAATAGCACTTAGCTTCTTCTTTGTTTCGATACAGTTGCCTTTATCTTGATCGCGCAGCACCACAAACGAAGTGTTTTGTTTAATCCAAGCACTCAGCCGTTTTCCGAGGCGCTTATGGAGGTCTTGTTTCCCTTCGAAGACCACATATCGGGTTGTCACACCATGAGGCAATAGCCTGGGCAAAATGCCTTTTAGCATCTCACGGGCCGAGGGCTCTTCGAGAAAAAACACCAATTCCTTCACCTGGGATCGACCCCCTCGAAAAAGCCTTCCTTCCACAAGTAGCCCATTTGATCGCCTTCCATCATGAAGCGCGCAATCTGTTCATCATCGCGGGCGCGCCGTATTCCGGTATGACCATCCTTCTTGACCAGCCAGAAGACCTCATCCAGTTTCACTGCGTTGAGAAAATCGGGCGAGTGGGTAGAGACGAATACCTGGCCGCCCCGATTGGCGTAGCTGCGAAATTCCTCCGCCAGTTCCCAGAGCAGTTTGGGATAGAGCTGGTTTTCCGGCTCTTCCACGCACAGCAACGAATGGGGGGCGGGGTCATAGAGTAATGTCAGATAGGCGAACATCTTGATGGTGCCATCCGAGACATAGCGGGCCAGGAACGGGTCTTCGAAGGCGCTATCCTGAAAGTGCAGCAGCACCCGCCCCTCTTCGGTGGTTTTGGCGTCGACCTTGGAAATGCCCGGCACCCGCTGGGATAATTTTTCCAGTATTTCGTGGAATACTTTTTCATGCCTGGAATAGAGATATTCTGTTACCAGGGAGAGATTTTCACCCTCCCTGGAGAGGTGTTCGGCGTAACCTGCTTCCTGTTCCGGGCGGGCCCGATTGATATGGAAATCGGAGATATGCCAGTTCTCGATGAGGTCCCCCAACGCTACCACGGCCGGAAACCGCTCGAACTGGGCCAGCCCCTTGATGGCCAGGATGTCGGGGGATTTGAGGACCTGTTCGTCCCGCTGTAGATTCGTTTCATCGGGTACATTTTCGAGATCCAACTCATTGGTTACTGCCTTTCCTTTGCCGCGAGAAAACTCGAGGAAACGCCAGGGTGCGCCTCGGCTTCCACGCCGATATTGGAGGACCTCGCGTTCCACCAGCGGACGGCCCTCCTCCTCTCCAATGGAAAGGGAATAGGTTATCAGTGGTGCATCCGATTTTTCGCGGAACTTGAGTTCGATCTCGATATTGCCCGTCGCATTGCGGGTGCGAACCTCCTGAAAACCGCGGTTCCCCCCCAGCTTGACGAGAGCCGTGTGAATGTTTCCGGACAGAGATTCCTTCAAGAACTCGAAGACCTTGAACAGCGTCGATTTTCCAGTGCCATTCGCTCCCACCAGCACGCAAAAGCGGGGGATGTCGCGCATGGTGACATCCTGGAAGCTTTTGAAGTTTTTCAGCCGGATGGATTCGATTTTCACGAGAGGCTCATTCCATAGGATTTTCTGTAAGAAGCTGTTTGGAAATTCGCGTCTAGAGGTGGTGCCCCGATTGTGGCTCCTGCAAGGCGCGATGGGAGCGAAAATAAAGATTGTAGTGGATTACATGACGCAATTTTCGCCCCCGTCGTGATCCAAAGACGCAATTCGGGCGCCGCCTCGCTACGTGCGCATTTCCAAACAGCTTCCAAGACCCTTGCTCTCCATCGTATCGACCGATTTGGTTTTTTGCGTGGCAGTCTCCGAGAAAACAGGTTAAATCACCCTTGATTTCGTCCGGTCTTTCCTGCTCCACACACATGTGCAACACATAAACCATAGTAGGATGTGCCGACATCACCTAATGCATCGATTCGAAAGCTTTGTTTTTCCATTGGAAATAATTACGGCTGTAGTGATTGAAACCATGGACGATTTCTTACGATTGCCTCAGCATAACCTTGAAAAGGCCCAGTATTTTCGATAATTGATCGAGATAATACTCCATACTATCCAGGATAATCGTATTATCTCCAAGTTTCAGGAATCGCCATATGCTACCGGTGGTAACACAGCCATAGATACTCTCCATGGGTCTTTGCCTTTCCAGATTGTAGATTTCGGCTGCCAGCATTTCAGCCATGCACTGTCCAAAACCGGTATTGATGTTTTCATTCTTTGCTTCGACGATTGCTATGACGGGCGCGGAAATAGCGATTTGACTCGAGGAGAAGCTGAACATGAAATCGCAATAACCAGTAAGCCCCTTTTCTCTATCCACATCGAATCGGTTCCCAGAGAATAGACTGACTTTATCTCCTTCCATTTTTTTGATTTCCGCCAAAATAGGCGCAATGATGAATTCGGAGCGCGCCTTTTCTGTACCAATCGAACTCCCCAAGGGAACGAATTCTTCCAACAAGGATAGTAATCTCTCGGAAGGGTCGACGGGTTTCACTATTCCAAACAGGTTTGGAACATCCCGAATGGTAATGGAGAACTCTTTTTGTATCTTTTCTACGGAGAAGTCTTCGTATGGCATAAGAGGGGGCTGGTTTTCTACTAACGCACATGAAGAGGACTTCCATCACCCCAGAAGCAATGAAAGAGCATTTGCCGTGTAACAATCTACGCTTTTTCGGAGAGCCTGAACAAAATAACGATGCTACTGGCTGCCCTCGCTCTTTTTTTCATCCACGGCAAGCCGGGCAAGCTGCGCATACCAATGGTACCGTGAAGAAATGATGCGCTGGGCGTCGTGCAAATAGCGCTCGGCATCTTCGGGGTGGGTGTGTGCCAGCATGTTGAAGCGTGTTTCGGTCGCGGCGAAATCACGATAGGGAATGGATGGCTTTGGGGAATCCATGTGCAGCGGGTTTTCGCCTTGTTTGGCGCGGCGCGGATCGTAACGGAAGAGAGGCCAATGGCCACTACTGACGGCGAGGTCCTGTTGGCGCAGGTTGTTGGACATATCGACGCCGTGTGCGATACACGGGCTATAGGCGATCAACAATGAGGGGCCATCATAGGATTCGGCCTCCAGGAATGCACGGAGTGTTTGTATGTCCTTGGCGCCGAATGCCACTTGAGCCACGTATACATTGCCATAGGTCATGGCCATCAGGCTTAGGTCCTTCTTCTTCATGGGCTTGCCGCTCACCGAAAATTTGGCCACGGCCCCAATGGGAGTAGCCTTGGAAGTCTGTCCCCCCGTGTTGGAATAGACTTCCGTATCCAAGACCAGGATGTTGACGTTGCGTCCCGACGCCAGCACATGGTCAAGACCGCCAAAACCGATGTCGTAGGCCCAACCATCTCCCCCGATCAACCACACGCTCTTTTTAACGAGATTGTCCGCAACGGTGGCAAGAGCGTGCGCTTCGGGTCGATCGATCTTTTCAAGGCGCTTCCTGAGTATTTCCACCCGTTCACGCTGTTCGAAGATTTCGGTTTCCGCCTGTTGTTCTGCCCCGATGATTGCCGTGGCGAGTTCTTCGCCTACGTCACCTCGTAGTATCGTTAGCAATTCCCTTGCATATTCGGCTTGTTTGTCGAGAGAGACCCGGATACCGAGACCGAATTCGGCGTTGTCTTCGAAGAGGGAGTTGGCCCACGCGGGTCCGCGTCCATCCGGATTGGTGGTAAAGGGTGTCGTTGGCAGGTTGCCGCCGAAGATGGATGAACAACCGGTGGCGTTGGCGATGATCATGCGATCCCCGAAGAGTTGGGTTGCAAGTTTCACATATGGCGTCTCTCCACAACCGACACAGGCACCGGAGAATTCGAACAGGGGCTGCAAAAGCATGGCACCTTTGAGCGTCGTCTCCTTGAGGCGAGCACGATCGTACTCCGGCAAGCCGACGAAAAAGTCCCAATTGGCCCGTTCCTGTTCGTGGTAGATCTTGCTATCTGTCATGTTGAGCGCTTTTCGCTTGGAACTTCCCTTGTCGCGAATGGGACAGATCTCCACGCAAAGCCCACAACCGGTACAATCATCGGGGGCAACCTGGTAGCTGATATGTAGACCAGGCTCGAAATCCTTGCCTTTTATCTGTACATGCTGAAAGCCATCCGGTGCCCGTTCCGTCAGTGCAACTGGAAACAATTTGCTACGAATTGCACCATGGGGACATACCAACGGACACTTGCCGCAATGGCTGCAAAGGTCGGGCTCCCACTTTGGCAACGCCAGGGCAAGGTTACGTTTTTCCCACGCTGCCGTCCCCACCGGCCAGGTACCGTCTATCGGCAATTGGCTGACCGGGATGGCATCACCACGACCGGCGATCATGGCTCCCGTTATCCGACGTACGAACGAGGGAGCATCGAGGGGCACCGGCGGGGGTTTTTCAAAGGTACTGGTTACCTTCCCGGGTACATCGACTTTATGCAGACCGTCCAGTGCCGAATCGAGTGCCGCGAAATTTCTATCGAGCAAGTGGCGACCTTTGCGCCCATAGGTCTTGGTAACCATCGTCTTGATCTTCTCGTTGGCCTTTTGTTCATCGAGAATACCGGAAATCGCGAAAAAACAGATCTGCATGATGGTGTTGATGCGTCGACCCATTCCCGCTTGCGCGGCTATCCCATAGGCATCGACCACATAAAAATCAAGATGTTTATCGATAATCTGCTGTTGCGTGCTGCGCGGCAGATCCTGCCAGACCGCATCCGGGGAGCTTGGAGAATTCAACAAGAACACGCCATCCTCGGCGGCCATGTCGAGCATATCGTAGCGGTCAAGAAATACCGGCTGGTGGCAGGCAATAAAATTGGCTTCTCCTTCGCCAATCAGGTAGGTGGAATCGATGGGCCTGGGGCCAAAGCGAAGGTGGGATCTGGTAACCGCGCCGGACTTCTTGGAATCGTACTCGAAATAGCCTTGAGAAAAATTCTCCGTTTCTTCATTGATGATTTTGATGGAGTTTTTATTGGCACTGACAGTGCCATCGGAACCGAGCCCGAAAAATACACAATTGGTTATCCCACGGGCGGCGTCGGTGCGGAAGGCAGGCCCCCAATCCAGGCTTTTTTTCGTAACATCATCGATAATGCCAATGGTGAAAGCGTTTTGCGGATCCTCCTTGGCGAGTTCTTCCAATACTCCCAGCACCATATTCGGTGTGAATTCCTTGGAAGCAATACCATAACGTCCCCCCACGATACGGGGCAGATATGGCCGATCACCTGCACTATATGCTGCGGCAAAGGCACTAAGGACATCTTTATACAGGGGGTCCCCATCGGCACCGGGTTCTTTTGTCCTATCGAGAACCCCGATCTTTTTCACGCTCGAAGGAACGGATGCCAGCAGGCTCGCCGAATCGAAGGGCCGATACAATCTGACCTTGACAAGGCCGACCCGCTCTCCCCGTTTTACCAGGTGCTGTACGGTTTCTTCGGCGGCCCCGATTCCAGACCCCATGAGGATAATGACCCGATCCGCCTCCGGATGTCCCACGTATTCGAACAGGCGGTAGTGGCGATCGGTCAACGTCGCGAACCGATCCATTTTCGCCTGAACGATCCCCGGCATTCGATCATAAAAGGGATTCGATGCCTCCCGAGATTGGAAGAAAACGTCGGAATTTTGTGTCGTGCCACGAACTACCGGTCGATCGGAGGAAAGCGCGCGGTTACGATGTGCGGTAACAAAGGCGTCGTCTATAAGAGCACGGATGATCTCTCGTTCCGGTCTATGGACCTTATTGACCTCGTGGGAGGTGCGAAACCCATCGAAAAAATGAAGGATGGGCACTCGCCCCTCCAAGGTCGCTCCTTGGGCAATCAATGCAAAATCCATTACCTCCTGCACCGAGGAAGCACACAACATTGCATAGCCGGTAGCGCGGCATGCCATCACATCGGTGTGATCTCCGAAGATCGATAGGCCATGAGAGGCTACGGTACGCGCCGAGACATGGAGCACCGTGGGAATAAGTTCACCGGCAATCTTGTAAAGGTTCGGGATCATCAGAAACAATCCCTGAGAAGCAGTGAACGACGTGGTAAGCGACCCTGCCTGGAGCGCGCCGTGGAGTGTGCCCGCGGCCCCAGCCTCGCTTTGCATTTCAACCACCTGTGGAACGGTTCCCCAGAGATTTCGAATTCCTGACGTAGCCCACTCGTCGGCCCATTCTCCCATGGGCGAAGAAGGAGTAATAGGGTAGATGGCAATGATCTCGTTAGTGAGATAAGCAATGTGGGCGGCAGCCTCGTTGCCGTCGATGACCACCATGTTGCGTTTGGGCATAAGAAATCCTCGACTCCTGAATTATTGACAATACAAACCCCTACTTTACTCCAAAACACATCCACAGTGTGGAAGGCTCATGGATTCAAGATTCGATACGGATTTTCGAGGAGTACAGCCAACAGTCAGAGAATTAATATAGGAAGAAATAGAACATGAACCCATTCTGGGCAGGTTTTCGGTGAATTTTGCTTTTTCGATGCATCGAAAAGTAAGATTCCGTCCCGGAAGGGCGGCAAATCAAGGAAGCAATATAACCTAACCCGGCAAAGCCGGAACCAAAATTCCATCGCATGGATAAAGGATATGTCATCTCGACCGGAGGGAGAGATCTTGTGCATTTGGAATTTTTCAAGCCAGAAGATTTCTCGCTACGCTCGAAATGACAGATTAAAAATTTTTTGATCGTTTTGTTCAAGATCTTCCGGGTAACTGATTAAAGACACATCTTCGAATCCGGGCTTGAAAAACAGTCCGGTTTGCATCTACGAAAGACAATTATAACGTTTTTTCCAATCTTTGCGCTTACCCCGGCCTTAGCACCATTTCCAACGGCCACTTGTACAACCCCAGACAATCCAAAACTTATCAGTCCGTACGTAGCTACCCGGATAAAGCTCGCCCAGCAAAGGGTACCATCGGCGAACGGCGTAACCTCTGTCCCGATGAGCCTCCTCCAATGACACATGGGTCCGAAGGAAGAGCGTAATCTCGAACGATTCCCTCTACGAATCCGTGCTCGGTTTCTCCAGGAGACGACGTCTTCCAGGAAATCTTCTCCCGGAATAGACACAAAACCGAAAATTTGCACTTGACAGGCGCTTCGCGAGTGCCATGAACAAACAAAACGTGTTGGGAACAACAGAGTTTGCTAATATTCGATGCTTTTTGGTTTCTGTTGTTCTCTGGGGGAGAAGCTCTTTTTCCGAGCGCAGTCTCGGAAAAAACCCAGGTATTTCTTATGTGCTTTCATGGCAATCTCTTCGACATTACCATCCAGGATTTCATGGGTAGGAAACGGTTATGTTGCACTGCGCCACCCCGGATGGTAAAAGATATACCTCGTATCGGACGAAAGTATTCGCGTTCATTTGTTTATTTCCCGCTCATATTCGCAAATGCGTCAAGCTTTACAAGACGCTAACTTTCTCTACTGATACCAAATCATGCTTCATCGGTTTAAGGCGAAGCTTCACCAGATCATGAATCAAAGATTCGAGGCAAGGCCTCGCTAGCATTTGTCTACATCCGTTCGAGTCAATGTGCCTACCGTGACGAAACCCAAAATACCTCCGTTGAAAAATGATCGGTTGTTGCGCGCATTGGCTCGCCAACCGGTAGATGTCACCCCGGTTTGGTTGATGCGCCAAGCAGGTCGTTATCTCCCCGAATATCGGCACACGCGAGACCGCGCGGGTGGCTTCCTCGATCTTTGCACGAATCCTCATCTTGCCTGCGAGGTCACATTGCAACCCATCCGAAGATTCGCGCTGGATGCCGCAATCTTGTTTTCGGATATTCTGACGGTTCCGAACGCCATGGGATTGGATCTCGTATTCACGGAGGGAGAGGGCCCACGCTTCGAACATCCCGTACGAAATGCTCGTGATATCAGCCGGCTGGGGGTCCCCGATCCGGAAACCGAGCTCGCTTATGTCCCCGATACCATTCGTTTGGTTCAGCGCGAGCTGAACGGTCATGTACCACTGATCGGCTTCGCGGGCAGTCCGTGGACATTGGCCACCTACATAGTAGAAGGCGGCACCTCCACCGACTTTCGACACATCAAGGGCATGATGTTCCAGGAACCCAAATTGACGCATCGATTACTCTCGACCCTGACCCGGGCGGTCATCGATTACCTGAACGCCCAAATTGCCGCCGGGGTTCAAGCGATCATGCTCTTCGATACATGGGGAGGCATCTTGTCGACACCGAACTATCAAGCGTTTTCGCTGGCCTATTTGCACCGTATCATTGTCGATATTCGAGAAACGGGTACACCTGTCATTCTGTTTACCAAGGGCGGTAGCGGCTGGCTCGAAGAGATGGCAAAGACCGGTTGCGATGCCATTGGACTCGACTGGACCGTGGAGATTGGAAAGGCGCGAACACGGGTCGGCGACGAGGTTTCCCTACAGGGTAACTTGGATCCTTGTGCCCTATATGCTTCTCCGGATCGAATTCATCAGGAAGTCGCCAGGATACTCGAAGGCTTCGGCCACGGCAGTGGACACATCTTCAATCTCGGGCATGGCATACATCCTCATGTAGATCCGGATCGGGTCGAGGTATTAGTAAATGCCGTCCACGAACTCAGCGTTCCGTATCACCGGTGATTACCACTGCGCTCAAGGGATTTTGCATGGGTACCGCTGACATTGTCCCAGGCGTAAGCGGTGGAACCATAGCCCTCATATTGGGGTTTTATACGCGCCTCATAGAGGCCATACGTGCCTTCGATGGCACTTTGCTTCTATATCTTTACCGGGGCAAGCCAATGGCCGCGGCGCGGCACGTCGACCTGGGTTTTTTGCTTTCCTTAGGTGTCGGGATCGCCGCAGCTTTATTATTCTTTACACGAATCATTCCGTTACCGATCCTGCTCCGCGCGTATCCTGAATTCATCTACGGCCTTTTCTTCGGGTTGATTGTCGCATCCATCGTCTTTTTGATTCGTACCCTTGAACACTTCGATCTCCGTGATGGATCATGGCTTCTGGTTGGCGTCATGGTGGGATATTGGATCGTCAACCTAACGCCGACGCATACACCCGAAGAGCCATGGTTCATTTTCATAAGCGGAACACTTGCCATCTGCGCCATGATATTGCCCGGGATCTCCGGTTCGCTCATGCTCCTCATTCTGAACAAATACACCTATCTATTAGATGCCGTCAGAGAGTTCGATTTCGGTGTTCTCGTACCCTTCTGTCTGGGAGCGCTGATGGGATTACTACTATTTAGCCGCTTGCTGATGTGGCTTCTACGAAACTTCCACCGAATAACCTTTCTGGTGATCACAGGAGTGTTGATTGGATCTCTATGGCTTATCTGGCCCTTCCAGGCACGTACCTACCAGGATATCCAGGGAAAACATCATCTTGTAGACAGTACGCCGATATGGCCCCGGGAATTCGACGAGACAACTGTCGCGGTCCTTTGTTTGATCATGCTCGGAATGGCGACGGTGGCCGCGATCGATTCGCTCGCGAGGCGGACGTAGATTTGGATGCTGGAAAGAAAAAATACGGATATCGCTCTCTTACATCGGAAAAATCATTGATCATGAAGAACACACATCGAAGGTAGTCCACGAGATGGCGGAAAAACCAAGAGTTCTAAAAAAATACCCGAACCGACGCCTGTACGATACGACCCTCAGCAAATACATTACGCTCGCGGACGTGCGGAATTTGGTGTTGGAAAACGAAGAGTTCCTGGTACGGGACGCAAAAAACGATCAGGATATAACGCGCAGCGTTCTATTGCAGATCATCGTCGATCAGGAGGGAGAGGAAGAAGAACAGCCACTTTTTACAACAAGTGTGCTGCGACAAATGATCGGAATCTATGGAGACTCCCTTCAAGGGATGTTGGCAAGGCATCTGGAGAAAAATATAAAACTCATCGTCCGTCAACAACAACGCTTTCGCCAGCAGATGCAAAATGTCGTCGTGCGTGATCCCGTGAATTTTTTATGTGAACTGACCGAACAAAACCTATCCCTGTGGGAAGAAATGCGAGAAGCACTCTCCATGAAATCACCCATTCAGGATGATGGAAACACCGATGATGGAAACATCGCCACGAAGAATATCGAAAGCCGATAGGATGGGGATTGCACATCTTGTGGATAGATACCCACTGCTGAGCGCCCTTCTCGGCTGAGAGGATACTCTTCCTTCAGACTCCCGCTATTCGTTTGTTTATTTTCCGCTCAACTTCGCAAATGCATCGAATTTCACGAAATACCAGTTTTGCCTTACCGATGCCGGGTCATGCATGTCGGTTCGAGAACAAGCTTCGCTAAAAGAATCCAAGGTGTATCAGTTCATAAAATGGCTGTTGCTTATACTTACTGGTTTTACTCTCCTATCGGCATGTGATGACGGCAAGAAAGCATCCTCGACATCCGAAGTCATCCCCGAAATCATCCGCTTTGGCTTGGCCGCAAGCCCCATCACGCTCGACCCACGTTTCGATACCGACGCCACGTCCATGCGCATCAATCGATTGCTCTACGATCGATTGGTGGACTTCGACGAGGCCTCTCGGGCAATTCCGGCGCTGGCCAAATGGCATCGCGTTACGGATCTTCACTACCGATTCACCTTTGGAGCGAAAAGACGCCGTTTCCACAACGGGAGACTGCTAACCGCCTTCGACGTCAAGGCAACCTACGATTCGGTTCTGGATACGAGTGTAGCATCCCCTCATCGGAGTATGTTGGCGGTTATCGAAAAAATCACGGTTCCCGACCAAGGCACCATCGATTTTCACCTGCATACTCCCGATCCGTTATTTCCGGGTCGATTGACGTTGGGTATCTTGCCAGGCGACTTGATTGTGCAAGCTCATCCGTTCAACCGAAAACCCATCGGTAGCGGCCCGCTCGCTCTGTCGGCATGGCCCGAAGAAGGAAAACTACGGTTGCGGCGACTCTCCGATAATCTGATCATCGAATTCATTCACATACCGGAGACCACGGTACGTGTGTTGAAATTATTGCGAGGGGAAATCGATCTGATACAAAACGACATCCTGCCAGAACTTACCGCCTGGCTTTCGAATCGGAAAGATGTCATCGTAAAAACCGCCCCAGGCATCAACTTCGCCTATTTGGGGTTTCATTTACAAGACCCAGTCGTCGGGAATCCCGATGTTCGTAAGGCAGTGGCCCATGCATTGGATCGAGAGGCGATCATCCGCTACGTTTTAGGAGGAGCCGCACGCCCTGCAAATGGGCTCTTGACCCCAAACCACTGGGCGGGACATCCATCCTTGCAACCCATTACCTTCGATCCGGCCAAGGCAAGGACATTACTAGCCAAGGCCGGATACACCGAAAAACACCGACCCGATTTGGTTTACAAGACGTCCAACGACCCATTACGTATACGGTTGGCTACTATTATTCAGGACCAGCTACGAAATGTAGGCTTCGATGTGGATCTTCGCAGCCATGACTGGGGAACCTTCTACGGAGATATCAAGGCTGGACGATTCAGGATATACAGCCTTGCCTGGGTCAGTATAAAAATGCCGGATATCTTCGAATATGCATTTCATAGCGCCTCTATCCCCCCGGCTGGTGCCAACCGCGGCAGATTCGTCGATGCATTCGCGGATCATCTCATAGACGAGGCGAAAGCGACCCCGCACCCGAGCCACCAGGCGGCTCTATACCGCCAACTCCAGGAATATTTGCTTACACTCCTTCCCTATGTCCCTCTTTGGTACGAGGATAATGTCTTGATCACGCGCAACCACATTACAGGTCATGAACTTACGCCGGACGGCAACTACGATGGACTTGCTACCGTGCAACGGATGACAAAACATGCAAAAACTCATCGCTAAAGGCATTATCCGATTTTCGATGCCACGACATAACACAACACAACGTCCAAACTTCGGCACACCTCGAACGTTATATTCGAAACTCGAGTTTTGGCCAAATCGTTTCGATTTTGCTTTAATTACACATTGTCCTGGTAAACGTATCCTCGAAAAGGATGCCATGCCTGAATCCGGCGTTGCCGTATCATCGGTTGCTGCATGGTGCCGCACGATAATAATAAGATGGCACACTCGACATGTGCTACGACTACCCGGAAAAGGGTAAGACATAATTCACCCATCGAAACAACCTATAGTCAGGAGAACAAAATGACAATTATAGTTGACGGTAAAGAATTAGAAATAACCGAAAATGGTTATCTCACCAACCCGGATGACTGGGATGAAAAAGTGGCGGAAGTAATCGCAAAAGAAGAAAGCATTACGCTTAGCGAGCGGCATTGGGACGTAGTCAATTATCTACGTGACGAATATATGAATAACAAGGGAAATCAACCCAATACACGCGCCATGGTGAAGGAGATCGGTAAGATTTGGGGCGAGAAGATCGACACCAAGGCACTTTTCGATCTCTTCCCCGGCAACCCCAGCAAGCAAGCCGGACGAATCGCCGGTATTCCCGAGAGTCGCCGAAAAGGTGGTTATTGATATCCGGGTCTCCCAATGGCCCTAGTAATCCAGTTGCAAGCCATTGACGCATTCGATCCTATCGACTCTTTGAAATCCGCGGGGTAGCTTCTTACCCCGGCGCCCGCGCTCCATGTGGTAGTGCGAAAGATCGGTAGCCTTCAGGGTGAGGCGTCGCTTCCCTGCGTAAATAGTCAGATCGGCACCATCGGGGATTACGGCCAACGCTAGGACATACTCCTCCCGCGACTTCAGCTTTGCGGGAGGAATCTGAATGATCTTCACTCCCTTTCCTTTAGCCAGCCGCGGCAACCGATCCAGATCGTGTACAAGAAGATAACCTCCCGATGTCACCGTAGCCACAGTAGCGTCGGCAACATCATTCACTGGTGCTGGACATAAAACCAACGCATTCGGCGGCATGGACAACAAGGCCTTCCCCGCCTTGTTTTTGGTATACAGATCCCCCAACTCCGTTACGAATCCATAGCCTGCATCCGAGGCAATCAAATACAAACCCTTCGGCTCCCCTAGCATTACCCATCGAAATACTATTCCCTCGGGGACGTTCATGTGTCCCGACAACGGCTCACCCTGTCCCCGTACCGACGGCAGGCTGTGCGCCGGTAGTGAATAGACGCGACCCGTGGAATCCAGGAACACCGCAGTCTGATTGGTGCGCCCCTTTGCCGCTGCCTGAAACCTGTCTCCAGCCCGATAACCAAGTCCACGTACATCGATATCATGCCCCTTGGCGGCACGTACCCATCCCCGTTGCGACAAGATCACCGTTACCGGTTCCGAGGAAATCAGAGTATTTTCATCCATGGCAAGCGCCCGATCCCTCGCCACGATAGGAGAACGGCGCTCATCCCCATACTTTTCCCTGTCCTCCAGAATCTCATTTCGAATCAATCCCCGGACACGCTGCCGGGAGGCAAGGGTCTTCTCCAACTGTCTGCGTTCCGCGTCCAGCTCTCCCTGCTCGCCCCGTATTCGCACTTCCTCGAGCCGCGCCAAGTGACGAAGCCTCAAGTCCAAAATAGCATCGGCCTGCTCGCCCGTCAGCTCGAAACGGGTCATCAGTACCGGCTTCGGTTCATCTTCGGCGCGAATAATGGCGATCACCTCATCGAGGTTCAGATACGCAATCAACAACCCGGCCAAAATATGCAGGCGAGCCAACACCTTTTCCAAACGGTGGGTAAGTCGTCTTCGTACCGTGATCTCCCGATAGTCCAGCCATTCCACCAAAATCGTGCGTAGATCCTTCACCTGGGGCCGGCCATCCACTCCAATCACGTTCAAATTCACCCGAACACTGCGCTCCAGATCCGTCGTAGCGAAAAGATGCGACATGATCTGTTCCACGTCCACGCGATTAGAACGGGTAACGATGACGATGCGAACCGGATTCTCATGATCCGATTCGTCCCGCAGGTCCTCCACCATGGGCAATTTCTTCGCTGCCATCTGGCTAGCAATCTGCTCTTGAATACGGCTTCCGGAGATCTGATAAGGCAGTGCGGTAACGACAATGCACCTGTCACCCCGCTCATAGCATGCCCGGATGCGCACACTTCCCCCGCCGGTACGATAGATACGCCGGAGATCCTCCCGAGGTGTCACGATTTCGGCTTCGGTGGGAAAATCGGGCCCCACGACATATCTACAAAGATCATCCACACTCACCTTCGGATCCGGGTCCGGATCATCCAACAAACGAATGCAGGCATCGGCCACTTCACGTAGATTATGCGGCGGAATATCCGTCGCCATCCCCACCGCGATCCCGGACGCCCCGTTCAAAAGCACATGGGGCAAACGGGCCGGAAGCAACGCGGGCTCCCGCAGAGTACCATCGAAATTCGGCACCCAGTCCACGGTTCCCTGACCCAGCTCCTCCAACAGCAGCGCAGCGATGGGCCGAAGCTTTGCCTCCGTATAACGCATGGCGGCAAAAGACTTCGGATCATCCGAGGAACCCCAGTTCCCCTGACCATCGATGAGGGGATAGCGGAAAGCAAAAGACTGCGCCATTAGCACCATGGCCTCGTAACAGGCACTATCGCCGTGCGGATGAAACTTCCCCAGTACATCGCCCACGGTGCGCGCCGATTTCTTGTACTTCGCGCCCGCCGAAAGCCTAAGCTCCGACATGGCGTAGACAATGCGACGCTGAACCGGCTTCAATCCATCCGCGATATGCGGCAGAGCGCGATCCAAAATCACATACATGGAATAATCCAAATATGCCTTCTCGGCAAATTCGCGCAACGGTTGGTGCTCTATGAATTCCTGATTCGATTTGATCATTTGAAATAACTGCTTGTTTCGGAGAAGACATGCCTGTACCAGGCTGAATCGATGAGACTCTCATCAGAATACGCCTGGCGAAGCTTCGCCTCAAACCGACATGATTTAGCATCGGTAAAGCAAAATCGGCGCTCTGTAAAAGGGTGACTGATTATTGGCACTCTGTAATAAAGGTGACTCATTTACGAAGCTGAGCGGGAAACAAACAAAAATACCAGCATCCCCCCAATTCGTAGAACCAGCCATATCCACAAGCCTGCTCAGGGATATCCCCGGATACCCCCTACACCTACCCACACTCGCCACGAATGGGGAAATACCATTTTCAGGAGAAAACGAACTGCATCGAACCCCAGTTGGTGCCGTGACAATCCGACAAGGAACATGTTAGCGCTTCGCGCCAAGATTGAAGCGGGGTGGGCTTAGCGAACGCATCGATGTTCTCGGGATCTTTAGTTTTCCCGACACCTCAAGCGACGTTGACCATTCATCGCCCCCGACGATGAAAGGGAAAGCAAAATACCATTATTGCCGCGCACGGCACGCTTTGATGGCAACCTCGGAACTATCGTTGCAGAGTTGCAGTTGCAGTTACTGCTATCGTAACCTTCCATCAGTAGCATAAAATCCGACAGGTTGTACCTCACACCGATAATCCGGGAGGAAAAATGTTTCAAGGTAGCATGGTAGCCCTGGTTACCCCGATGTTGGCCAATGGAGATTTAGACGATGAAGGATTGGTACGATTGATGGAGTTCCACGTCGAAAGCGGAACAGACGCCATCCTTGCCGCGGGAACTACCGGCGAATCCGCGACATTGGATGGACGGGAACACTGTACCCTGGTTCGGCGGGTCGTGGAGATTGCCCGGGGAAGAATCCCCGTGATTGCGGGCACCGGCGCGAACTCGACCACCGAGGCAATAAAATTTACCCGTTGCGCCAAGGAAGACGGAGCCGATGCCTGTTTACTGGTAACACCTTACTACAACAAGCCGACACAAGAGGGATTGTACCGCCATTACAAGGCGGTAGCCGACACAGTAGCAATTCCGCAAATCCTGTATAACGTCCCCAGTCGCACAGCCTGCGATCTATTGCCGGACACCGTGTTGCGGCTATCTCGAATACCCAATATCATCGGAATCAAGGAGGCAAACGGTTTCTCTCGTGTACAATCCTTGTTGGAGGTTTGTCCCCAAGACTTCGAAATCTATAGTGGTGACGATTCCATAGCCATGGAGACGATTTTCGCGGGGGGACGCGGTGTCATCTCCGTAACGGCCAACGTGGCACCGACCGCCATGCGCGACATGTGCGCAAAAGCGCTGAAAGGCGATCGAGACGGTGCCAAGGCGATAAACGACAAGCTTGCACCTTTGCATGAGAAACTGTTCGCGGAGTCGAACCCAATCCCTGTCAAGTGGGCATTACACGAAATGGGGATGATCCGAAATGGCATCAGATTACCTTTGACATCACTGTCCAATGTACATCATGAGGAAGTTCGGCAAGCGCTTCGAACCGCCGGGGTGGTCTTTTAACCGAGGTTGAAACGGGATAGAAGCAATGAGAAGAACTGGCTGGAAACGAGGTATCGATTACATCGTCATCGTGATCACGCTTTCTTTGACGGCATGTAGCAGTATCAAGGATAAATTCGATGAGAAGCTATCGAATAAAAAGGCAGATTATAGAACCAGCCGCGATCTGCCATCATTGGAGGTTCCGCCGGACCTCGTGCCACCATCCGGTGCCAATGCGATAGAGATTCCGCATACCGGAACCACCACCTATTCGGAATACGCCGATAAGACAGGAGGCCGAAAACAATCCAATAGTGCCGTGCTTCCCCAATTTCCGGATATTCGCGTCATGCGCGACAGGGACGTACGCTGGCTGCTCATCGAGGCCAAGCCAACTCATGTGTGGCCCAAAGTCCGCAATTTCTGGTTGAAAAACGGTTTCTCCCTCAAAATGGAGGATGCATCCATCGGTACCATGGAGACCGATTGGGCCGAGAATCGCGCCGATATTCCCTCGGGAATCATTCGCAATTTGCTGGGGAAACTGTTCGAACCGGCCTATTCCGCTTCCACGCGCGACAAATTCCGCGTACGCCTGGAGCGCGGCAAGGAGATGGGCACAACCGAACTCTACCTCTCTCATCGGGGAGCAGAAGAAGTCACGCAGGGAGAAACCTTCGTATGGCAATCACGGGCCGCAGACCCGGAACTGGAAGCGGAAATGTTAAACCGCATAATGACGTTCCTGGGGATTACCAAGGAAAAAGCGCATGGGATGTTGGCGGAAAGAAAACATGACGCTGTCGACAGAGCGTACCTTGTAAAAGGAAACAACGGGGAACCCACCATATTATCGGTACACGACAGCTTCTCCCGCGCATGGCGACGCACCAGAATCGCGTTGGATAGAATAGGCTTCACCATAGAAGATCGGGATCGTTCCCGCGGGCTTTTTTATATCCGTTATATAGAACCCGGCAAAGTCGATGAAAAAGAAGGTTGGTTTTCCAAACTGAAATTCTGGAGTAAAGACGAAAAAATCGAGGAAATTCGACATTTGATCAGTCTACGTGAACAGATCGCCAAGGATAACGACGCCACGACCACCACCCAGGTAACGGTGCTCGACAAAACCGGAAATCCGGTGCAAGGCCAAATCGTGGAACGAATACTGGGACTCCTTTACGAACAGCTGAAATAACAACCGTACCTTCGAGATACTCGCCCAAACGGGACTTTTGGACATCTCGATTATTTGCTGAAACAACCTGTTCGGGCTTCTACCGTTCTCCGAAGAAAAGCCTGGCCTCTTACCGACACCAAGTGTATCCAGCCTCTCCCGTGGCTTGCCGATGCAAACTACCCCTCTTGAACGGTAAGTCGCGCCGGGCGCTTCCGTGTAATTTCACCCCATGGCGGAGCTTCGCCTCGAACCGATGAAGTATCGATTCTGGATTAGTAGAGAAAAATCAGCATCTTGTAAAACTCGACTCACTTGCGAAGACGAGCGAAAAAGCAACAAACCATGCTGTCCCTCGGCATAAGTGAGCTATTTCCCCCTCCTTCGGAACCGGAGGAGCGGGAAGTGATGACGGCAGAAGATCGGCGCATTCCTGTACCGCAGGTGGGTCCGTTCAGATAATCTTCCAGAAACGCACTGAAATGAATTTCGGCACCGCTGGAATTCATGCGGAGCAAAATTATGATTTATCGAGAAACCGGCCAGTACAAATGCAGCTACGAAACCGATCAGCAGATCTTCCCCATCCACATCGACCGGATCGCCTTCGCCTCGGTGATCCTCATCGCCTTCCTGGTGGTTCCTTTCAGCATCAACGATTATTGGGAAAAGATGGTCTTTCTGCCATTCCTGATATTCTCCCTGGCGGCGATCGGGCTCAATATTCTCACCGGATATTGTGGCCAGCTCTCCCTCGGCAGCGGTGGATTCATGGCGGTGGGAGCCTATGGAACCTACAAACTGATGACGGCCTTCCCCGAATTGTCGCTCCTCGCGGTGATACCACTTGCCGGACTGATCACGGCGGCCGTCGGAATATTGTTCGGCCTGCCCTCGCTGCGGATCAAGGGATTCTATCTGGCGGTGGCAACGCTCGCGTCGCAATTCTTCCTGATCTGGCTCTTCAACAAGGTACCCTGGTTCTACAATTACTCGGCCACCGGACAGATCACGGTCCCGGAACGTAGCGTCTTCGGCATCACGGTTACCGGACCCCACGCCGAATCCTGGGCAACCTATCTCTTTTGCCTCATTATCCTCGCCATCCTGGGCCTTGCAGCAAAAAACATGATTCGTTCCAAGATTGGTCGCAGCTGGATGGCCATTCGTGATATGGATATCGCGGCGGAGATCATCGGAGTTTCACCGCTCACGACCAAATTATCCGCCTTTGCGGTGAGTTCCTTTTATATCGGCGTCGCGGGCGCCCTGTACTTCGCCGTTTGGTTCGGTGCGGTGGAACCGACGGAAGCCTTCGGCATCAATCAAAGCTTCTTTTTATTGTTCGTAATCATTATCGGTGGGCTCGGTTCCATGTTGGGCTCGTTTCTGGGCGCGGGTTTCATGGTGCTCCTGCCGATCCTGCTGAAAAACGCCATGGTAAGCGGTCTTGGGATAGACACGGGACTCGCCAAGCATTTCGAAATCATGCTGATTGGCGTACTGATCATTTTCTTTCTGATCGTAGAACCCCATGGCCTTGCGAGATTATGGACCATCATCAAGGAAAAACTGCGGACATGGCCATTTCCGTATTGAAGGCATAAGCCGAAAATACTTCAATCGATATCTTTACATTCGATTTCCCTGCCACCAATTACCGGCTTCGACCATCAATTGTCGATCACCCTTTCAATACGTCGTTCCACCAGTCGGAAGATCTCCTCCTCGAAACCGAAATACCCACCACGGGCGAAGCGGACCTGCGGGTACTGTTGTTGCAGATTGATTACCTGGCGTTCGATGCGCTCGATGAGCCTGCCGGTAAAGAGATAGTAGGGAAGGACGATGATCTGCATCATGCCGAGACGTACCTGACGCTGCACCACCCGCTCCAGTCTCGGGTGCGTGACACCGGTGAAGGCGATATCCACCAGTTCGTGCTCGGCAGTTTCGAAGAGCCAGCGGGCCATTTGGGCCACATCCCCGTTGGCCATCCGATCCGACGAACCACGAGCAAGCAGGATAACCCCCGTGGTTTTGGGGTCCGGTACGTCCAGTTCGCGCATAGCCTTGTCGAGATACCGCTCGAGGATCGCCAGGATGGGATCGCAAACCCCAAGATGGGGGGCATAGAGAAATTCCACCTCCGGATACCGAATTCGCGCCTGGGCGATATGTTCCGGGATCTCTTTCTTCACGTGATCGGCGGCATTCAGAATGAGCGGCACCACGATCACCCGTTTGTCGCCACGCGCTGCGGTACTGCGCGCGGCACGGGAAAGCCCCTCGTCCAATAGCACCTCGGCGAACTCGATGAAACAGACCTGGGTCGACCTATCGTCTCTCGTCGCCCCATCACCCATAAAAGCACCACTACTTCCCTGCGCTCCGAGGGCAATATCGATGTCGCTGTCCGTCTCCAATGACGTTGTATCTTCCTCTCCCCGACGTTGGCGCCATTGCCTGGCGAATTCTTCGATCTCGCGATTGCCATCGGGACCACGCGAACCGTGACCGACGAGTAAAATAGTGTCTTTCATGATGTACCTTGTTCTTCTTATTTCCATTCCTCTGTTTCGACGGGGATTTTCACCGTCTTTTTGTTACAGGAAAATTCGAGGTAGCCTACTTCCAACCGCCCGGGGCAGGACATCATAAAGATCAGATAGGACATCTCCTTGCGTCGAAGATGCGCCATACCTGAAATTTCACTCCTCCAAGAAGATTTCATTGGCTTGCAGGTTATCCCCTTGACTCCGAAGATCGAGCCAAAAATGGATCAATCGAAACAATTCGACCGGAAACTCGCGAACGAAGTGATGCATTAGTTTGCTCACACCACCTTTCTGCCAATCGGGATCATCGCGGGCAAGTCCATTGATGGCCCCATGGCGCAATGTGTCATTGATCTCGGCAAGTATTCCGTCGTGATCCATCGCCTGAATGTAACCGATCATCGCGCCATCCGGGAGATCGCGCCCGTACTTCCAACCGGGATGTTGGAAGCGAATAATCCCCTCCTTAACGTATTTTCTGCTGAGCCCCCGTTTACCGAGCAGTTTGCACTCGATGGTGAATGAACGCGTGGCGAATTGCGGATCCGATACTTTCGGGTCATCATACCGCCATTGAAAATCGGGTTCTTTTTCTTCGTGCGTTTGGATGGCGTCGGATTTAGGGTCGAGAAGGTTCTTCGCTTCACCCATCGGGCGTCCGAATCTTTCTTCTGGATCAAGTTCCCGACACACAATAAGCAACTTGAACCATAGCCGACGGCTCAATTCCCGCTCTTCGGTGGGTAGCTTCTTCTCCTCCCCCAATAACACCAACGCCCGCTCGAACACGGCAAGATAATGGGCCCGGCGATCCTCCCAGGTAGGACGAGACCACAGATTCCGCAGAGCGGCCATCTCGCTCACCGGGCGTGTTCCTCCTGGAGTACCATGGCCCGGGCGATGGTGGCGTCGGCGTCGTTCAGGGCGGCACTGCGTGTCCAGTGGCGCCGCTCGTTGCGCTTGATGATCAGTATTTCGTGCTCTCCCACCACCCGGATGAAGGTATCGGAGTAGATCGTTCCCAAGCGATCCTCGGGGACGCGGGCCGCCTCGGCGATCCGTTGCAATGCCACCTGCCAATCTTCGGCCTCTTCCCACGCAGGTTCCTTGCTCAAGGCAGTCAACTTGAACAATACCGCCAATATCGGTGATGCACTTCCTCCCATGATTTGCCAGGCAAACTCGGCATCCGGGAGAAGATCAGGGTTCCAGATCCGCAGGAACACCTGAAGATAGCCTTGGATTTCTCGAACCTGTTCCTCGGGCAGGTCGGCTGCAACACCTCGGCGTTTCGATGGCAGGACCACTGGCATCACCGCGCGGCTCTTGCCCTTTTTGTAGAAAAAATCGAGACCAATATCGCACATCTCACGAACCAGATCGCGATCCGACTGATTGCACACATAGAGGTCGAAGATGGCTTCATCCAGTTCGCGTTCGAGTTCTTCGATGCGGGCGTCTTGACCCAGAATTAGCGTATGCGAAGAATCCATGCTGCGCAGTTCATCGACGATTCTCACGATCCGCGCCTGCAATTTTGGATCGTCCGGGAGGACGATGGGAAATTCACGAATCATGTGCAGGTGAATCTCGTCGTGCCACATGCCCCAGGAACCGGCTGTCAGCCAAAAATAATACCGACTCAAGGAAGACCAGAAGATCGCGAGAATCACCTTTTGATCATCGTCCGATAGGTTATGAAAGCGGAATCCATGAACAGAGTTACGAAAAGAGAACGGCGATGTAGCTAATCTCGCCACAAGTATTCCACCATCCTTGACATCAATGCCACGCTTTACGAGCAGTCTTTGACCTTCGTAGACATTTCGGTTACCACGAGATTCGACTTTATCGGAGACCTCAACTAACTCTTCGCCTGAAATTTCACCGCGTCGCCCGAGGGTATAATGAGGCGGAAGAGTCGGATATTCTGAGAGCCAATCTGCATCCAAAGCCTTATTGCCTACTTGATAACCACGACCGGATATTACTGAAGTACCTTTCCGCTCTTTCCCGATCTCATCGAGGGAATAAAACCGCTGCATGGTCCGCACCAGGTTCTCATCGCGGAGGCCGCCCCACCAGTACAGCTTCCACAGCCAATCGCGGCGTCGCACCTCGTCCTGGAATAGCCAATGCATGTCCGAGGTGGTCAGAATGATGGCGCGGGTCTTGCCGACAATATCGGTGTGTTTGGCCGACCAATAGGAGAGTCTGTGATCCATCTCCGGCGCACCCTTGGTGAAGGTCGCCAAGATGAAAGGAGCGATGCCCTCGCCGGCGCGGTCCTTGCCAGTGAAATAGAGATGGCGGACATGGGCGAAATTAACCACCCGGCCGAGACTGCATCGCGTTAGCCAGGATTGCCGGAATTTTTGGCTGTTCTTGTGCTGCTTGAATAATACCCCAGAGGACAGCAACATCCCCGCTGCACCGCTTTCTTGAAGGAGTTCCATGGCCAAATATACGAAGGCTTGGGACTGTTCCAAGTTGCCGATTGCCCGTCCTTTTTTAGGGTCGCACCATTTTCTCGTAGCAGGCCAGGCGGCTTTGCCCAGGACATCGGTATCTTTTACCTTTCCCCAGGGAGGATTCCCCACTACCACATCCGCGCAACCCGGCCCGAAGCGCTCGGCGATGCGGGCATCGTTGTTTTGGATGGCCTCGAAGGCATTCCCAGCGTACAGGATATCCAGGTGTCGGGAGGGATCATGCGATTCCCGGTCGGATTGCCAGCGCAGATTCGGGAGCTGGCGATTGGCATCGATATCCCGCTGTTCCTGGTAATGGAGCCAGGCGAGGGACAGGCTGAAGGCGGCGATGCGCGCGGCTTCGGGATTGATATCGATGCCGGCGATCCGGTCGGTAAGGATGGCGCGGAGATCATCTCGCGATAACCGCCCGTCCTCCTCCCTGGATTCGACTTTCTTGACGAGGGCATGGCGCACCATGCGGCGAAAAGACTCTACCAGGAAGATCCCGGAGCCGCAGGCCGGGTCGATGACGCGCGGTTTCTTGTCCAGTACCTCCTTCGTCAACACTTGTGAGAGGAGGTATTCGGCCAGGGTGGGAGGCGTGTAATAGGTGCCCTGAGTGTTGCCCTTGCCTTGTTCAACGGTATAGAACTCCTCGTAGATGCTGCTGATGAGTTCGATGGGGACGATATCGAACCGGTAGGCAAACAGGAAGAGCCGCCGTTGTGGGACCACGGAATCCCCGATCAGCAGTTTGCGCAGAAGTTCGATATGTTCCGATATTATCGCCTCATATTCGCTTGGCGCAACGGGCAGGATGTCGCCGTTGAAGTCGCGATCCAATCGGTCGAACAGGGCATAAGTGAACTTTTTGTCTCGGAGCACCCGAAAAAAAAACCGGTTGGCCAGTTCCGGTTCCTCGAATGTGCCTTCCGATTCTTCATCCAACAACGCCCGCCATTTCCCATTCTCCCCGGCCACGTTCCAAAAATAGTCTTGCGTAATGATCTCCCGGTCTTCCAGATAGCGAACGAACAGAGCGCGGGCGATGAGGGAATGGGCGTATTCGACGTCGAGGCCGCCCTCGATCCCCGCCTTCGAATCGCCTCTAGTCAGTAGCCCTCGCACTTCCCGGAGGTCCCGCACCAGGGCGCGGTCGGCGCGATCCGCGCCCGATCCGAAGCGTTTATCTCCATAGATAGCGCCGGTTTCCAACCGATCGCGTCGAAAGTGGCGAAATTTCTCCTGTACCTCGGTGATAGTATTCGCTAGCGCCAGTAACCGACTTTCATGCTGTAATTTGGCATTGCGCCCCACTGGGGGACTTGTGAGTTGGTAGGCCTCCAGTTTCCCGTGACTCGCCAGGAAGAGGAATTGAGGACGAGCCATGGACCAGATTCGGTTGAAGAACCGTCGAATGTGTTCGTCTTTCGGAGCATCCTTCAGGCTCTGTTCCGGCAGTTCCGCCAGAACGACCACAGGATCATTGCCGACAAAAAAGATCGAGTCGGCGTGAACTCGCTTGGCGAGCACCAGCCAGTCGCCCTTTTCCAGCCAGTGATCACGATTTTCCTCGCTGGGTATTTCCGCGGCAGGCAAAAGGCAACCGTTACGCAGATCCAGGGAGCGGATCGCCTCGTCCAACAATTGTCGCGGAGATGGCTGGGGTAGCGTCACATTCGGTTCTCGGCGATGTCGTACTTCTCTACTGCCAAATTTTCAGAGCTCCCGCTTTGGGACACACTTATTACCGTAATGTTGGCAACAAATCCGAAGACAACGAGATAAGCCCCTGCCAACAGGAATTTTTCGGGTCTCTACGTACCGCGCCCTGCAACCAACCACCGAGTTCGCCAAGCAAACCCCGATCCGTCAAGTTGGAGAACAAGTAATGCTCCGGCACGAAATTCCCCATCGGAGCTTCCTGGCGCAAATGGCAATAATCATCGACAATCCTGGCTACGCCAACTCCTCGGAAAACCGTCCGCAAGGTCAATCCCGCCATCGGTTGATCCTCGGCGGAAACCATGTAGCGATCGAAATCAGCCACCGCAGGTAATGTCCGGATCTCGACGGGCTGCCTTCCATCCGAGTGGGTCTTTCCCTCATTCACGATGATGACCGCCGGTCCGAACCAGACCTCCACGCGACCAGCACCCCCGGATACGCCGAAGCATACAAGCTTTACCTCTCCACCTTGCGCCAAGGATAGTCGATCACCGTGGCGCAGGGTCATGAAATCCTGGATGGATTGCGCATCGTTACCGATGGCCAAAGAGACATCCCCATCGTGTCTCATGACCATGCAAACGGACTGTTCGTTGCCAGAGACCACATTGCCCGGTGCCGATAGGGTCAGCAACAATCCTGCCAACAACACCCCCCGGACAACATGGAAACGAAACGACATATCTCCTTTTCGGAAAATAGCCGTCAACGTAGCGCCCATGGCATGCAACGATATCTTGTCTTACCAGCGTGTGGCAGCGGAAAGGCGCGGCATATTCGGGGGTCGCCAAAGCTTTTCGAGCTGATAGAGATCCCGAACCTCGGAGATCATGACATGCACGACTACATCGCATAGATCCACCAGGATCCATTCCCCGTGCTGTTTACCTTCGATCCCCAGGGGGGGGTACCCGGCTTTCTTGATGGCAGCGACCACATTTTCAACCAGCGCCTGGGTATGGCGCTTGGATCTACCGGTCGCGACAATCATGAAGTCGGTCATGCTGGTGAGGGTTCTGACATCCAGCACGGTAATGTCGATTGCTTTCACCGCCTCCAGATTGGCGACAACATCGCGTGCCAACTTCTCGGAAAAATCAGACGTACAATTGCTCATGGGTAATGATCTCGAGGACAGCATCGGGTACTAGATAGCGAATCGAGGCACCGCGCGCAATCAACGCTCGTATCCGTGTTGCCGAAATATCCAATTGAGGAACCGGATGGACAAGGATTCGCCCAACAGGTTCATGGCGAAGACAGGCCGAATCATGGCTTTGTC
This sequence comes from uncultured Thiotrichales bacterium, assembly GCA_964610175.1. Taxonomy (GTDB): domain Bacteria; phylum Pseudomonadota; class Gammaproteobacteria; order HK1; family HK1; genus CAZSVE01. The sequence continues at coordinate 38,105 of CAZSVE010000016.1, forward strand.
GACTGGCCAGCAAATGGGCGAGTTCACCCTCTCCTGGTAATCGTGTACCCGGTCGTTGTGCAACGATAATATGGGCAAGTGTCAAGATTCGGTGCCACCGACTCCAGGTGTTCAATTGACAAAAGGCATCGGTGCCCAGGATAAGGCAAAGTGCGCTATGGGGGAATCGTTGTCGCAACGCGTCGAGGGTATCTACAGTATATGATACTCCATCACGCCGCAGTTCCTGGTCATCCACGATAAGCCCCGGTTCATTTTGGACCGCAGCCTCGAGCATTCGCAGACGAACCTTGTCTTCGGTCCGAGGAGACATCCGATGTGGCGGTTTCCCCAGTGGAATCAACCGGACCTTGGACAAGGAGAGTTCATCGCGTATCTCCACGGCGAATCTCAGGTGCCCGTTGTGCACGGGGTCGAAGGTTCCTCCCAGGATGCCAATGGATTCACGGAGCATTTGCGCCCCTTTTAGCGGTGCGTTTCATGCGTAACGGCGTACGTCGATAATTCGTTTACTTCCCGCTGCGCTTCGCAAATGGTCAAGTTTTACAAACACCAATTTCGCTTTACCAATATGCCGAATCATGCCTTGTCGGTTCGGGCACAAGCTTCGCTGGATCTTCATAAAAAAAGCTATCCACACTGGAGTGCGTGGATAGCTTGATCTCGAAAAAATCAGCGAGGATCGATTGTTTCAGCCATGCTCGGAAGAAAACACAATTGGATGATTTGTCGACACTTATGGGGGTAGCGCGACTCAATGCCCTCCTTTCAACGCACTCGCCAATCCCTCGCACATCTCCTTTGCATCCCCGAACAGCATGGAGCAATTGTCCCGGTAGTAAAGGAGGTTATCGACACCGGCATAGCCGGGGCGCATGCTGCGCTTGATGACGAAGATCTGCTTGGCTTTTTCCACATCCAGAATCGGCATCCCGTAGATATCGCTGGAGGGATCGATCTTCGCGGCAGGATTGGTGACATCATTGGCACCCACCACCAGCGCTACATCGCAGGAGGGAAAGGAGGGATTGATCTCGTCCATTTCCTCCACATGGTCGTAGGGAATGTCGGCTTCGGCAAGCAAGACGTTCATATGACCCGGCATGCGCCCCGCCACGGGATGGATGGCGAATTTTACCGAAACACCTTTGTCTTCCAGGGTTTGCATCATTTCCTTGAGGGCGTGCTGGGCCTGGGCCACGGCCATGCCATAACCAGGCACCACGATGACCTTCGCGCCCTCGTTATCCATCCAAAACACCGCATCGTCGACCCCTGCGGCCTTGACGCCTTTCTCCGCGGCAGCCGCCATGGGTGATGCCTCGCCACCTTCCGCGACGCCGAATCCACCCAGGATGACGCTGATGAAGGAGCGGTTCATGGCACGGCACATGATGTAGGAGAGGATGGCGCCGGAGAACCCCACCAAGGCGCCGGTGACGATGAGGAGGTTGTTCTGGAGGGTAAAACCGGTTGCCGCCGCTGCCCATCCCGAGTAGGAGTTGAGCATGGAAACGACCACCGGCATGTCGGCCCCCCCGATGGGGATGATGATCAAAACACCCAAGACCAGGGAGAGGATGGTGACGACGGCGAGGGAGAGATAACTGCCGGTCATCCCGAAGTGGATGGCAAAAGCGACGGCGAGGATGCCAAGGGCGAGATTCAGCCAGTGCTGACCGGTGAAGACCACGGGCGCGGAACTCAGGAGCGCCTGGAGTTTCCCGAAGGCGATGAGGGAGCCCGTGAAGGTGATGGCGCCGATGACGATGCCGGCGGCTAGTTCCCCCATCAAAACCCCGTTCAGGGTTCCGGCGAGTTCTCGGTTGATGAAGGTGCCGATGGCCACCAGGACGGCCGCCAAACCGACGAAACTGTGCAGCATGGCCACCAGTTGCGGCATGGCGGTCATCTTGATCTTGATGGCCACGGTAATGCCGATGATGGCGCCGATGATCACCGCAATGGCGATGATGCCATAGGGGCGAAGCGCCTGATTGATCTCGGGGCCGAGCAGCGTAACCGCTACGGCGATGACCATGCCGATGATGGCGTACAGGCTTCCTCGCCTTGCCGTGGCTGGCGAGGTCAGTCCTTTGAGGCCGAGGATGAACAGGATGGCCGAAACCAGGTATGTGATCGCAAGGGTGTTGATACTAAGTGCCATGGTATTTGTCTGTGGTTATCGGATTGGTATCCAGTGTGTGGTTTTTTCGTGACTCACTAATCTTGTAAATCCGTATCAAGGTTGCACACGATGTTTGATTAGGTTTTTCCCAAGTTCAAAAGGTATTCACATTCTTTTGCATTTTTGTTCGATGCCCCCCCCTCCAAACTACGCTCACCATTGAATTCGCATGATACTCGTACAAACGGAGCCCAATACAGTAATTCTTCCTTATTCGATACCTTGATGTACTCTATTGCACCATTGAAAACAGTCAGGAAAACCCCTTTGGAATTCTCTTTGAACACTTCTTTATCGATAAGATTTTTCTCATAGGCCACAGCGATATACTCGAAACGGTTTAGTAGCCCAACGAGACCATCTCTTAACTTTATTCGGTTTATAAGATCACGGCATTCGTATGCATTCCCTTCTGCACACTTCCCTTGTCGCCGTTTGGCCTTATATTCTTCATAAGAGGCGTCCAGATGTTTCGCTATCGTTTCGGGAATTCGATCAACATCAAGGGAACCACCTGCCAATTGTCCATGGTTAGATAAAATCTCCTTCCTATATACATCCATATTCGCAGCATTTTCCTTCAATACTTGCACGGTAAATTCGTTTTTTCTCCATTTATTGGCATCTTGTACAGCCCAACCGTTATATACGATTGATATAACGCCGATAATAGCCACTACTAAAAATTCCGTATCTTTCCAGTCCGTTATGAATTCTTTTATTTTGGTCATTATTCGGCTCATTATCTTATACCTCGATCACACTCCCACGAGAATAATCAATATAGGTTCATCATCACTTCTTCTTGAACATCGCCAACATGCGTTGGGTCACCCAAAAGCCCCCGAAAATATTGATGGAGGCAAGCAATACAGCCAGGAACCCGAGTATTTCGACGGACCCACTTGCGTTATCGAAACCCGCCACCAGCAATGCCCCGACGATGATGATTCCCGATATGGCATTGGTGAGCGAGATGAGTGGCGTGTGCAGGGATGGCGTTACGCCCCAAATGACGAAATAGCCGATGAAACAGGCCAGGACGAAGACATACAGCGCAACGAGTGAAGCAGACATGGTGGTCACGACTTCAGGCATGGTAATAACCTCGGATATGGTTGATGGGTTTGTGGCTCGTGGTTGTGAATAGATGCATTTTCGATGATCATCCGCTTTATCTAGCGTTTCCAAGACCAGCAATAGCATCCATCACGCCTATGTTTTCAAATAGGTCTTTCGATACAAGATTCATCTTATCCGGAACCGCGGCGACGACAAGATTGGAAGTACGGCCATTATAATCGAAGAGTGTTGCAACCGGACTGTCGCCCATGAACACCTCGTCGATTTTACGAGACCATATGACTTTCGGATGTTGCTCTCTTCGATCATCCAAGACCTTGTAGATGCGCTCAGCAGTGCCTACAAGGTAGGTTTTTTGTTTCGATGTGCTAAGGAGCTGAACTTTCCCCGTATTGCCGATATTCTCTGCATCCTCGTCGAAGTGACTGGAGTTCCTTACTGCGGCGAGAATGGTTTCATTGTCGGAGAACGGGCGGTGTCCAGTGTACAGTTCTCTTAGGTTCATCTTTCTTCCTCCCCATGGACTGGTTCCTCCGGTTCCTTATCTCCAGCATCTTTAGCGCCCAAATGTCCCTCGACGTTTGTTATCATTTTGGTCAGTACAACTGGCCAGAGGATTCCAACCACCACCAAGGATAGCTTCGACGTTTCATCGAACATTTCGATATAAGCGGCAAAATAACCAACGACAAAAGCCCCCAAGAAACCACGTGGTCAGTATGAGTAAAAAATTCCTCCCTCGATAGATGATGTTCAACAAAGACTTCTACCCTTGCGCCATGAAATAGGCATAATCGACTATCAGGAAAAGAACGCTCGTAATAGCGCAACCGAATGCGAAAGGAATAAGTGTTTCGTCATATATCAGCGATAACATACAATCGAATGCGTCCCACAAGCCAATGTCCTCCAGTTTATCATCTCGTACTCCTGATCCTCCTGTGGGAATCCATTGCAGAAACGGTGAAACCGATGATGATCAAACGGTAAAATTCATCAAGGCTTCTTATACACGACCTCCCCACCCTGGGTGACCGTCGCGGCAGCGCTGATATCATCCTCGGCAAAATCCTTCCAGGAAAGGGCTCCATCCTTCTCTTCGATCAGGATCGACACCAGATTGAAGAGGTTGCGCGCATAAAAGGCGCTCGCGTCACTAGGCACCATGCCGGGATAATTGGTGTACCCGATGATGGTAACCCCGTGCTTTACCACCACCTGATTCGGTTCGCTCAGTGGGCAATTCCCCCCGGATGCCGCCGCCAGATCCACGATGATCGAGCCTTCCGCCAACCCCTTCACGGCATCCTCGGTAATCAAAACGGGGGCGGGACGACAAGGGATCAAGGCCGTGGAAACAATGACATTGGCCTTTTTCAGATACTCCGTCAGGGCCGCCTGTTGCTGCTTCTTTCCCTCCTCGGATAATTCCCTGGCATAACCGCCCTCACCGGCGCCGCTCTCTCCTACATCGAGATCGATGAACTTCGCTCCCAGGGATTGTATCTCCTCGCGCACCGCCGGGCGCACATCGAACGCCTCCACATCGCAACCCAATCGGCGCGCCGTGGCAATGGCCTGCAGACCGGCCACACCGGCCCCCAGCACCATCAACTTTGCCGGGCGCGCGGCACCCGCCGATGTCATCATCATGGGAAAAAAGCGTGGATAGCGACTTGCCGCCTCGAGAATCGCCCGGTAACCGGCGATGCCGGCCTGGGAAGACAGCACATCCATGGATTGGGCGCGGGTGGTACGGGGAATCGACTCCATGGCAAGCGCCGTCACACCCTTCCCCGCCAATCCGGCAAGCATCTCCTCATTGCGACAAGGATCCAGCAACGCGCACAAAACGGCGCCCTCTTTCATCTTGTCGATTTCATCCGGTGTCGGCGCGCCCACCTTGAGCACCAGGTCCGCCCCCAGGGCATCGGGGGCATCCACCAACACTGCTCCAGCTTGCGCATACAATTCATCTACGAAATGGGCGGACCCACCGGCGGATTTCTCGACACGGACCGTAAAGCCCTTGTCGCAAAACTTCTTTACCATCTCCGGGTTCGCGGCAACGCGCGTTTCCCCAGCCATGGTCTCTTTCGGAACGCCAAGCTTCATATGAGAGCCTTCTTTCAATCTTAAGGTTCGTAAAGGACCCCTCGCGGCAGCGATACAAACCGCAAGAGCAACGCTTTCGTATTAGTATTTCAGTAAATTCAAATACAAATAAATAAGCCTATCTTAAGGAAAACGACCCATCCGGCGCAAACCGAATTCACCATCTCCCCCGAGAAATTCCCCAACCAGGCTCCACCTCGAATCGACGAAACGTGACCGGGAACAAACGAAACGAATCCATCACGAGCGCTTCACGTAAATTCGACCATAGGGCTCGCTCTGAACCAGCTCCACCAACGCCTCCTTGATCAACTCCAGCAGCGCCAGCAACGCCACCACGACCCCCGGGCGCCCCTCATGCAACTTGAAAAGCACCTCGATCTCCGTGAACCTATCGGCCTGCAACAGGCCCAGGATATCGGCCATCCGTTCCCGCACCGACAACGGCGATAGACGCACCCGGTGGTGGGAGCGCAGCTCGGCACGCGCCAGCATGTCGCGAAACGCACGCAGCACTTCCCCGAGATCCACCTCGGGATGAATCTTCCTGACGCGAACCCCGGTCAGTTCCACATTCGTCTCGAACACGTCTCGTCCCAGGCGCGGCAATGCATCGATCCCCTGAGCCGCCACCTTGAAGCGCTCATACTCCTGAAGGCGCCGCACCAGTTCCGCCCTGGGGTCCTCTTCCTCTTCTATCTTCGGTTGCGGCAGTAACATGCGCGACTTGATCTCCGCCAGCATCGCCGCCATGACCAGATACTCCGCGGCAAGCTCCAGGCGCAACTCCTTCATCACCGCCACATAGCCCATATACTGGCGGGTCACCTCGGCAATGGGGATATCGAGAATATTCAGATTCTGGCGCTTGATGAGGTACAAAAGCAGATCCAGCGGACCCTCGAAGGTCTCCAGGAAGATCTCCAGGGCATCCGGCGGGATGTACAGATCGCGCGGCAATTCCGTAAAGGGCGTGCCATATACCCTGGCAATGGGGAGAGTTTCTTGGGATGGCTCCCCTTGGGAGGGATCACCCAGGTCAGCGCCCTGGCTCGCGCTAGTATCCTGACTCATGGTTCAGCGAGGCTCTGTCTGCAATCTTCAAGAAATGACTTCGTGGCAGGGGACCGGATTCGGTGTAGAAGACTCCGGGCCGGACTTTGCATACCTCGATTATCCATGAAATCTTCGACAAAGCGATCGAAAAATGGCCCCTTCGGAAAAATCCGTGGGTGGTTTCCTGCCATCCATGGCACTGCCCGGCATCCATGCCGGGATGACGGCAGTGGTTTTATCGGTGCATTCATCCAGCGAAGCTTGTGCTCGAACCGATAAAGCATGCCTGATTTGTTTATTTCCCGCTTAGCTCCGCGAATAAGTCGAATTTTACAAAGCACCGATTTTGCTTTACCGATGCCAAATCATGCCTTGCCGGTTCGAGCACAAGCTTCGCCAGGTGTCGATAAGGCGAAATCGGTACCTTGTAAAATTCGATCCAATCGTGAAGCCGAGCGGGAAATAAACGAATCGAACCACCCCCGTCATTCCGCCAGGGACTGGCGGAATCCAGGACCAGGGATGGTGAAAAATGACTCTTCAGCCTGGAGATCGGCGAAGGCTGGAACGCGGAGACCAGTGGGGCTGGTTTGTTTATTTCTCGCCCAGCTTCGCTGACGAGTCGAGATGGTAGAAACTATGAAGGACCGTTATCGAATATCCTCTAGGCTTTTGGCGACCAGA
>CAZSVE010000017.1:0-44636 GCA_964610175.1 uncultured Thiotrichales bacterium
GCGACAACGGGGAGGGGGTGGCTTTTGCCTCCCCCTTACCCACTAGATCTTGTGCGTTCGGAGTTCCATCAAAACAAAAAGATTTCTCCCTTCGGTCGAAATGACAGGGGAGTTAAAATGACGATGCGTTCGTCGCCCCCCAGTTTGTTCCAACGCTGCCGGGGAGCCGGAAACCATCCCTAAACATTTGCGCGCTCATGTCGATTGTCGAGGAGGAATTGCATAAAAACCAAACACAACAATGTGATTGATGCAGCCTCTGCCGGAAATCCAAGTCTCGCGGCAGAAAGGTTAGAGTTGCTCGATAGCATTCCGCTCCTGCCCCATGCACCTGAAGTCACGGCACTTGCCAACGAAATCATGTCGCTTGGTGTGCTACCCGAAAAAGCACAAGTCGATGCTCTTCATATCGCGGCTGTCGCGCATTACCGAATGCAATACCTGCTGACATGGAACTGCAAGCATATTGCGAATGCAAAAATCCTCCCTCGCATTCATGATCTGCTCATGAAACTGGGCATCCCCATACCCATTATCTGCACCCCCGAGGAATTATTAGGCGATGATACAGAGAGTGGCTGATTCCATCATTGAAGAAATACATCGGACTCGCGAGGAAATCTCGGAACGGTTTGGCGGCAGCATCGCGGCAATTGCCGAGGATGCGGCACGTCGCCAAGCAGCATCGAATCGTCCGGCGTGGAAACCGGAGACGCCCAACGAATCGCTTCAGCCGACCCCGGATTCGCTACCGATCAGCCGAGCCGGCTGAGCTTTGTCGGGCTGCCGTTTGGTTGCCGTCCCGGGCGCACGGGTCCCGGCAATCCTTACCGGGATGACGGAGGAGATAGTTGCAAGCGCTTTCGTAAAAATTCACCACCCCCGTCATTCCGCCATGGATTGGCGGAACCCAGTCGCCGGGGATGGCTAAAAACCACCTCTTCATGCATCGAAGGTCCGAGGCAAAGCCTCGCCGCTGATTTCGTTCCGGCTAGCCATCTCGGGTCGTGGGGAATCGGAGCCGGAGAGTCCAGGCTAGAACTCTCGAATCGGGCCTTTCAGTAGATGTCCTCCAAAGACGAAATACCGCCGGAATAATCCGGGTCATAGCCATGGACCTCCCTTGTCACCAATTCATCGGGGACTTCCGACAGGAAATATTCCTCTCCTTCGGTGGGCCTGTTTTGTAGATAGAAGCCACTTCTTCCATCCGCGGATCGGGTAATGAACAGTTCGTTTTTGGCCCTCGTCAAGGCCACATAGAGCACCCTCCTTTCTTCTTCCTCGGAATCGAGATCACCGAAGCTGCGGCCATGGGGATAGGTACCCGGTTTTGCACTGGCGACGAAGCAGATGGGGGCCTCGGTTCCCTTGGCGCTGTGTACGGTGATCAATGAAACGGCGTCGTCGCCTTGGCGCTTTTCCATTTCCGTGCTTGTCATGGGTTCCAGTGTGAACGCATTGATGAAGTCATCGATGGTTTCGTATTTCTCGGATACCGTGATCAGCAGTTTCAGGTCTTGATAACGAACATTCCATTTGTCGTATCTGTCTTTGAGAATTGATCCAATGGATTGTACGGTATTGGAAAGGCAGAGCTTTGGTGTGTTCCGCTCCGCATCGGTTCGGTGATAGGACCGGATGGCCCCATGGGTCTCGCCGAGTTTCCGGGACAAGACATCGATGGGTCTTGGGTCGTTTTTTTCGTGAAAGTCGTTTACCAGTCTGCTTGCCGTCTTCTCGCCGATCCTTGGCCATAGTTTCAGGAAACGCATCCAGGCCAGATCGTCTTTTGGATTTCTCACCACCCGCAAAAGGGATAGCACATCCCGGACATGGGCCGATTTCGTCAGGCTTATGCCACCGATGAAATAATAGGGAATGTCTCTTCGGAGGAATTCCGCTTCCAGGGGTTTTGCGTCGTATCCGGATCGGACCAATACCATGATATCGCTGAACCGAATATCTTCGTCCCTTTTTTCGAGGATCTTATCGGCGATCCAATTGGTTTCTTCCTGTGCGCTGTCGAAATCGCACAGGATTGGCAGGGCTCCGCCTTGCTCCCGATGGGCCTTCAATCTATTCGGATAATCCAATGGGGATCGCTCCAACAACCAATTGGAGAGATCCAGTATTTCCTGGTAACTTCTGTAATTCAAAGAGAGTGGAAGGGTGACGCCGTTGCCGAATATCTTATCGAAATCATATACATGCTTGAACTCGGCTCCTCTGAATCGATAGATGGATTGCGCCGGGTCGCCGACACAGAATAATCTCACGCCTTCCGATGAAAAGTGTTTGAGAATGTCGAATTGCAATGGATTGGTATCCTGCATTTCATCCACCAACACTTCATCGAACAACCCGGTAATCGCCTTTCTGAGGTTGGGTTTCTGTCTCAAGGCATGGCTGAAATGCTCCAACAGATCATCGTAGTCGAGGTATCCCTTGATTTGCTTTTCCTGCTGGTATTTGAGGAGAATATCGGCGCACAGATCGATGAAATAGCCACTTAGATCGGTGTGAGAAGAAAGATAGCTTTTCGCGTCCTGGCAGGTATTTCTGCTATAAGAATAATACCTTATCAGTTTCGCCGGTCTTGGAAATTCCCGGTTCAATTCCTTGTCGCGTTTGTCGATATATTGTCCCCGGACAAGACTCATCAAGGCATTCTGATCATCGGTGTCGATCATGGTGATCCCGAGAACGTCGAAGCTCTTGGGTATCTTTCCGATCGCCTCGAGACAAAAGGAATGAAACGTGCCGATTCGCATTTGGGTCGATATGGGACCCAATTCACTGTGCAACCGGGATTTCATCTCGCGCGCCGCGCGATTCGTGAACGTCATCATCAATATCCGCGAGGCATCCAGGCCCGTTCGAACCAAATGAATGGCCCTTGCAATGATGGTTCGCGTTTTACCGCATCCGGCACCTGCCGTAACGAGGATATTCCTGGCCTTGCCATGATAGGTCACGGCATTTTTTTGTTGTTCGTTGAGTTCCATCGGTAGTTCCTCCCTTTGAAATCAGTCGAAAATACCCTCGGTTCCATCGAGATTTCGACTGCCACATAGGATACCCCTTGTTTTATCAAAGGGATACGTCTTACGTGTAATCGAGATGTGTCGGATGAGAGACCAAGCGAAATATCATGCCTTCTTCAAAGATATATCTTTATCTGAACCAAGATCGTCCAATTCAGTCCATTCTTCGACCACAGAGGCGGGAGTGCCGAATCCCACCGAACAACGCAGATCCTCATATACAAAATGGAAAAAGAAAAATACTCCAGCGATTCGCCGGTACATGCCCGATCCGATGATCGTTTCTCCCGCTGGGCGTTTGCCGAAAGGATTGCCAAGGTAATCTCCGAGCGGCGTGACCCCGGCTCCCTCACCATCGGGCTCTACGGACCGTGGGGCGATGGCAAGACATCCGTTCTCAACTTTATCGAGGCGGCGACCAAGAAAAATGATTCCGTGATCGTGGTCCGTTTCAATCCCTGGCTGTTCGGGAATGTCGAAAGCCTGTTGCCCGGATTTTTCAATGCACTTGCCAAGGCATTGAACACAGACCCGATCCTCGGGAAAGAAAAATTGGGGAAAACTGTCCGGAAATTAGCTCCTGGCGTTGGTGGGGTTGCATCAATGGCAGGAATACCAGGGCTGGAAAGCATTGGAAAGGCTATGGGAACTCTTTTCCATGGACCGGATTTGATGGAACGGAGAAACCGCATCGAAAAGGCGCTGGAAAAGGCGAAAAAGCGCGTCCTGGTCATGATCGACGATATGGACCGTCTGGAAAAGGCGGAGATACAGGTGATCTTCAAGCTGGTCAGGCTCGTGGCCGATTTCAATTACACCGCCTACATCCTCGCCTTCGACAAGGAGATCATCGCGGCTTCCCTTTCGGAAAACTATTCCGACGCGCACGGAAAATCCGGCGAGCAATTTCTGGAAAAGATCATCCAGGTGCCACTGCACCTGCCGGCCATCCCGGTACGGGAGCTGCGAAGTTTCTGTTTCCAGGGCGTCAATGAAGTGCTTCGCATAGCCGAGATCGAGTTATCAGAGCAGCAGGTCCAGGCGTTCGTAGGGGACTTTACACGCGCCTTCGACGGGGATTTGACAACCCCGAGGAAGGCCCGACTGTACGGAAACATCCTGATGTTTTCTCTGCCGATCCTGAAGGGAGAGGTAAATCCGGTGGATCTCATGCTGCTGGAAGGGATGCGGGTCTTCGTCCCGGAATTGTATGAAACGGTTCGCAAAAACAAGGATACGTTTGTTGGCGCCTTTTACCATTCAATCCATTCCGACTCGGAACCGGAAAAGGCGCGAATCAAGGAGATGATCGACTCGGCCCTGAAACGCGCGGGCGCGAAGGACTCATCCGGCTATATCGAACTGCTGAAAAACCTGTTTCCGAAGATGCATGCGGTATACGGAAATATGCACTACAGAGATGATTGGGGTCAGAAATGGCATGAAGGACAGCGTATTTGCGCCGAAGGATATTTCGACCGTTACTTTGGTTATGCTGTGCCCAAAGGGGATTTCTCCGACACGAAATTGAATACTCTCATCGTCGATATTGGCGATGCGGAGGCTTTAACGCCGGAGAATAATCCGCTGGCTGCCGCCATCACCCCGGAAAACGCGGAGTCGCTGATACACAAATTGCGCATCAAGGCGAAGTCCCTGAACGCTGCCCAATCGGCATCCCTATCCCTTGCGGTGTCGCTTGCCGCCGATAAGTATCCGAACCCGGAAGGGATGTTTCTTGGGAGTACACCACATCAACAGGCCGCGATATTGGTGAGCAATCTGATTCAGAATATGGATAAATCCCGGCGGGTTTCCCAGGCAATCGAATGCATCAGATGTTCGCCGGAACCTGGTTTTCAGCTTGACGTTTTCAAGTTTCTGGAAAAAGGAGAAAAGGATAAACCCGAGAAGGATGCCTTTACCGAGGAAGAGGTGGATGTCATCGGAGAGGAACTGGCGAGGTGTCTCGAAGCATTCATCCAGGCGACGGATGATATAACAACGGATGCCACCCGTATTGCTTGGTATATTTCTTATATACTCGACGAATATTCCCGGAAACATGTTTTTGAACGACATATCCGCGAGGTGCTGAAAAGGGATAAATCGGCCATCATTCGATTGCTTGATGTTTATACCCGTAACTCCACGGTTTGGGAAGGAGAATCAGGAGTACCGGTCCCACCGGATTTCGAACAGGATGAATACAATCGTCTCACCCGCATATTCGAACCGGAATTTATCCTATCCACCATCGAATCCTACCTGGGTGAGCTTCCAACCGATCAGGAAGATTTCCCGCAAGCTCACGAACACAACGACAGGAGTATCCTGCTGGGTCAGTTTGTTTGGCTTCATCGCCGGGCATCGCCGAAGCAGCGTGATGAGGAGACTGAATGACACACATGGCAAGAATGTGCGTGGCGCAAATCGCTGGCGGCCTTTGCCAAAATGCCGAGGTAATGGTAGTCGAAGATGGCAAGCAAGTATGATGTCTCTTTCTATCGGATACCGTGCTCGATGAACTGGAAGGTGGCAATCATTCGGACAAAGAAAAAGTCGTTGCGCCCTCGTATCGGGCATTTCGTCGTTGCCGACAGTTGGTAGGGCTTCCTATTCGACAGATGTTATTATCCCCATCATTTTGCCAGGGATTGGCAGAACCCAGTGCCAGGGGTGGCAAAAAAATCACACTTTGATCTTACACCCCTGACGGGACATTGAATGGGTAATGCATGACCATGAAACATTCCACTACTCTTTCCATTCATCAACTAAAACCTTTCGGGATAAAATTGACAAACGTCGATCTTGACGATCAAGAGCAACGTGACAGCATAAAGAAGCTCTTGTTTGAAAACGGCGTATTGCTAGTACCGGCTGATGGTGGCATTTGCCTTGGTGCCGACCCGATTCACACCGATGCGTGCATGTTGCAACTTGCACAGCTCTTCGGAGAACTCGAAAACCACCATCCGGTCAACAAGAGCAAGGATGCCGCAGGCAGAGTGCAAATTTTGGAAACCATGGGAAATACTGGAATTCCAGGCGATTCCTTTCTTTTCCACTCCGATATGAGCTGGCGGGCCGATCCCACAATCGCCAGCGTTCTGTCTGCAAGCATTTTGCCTCCTAATGGCGGCAATACCCGTTTTCGGAATGCCAATACGATGTATCTCCGTTTATCTCAGGAGCTGCGAGAGCAACTGCACCATCTTGATGCCCTGCATTCATTGAAGGAAGGTTATGCCCGGGTGAATCGATCCGGTGCCGTTCAGAAGGATGTGCAATCCATTCACCCTGCCGTCATAAAACATCCGGAAACGGGCCTTCCCCTTCTCTACCTAAATCCGAACTTTACCGTGGCCTTGGTTGGAATGCCGGAACGGGAAAGTGAGGCACTTTTACAGCGCGTTTTTGAAGAGATCGATTTAACGGACGACGATACTCTGTCACACTCCTGGAGCCTTGGCGATACGGTCGTGTGGGACAATTTCGGGGTACAACATCAGGCTATGGCGGATTATCAGGAGCTGCGCCGAATGCATCGGGTGACGGTGCGTAAACCGGATTTAGAAATAGAGCGGTATACGGGAAAATAGATAGGTTTTCGTCTTGATAGAGCAAGATAACCGGTACGAGGAACAAGAGAGTCCAAAACGAGCAGCTATTTGCTACGATGAGGTGCGTCACCCTTTCGGGTTGCGGGAAATTCTGGGATTCGTTCGTCCGGGAGACGTGGTGTTAGATGGTGGCTGTGGAACCGGACAACACGCTCGGTACGTGGCGACGGTAGCTGGTCAGGTAGTGGGGATTGATACGGACGCTGCACGTATAGCGATAGCAAAAATGCATTGTCGTGACATGGATAACACGCATTTCGAAGTAGCTTCCGTCACGCAGCTTCCCTTCGAAGATAATTCTTTCGATGTGGTATTGCTAGCTCAAGTACTCCACCACCTTAAGGGATGCGACACATCGAAGAGCGACGTTTTACGTCGCCAATGCAAGCAGTCTCTCATGGAAGCGAAGCGCCTACTCCGAGTTCGTGGACGACTCATACTCGTTACCACCTCTCGTGAACAGCGGCGCACGGCGTACTGGCACTTCAATCTATTTCCACAATCAGCGTGGGAACGTCTGGATCCCTGTTGGTCATTGACGGAAGATTCATGGTTTACTTCGATGGTACAGCAGCTAGCGTTCGTGGAGATTGGTAGCGCAGCACCTTCGGAATCACACTGGTTTGACACCTATGCCGAACTCATGGTGCGTCGCGGGTTGGATTCGGGATGGCGGTCCACGGATGTGGCATTTAGCTTACTAAGCTCCGCCGAATTGGATCAATTCATCAATAGAGTAAATACGATACTCGCGACGGGAATAGCAGGCGATCTGATGAAAGCGGTACGATTCGGTCGAACCTCACACGGTGAAGCTACTGTGCGTGCTTACGAGGTATTGCCATAAATAACTACTTGTGTGCTTACGAGGTATTGCCAAATAGATATCAAGCACCAGGTTTTTTCGCAGTCATGATAGCCAGGTGTGTGGGGACAGGGATTTCCCGTACATCTGTAAAACCAGCATCGCGTATCCAGCTTTCGACATCTCTGCCGTGCCAATCTCCGGCTTTCGGAGTAAAACACAACTGCATGAACAAATTCATCATCGTATCCAGATAATGGCGTTCTTTTCCGTATTCCAGGCGCAGATAGTCCTGGATGATGACTAAGCCGCCAGGACGCAAAAAATCGAACGTACTTTGGAGAATCTGCCGATTCTCCGCTTCGGATTGCAGCACGAAAATCCCTGACATCAGGACCGTATCGTATTGTTTATCCAAACGCACTTTATGCATATCCGCTTCAATCAAAGTAATCCGCGCCTCGAAACCGGCGTCCTTGACTAATCGACGAGCGATCCGCAAAGGTTCTGCCTGGTCCACGATATCCACCTGTATCTGTGGGTAGGCTTGGCAAATCGCGATACTGTAACCGCCAGTACCACCGCCCAAATCAAGCAGAACATACTTATCGGTCAGATCGACATACTGCACAAGGTTATCACCTTGGCCGGTAAGCACACGATTATGCTGCCCCAACATGTAATCCGACCAGTATTGCCTTTCGGAAACGAAACCGCTCTCGAAAGGGAGTTCTGCACTGCCGTTGATCACCAATTCATCCAGTTTTGCCCAGGTATTCCAGTGATTAGTCAAGTGCATCATCAAATCGCCATAATAGGTACTTCGATCCGGTTGCAGCCAAGTCAGGGCGAGTTCAGAGTTACGATAACGGTCACCATTCCTGGTCAGCAGGCCCAGTACGGTGCAAACATCCAGGAATGATCCAACCCGTCTGGGGTTTTTGGCCTCAAGCTGGCGAGTGATCTGTTCGCAAGTCATGGCCCGCTCTCCCAGCAGGTGAAACAAATCAAGTTTAATCGCCGCCCTAAGAGTAGCAGAACGCCAATAGCTGATACCGATAGCATGTAGTTGCTCACGCATTGGGTATCTCCATGGTTGCAATATGGTGAATTTTATCCATCATTTTATCGATAAAGACTTCGTCCATATCCGGATTTACACAGACAAGGCGGATATATTTATCTTGATTCAAGTATGCAAAACTGAGTTTGATACCGTAGGTTTCATCAAGAATCCGACACACCATCTCGCTATCCGCGTGCCTTGAGCGAAAGCACACATTGATGGTTTCTGGATAGGTATACAACACCATATCCGCATGCTCGGTAACCCGCTGTGCCGCGTAGCGGGCCAAAGCCAACTGTCGCTCCGTTCGGGCCTCGTAGCCGTCTTGGCCTAAACTCTGAAGGGCCATCCATAGGGGCAAGGCATCGTTGGTTCTGGCACATTGGTTAGAATGGCGCCCCGGATTGTATTCCTGGTAGTTCTGAAACAGATAGTCCCCTTGGGTTGGTGCCTGAAATGCCTGCTCAAGCCAGCCTTTTTCCTTGACGAGGATCGCTGAACAAGTCAGAGGAATTCCCATCATTTTATGCCCATCCCAGGACAAGGAGGCCCCATAGGCGCAACCAAGCCGATCACGCATGCGACGGTTCAGTAGCAGACTGCCACCAAAGGCCGCGTCCAGGTGTAGCCACAGACCTTCCTGACGGGAAACGGTTGCAATCTCTGCCACCGGATCGATTGCCCCTAGTACGCTGGTCCCTACTGTAGCATTAACATAAAATGGTATGAAATTTGCCTCTTTATCTGCACGAATGCGTTCGGCGAGAATTTGCACCTCCATTTTTCCATTCGCCGTAACGGGTATGCTCACCACGTTGTGTTCGCCCAGACCGATGTTCCCAGCCGCCGCTTCGATGGCGTAATGTGAGGCCGCCGAAGTGTACGCCCGATACAAGCGTCCGTCCCAACCATGCATTTCCGCCCCGGGCATAGCCTGTTCCCTGGCCAGCTTCATGGCGATGAAGTTGGATGCCATGCCCCCGGGCGTCATGGCACCTTCTCCATGTTGAAACCCGGCTAGTTCCAACATGAAATCAATGACCTTGCGTTCCACAAGGATTTGTGCGCCGGCGGCTTTGTAGGTATGCATGGCATTGTTTGTCATGGTTGTTATCAACTTACCCGCGTAGGCCGCCTCTACCCGTCCGCCGAAAAGGGTCATCATATAACCGAGCTGGCAGGTATTCGGGGTATAGGTCAATAAGGTTTCCAGTTTCGAAAGCAGGGCATCGGCACCGATGCCCTGAGCCGAAATACCGATATCCAACTGTTTTTCCAATACATCCGGTGGCAGAAATTGTGTCGACGGCATTGTTTCCCGACAATAATACCGTTCCAGGATTTTCCAGATTTTCCGATAGAACAAAGAGTCATCCATAACAATACTCAACTATCAACATGATCTATACAGTCTCCCTGTTCAGTAAGGTAAACAGAATTGTAGATCTTGGAAAGATATTTCATGCTGCTATCGCTTGGCGCGGTCACTGGCCGCAACCAGTGCGCCCGCGAGGGCAATTCATCGGCAGGGTAGAAGTCCCTATCGAAATATGCCATAACTTCGAAACCGAAGGTAACTGACTCTGCGTGGCGCAAATCGCTGGCGGCCTTTGCCAAAATGCCGAGGTAATGGTAGTCGAAGATGGCGAGCAAGTATGATTCTCTTCGTATCGGGTACTTCATCGTTGCCGACATTCAACGAACTCGATCATGTCGTGAAATTCTATGTTTCCTATCAAGGGTATTTGCAGAAACCCTAAAATCAAGCATTAAGACTTCGAAACGACAATGAAAACAAATCACAGGATTTTTGCAGGCCTTTTCATACTAACCGTTATCCTCGTTATCTTGCTGTTATTGCCCAAACCGCCCAATAGCATTCATTCCGATGAAGGGCCATCTCCCGCGCAACATCCTGGGATGCACCCCCCCGTGAAACTCAGGATAGGGTACGTGGCCATCGCGGGTGCCCTGCCACTTTTCGTCGCGGAGAAATACGGTTATTTCCGGGAGGCGGGATTCGACACCGAACTCATCGAGTTCAAATCGAGCAATGAAATCGCCATCGCCGCGGCAACGAGCAGGATCGATCTGGTGGGGATCTGCGCCACCAATGCCGTCCTGGATGCCGCCGTCACATCATCCACCGGGTTCAACGCCTTTTTGGTCAATGGATACACCAAGCCCGGTGACGAAGAGCCGGCAACCGATTATCTGTTGGCAAGGAAGGGGATTACCATCGGACAATTGAAGGGAAAGAAGATCGCCTTCTTCCCGGGATCGATCAGCAGGGTGTTCGCCAATCTCATATTTCCAGGGCTTGGGCTTCGCATCGAGGACATAGAATATATCGAGATGTCGCCGCCCAATTGGATCTCGGCAATGGAAACCGGTGTCGTGGACGCCGTTACCGCCGTGGAACCCTTTGCCCAAGTGCTGCGCGACCGGGGGCAGGTAGACGTCCTCGTGGATGGATACTATGCCGAGGTAATGCCGGATGTTCCGCTATCGGGCGCGTGGTTCGTGGCGGGGCGCCTGCCGATGGCCCTCGAATCCAGGATATATTCCGTATTCGACAACGCCCTCCGACTGATCCGATCGGATCGGGGAAAGGCCCTGCGCGCATTTTCCGATTTCACCAAAATCAGCCCGGATGTCTACAATAAGATCGGCCTGAACCGGTGGCGCCTTGTCGGCGATGACGAGGCAAGGGCGTCGATTCGGAAATTCGTCGCCATACTGCTGGAATCCGGTGAGATCGAAAAGGCCCCGGCCTCTTATCTTTGGACCCCCCAATAAAGACCTGCCATGAAAGTAGCGCCACGGCGATGCCTGATCACCGACGCTCGATCACCGATGCTTTCTTTCACCGTCGGGGGCGATGAGTAGTCGAGCCGACCGGTTACCATGAAAGAGATCAGAAATGGGGTCGTCCACCTCGGGAATACGCGACTCGATATCCCTTTCCTGGCGTTGGACAGTCCGTGCAGCTATATCACGGGGCCCAACGGCGTCGGGAAATCCACCCTGTTGAAGGTCATCCTGGGCCTGGTAGCCCTGGACAGCGGTGAGATGTCGGCGGACACCACGGCCCGATACGGTTATGTGCCCCAACATTATCGTCTGGCATTGTTCCCCTGGCTGACTGCCAGAGACAACCTGCTGCTCTATAAAAACAGCGATACGGTGATTCGGGATCTCATGGATACCGGCTTCAACCCTCGGGACCTCCATAAAAGGCCCCCCCATTTGAGTGGTGGGCAATGCCAGCGCATCGCCGTGGTGCGCGAGATCTCCGCCGATTTCAACCGACTCGTACTCGATGAGCCGTTCTCCGGGATCGATTTCAAGGCCCTCCCGAAACTCGGCAGCCTGCTGGCAAGGGCAATCCGTCGCGGTGCCAGTGTGATCATCACCTCCCACACCACCTTGCCCGAGGAACTGCGATCGATTTCCGGGTTCACGAAAATCGCCATCGAACGAGTATCCGATACATCGGCCATGGTCGTGTGGCCCCGATCCCGATCATGAAACTCATCCTCGCCATCACGATTATCTGGATCGGAGCCGGCATGGCGACCGATCTAAATCGGATATTCCTACCCGATGCCGTGGGGTTCTTCGAGACCCTCTTTCACGAGATCGGAAGCGGCAGACTCCTGGAAAATATTCTGGCCACCTTTGCCCGGGTATTCTCGGGGCTTGCCATCGGGCTCCTCATCGGCTTTCCCCTCGGCATCCTTCTGGGTATCTCCGGCACCGCACGAAAGGAGATCATGCCGCTGATAGAGTTCTTTCGGGGCATCCCCACCTCCATGCTGTTTCCGGTGTTCATCGTCATCTTCGGCATCGGTGAACTATCGAAGACCGTCATCATCGCCAGCACCACCTTCCCGATCATCCTGATCAATACCGTGGTCGGTTGCATGCCGCGTCCCGAAACCCGGGACAGAAGAGACTATCTTTCCGTGCACGCGCGACATCTACCTCGATCCACCAGGATGCTGGTCACCATCTGGGATGCCCTTCCCCCCATCATTGCCGGCCTCAAGGTGGCGATATCCATCTCCCTGGTACTGACCATCGTCACCGAGATGTTTTTCGTCGCCTCCTCCGGTGTCGGATGGGCCGCGCACCAGGCCTATTTGGGATTCGACCTGGAACTGATGTATTGCTACGTTATCGTGGTGGGAATGATCGGCCTGGGGCTCAATCGACTATTCGATGTCGGTTATGGCAAGGTTTCCAAGGCACTCGGCGACTTCGATGGAAAATGAGGAAGGGTGGCAAGGCCCCGCAAATCGCAAGGCATGACCGGCAAGACAAGGCAACGGATCGCCATGGCACGGCCGAGCGACAACCAGGGAGAAAACAACGACGCAAGAACGCCCCTGGGACTGGGGCTGGGACTGAGACTGGGGCCGAGGCTGGGGCTGGGGCTGGGCCGGGATCGAAACGGGCAGGATGGTTATCCTCCATTTTTCTTCGGCAATGGAAACGGACGGACTGAATCTTCAACGGGAATTTCAAACAAGAGGTAAGACATGAAAATAGCCAACAAAGATCTACGCAACATGATCTGCAGCGGTATCGCCATCCTTTCCCTGATGA
This sequence comes from uncultured Thiotrichales bacterium, assembly GCA_964610175.1. Taxonomy (GTDB): domain Bacteria; phylum Pseudomonadota; class Gammaproteobacteria; order HK1; family HK1; genus CAZSVE01. The sequence goes on from CAZSVE010000017.1 coordinate 13,156, forward strand.
TCGCCTGGGGTCCCAAGACCCTGGCGGGCAATCGCGCCTTGTTCCAACTCGACGGAATGGATTACCTGGAATCCGAATTGCCCCCGGCATCGCGACTCGCCCTATACGAAGTAGAAGACGAATACTATCGAAAACTCGAAGCCATCTTCGACGATGTGTTGTTCGACAGTTACCTGGAAGAAGAAGCGGAGCGGCTCGGCAAATCCAAGAACAAAATCAGGGCCGAACGCCTGTCGGTTGCCGAGCCCGGCGAGGATGACATCCGGGCCTTTTATGACACCATCGGCAATCGCATCGGGAAGCCATACAAGGCCGTCCGGGCACGCATCGCCGAACACCTGCGTCAAGAGAAAATAGACAAAAAAAGGGCCGATCTACTGGAGAGCTACCGACAAAAAAACAACTTCAAGATATTGTTGCCGCGCATCACTCCCCCCGTCATCGACATCCATAGCCAGGGATTCCCCACCAAGGGAGACCCCAAGGCTACCGTCACCATCGTGGAATTCGCCGACTACCAATGCCCTCATTGCAAGACGGCATCCGAGGCCATCGGGCGGGTCCTGGATGAGTTCAAGGGCAAGGTAAGGGCGATACACATGGATTATCCCATCAATCGATCCGGTATTTCGAAACTGGTCGCCCAGGGCGCGGCCTGCGCCGACCAACAGGGGAAATTCTGGCCCTATCATGAACTGGCCTACCAACGCCAGGCCACGCTGAGCAGAAGTTCCCCCATCGACCTTGCCAGGGACGTGGGGCTCGATGTGAAGAAATTCGTCCACTGTTTCCAATCCGAAGAGGCCAAAGCCAGGGTGGCGCGGGGTAGGGATGAAGCACTGCGCCTGGGTTTGCGCAGCACGCCGAGCATCTTCGTCAATGGAAAGCAGTTGATCATCCATGATCTCGAAAAGGATCTGCGTCAGGCCGTGGAAAGGGAATTGGCGTATTCCCGGGACCCAAAATGAAGTCAATCGTGATCGGGGGATAGTGAACGGTAAAAAGACAAAGGACGGAAAACGATCCACTCCCGGGCTCGCAAGACAAGGGTATGGCCAAGGGTATGGGCCAAGGGTATGGCCAAGGCCCTCATGGGCTTCGGCCCGAACGATTTTCCGTCTCGTTCAGGGTGGCATTCATCAGCATATCGAGTCGTTCTTCCTCGCCTTCCGAAAGGGTGCTCGCTATCGAGGCCCTGGGACGGCGACGCACCCTCACGACGAGGACGACGAACCCCACCAGCGCGAACAGCAGCGGACCTGCCCATAGCAGCAAGGTGGTCGCCGTTACCGGTGGACGATACAAGACATATTCACTGTAGCGGGAGACCATGAATTCCTTCACGGCATCCTCATCGGCGCCCTCGCTAACCATGGCATACACTTCCCGACGCAGATCCGCCGCCAGCTCCGCGTTGGAATCGGCAAGCGACTGGTTCTGACAGACAAGGCAGCGTAGCTCTTCGATGAGATTTTTATAGCGGGCCTCCTGCCCGGGATCGGCAAACTCCCGTGGCTCGAAGATCGAGGCGTTTGCGTTCGGAACGTTCCCGGAGATAAGGATGAGCAGAAAGGAAAATACCTGGATAAACCGTGAGTGAAACAATATCCTGTCCCTCGATCGATGTGTATGGAAGCGGTCCTTTTGCGGAGGACCCCATCTCTTTTCGAAATCGGTATTCGTCTTCCCGGCCACGTATCCTGGCACCGACCCCGAAAGGAAACTGCTCGTATTTTAAAGTATCGAAAAAAACAAATCCCGAGAGAACCGCTGGGTACGCCAAGACCCACCCCGTTTCAGCCTTGGCGCGAAGCGCTAACATGTTCCTACCGATATGGAAAATGGCGAGATTGTGCTCCGGGGCATTCCCAACCAGGAGGCAGGCAGCCCCTCACCCGGCGTTCATGGGCTACTCGATGGGCTACTTGCAGCGCACCGTCGATGGTGCTCGGGTGGATCGCGAATTTGCCCTGGGCACGCAGCGGGTCGATCTCGGTTCGAGCACAAGCTTCGCTAGGAGTAAAGTTTGACAGAGATTCAATGCTTTGAGTACCATGCCGCTCCTTTACTCTTACGAGTAAAGTAACAGTGGGGTAATTCCTCCCGGAATCCCGGACAAATGCAAAAGAGAAAGGCGGGTCTCGATTCGAGGCCGTGATTCGGGACAGAAAACGGGAAGCCTCGTGTACCGAGGCCATTTATCCCATTTCCGCTAGAAGACATCGATGATAAATAAATCAAGTGTGGCGATTCTCACGTGAAAAGAACCTTTCAACCAAGTAACATCAAACGAAAACGGCGTCACGGTTTCCGTGCGCGCATGCGCACGAAAGCCGGTCGGCGCATCATCAGCGCGCGGCGTGCCAAGGGGCGTAAGCGGTTATCCGCATGAACCCCATGCCTGCATCGTCGCAAGATTCCTCGTCGCAAGGTCATCCCGTATCCAATGATTTTCCGCGTTTCCTGCGATTGCGCCATAAGCGCGATTATGCGCGGGTATTCGATGCGCCGTGTCGATCGGTAGACGCGATTGCGGTGGTGCTGGGCAGGCGCAATGACCAGGGTGTTCCGCGCCTCGGTCTCGCCATATCGAAACGGCGGGTGCGCCGCGCCGTGGCGAGAAATCGAATAAAACGGCTTACCCGCGAGAGTTTTCGTACCCATCGGCGACAACTGCAAGATTTGGACGTGGTCATCATCGCCAAAGCCGCGATGGAGAGTATCGAAACCGCCGATTTCTTCCGTTCCCTGGAGCGTCATTGGAAGAAGATACGCAACCGATGCGATTCATCGTAAAGTTTTTCATTCGACTTTATCAGTATGCGGTAAGCCCCTTTCTTCCACCCAGCTGCCGTTTTTACCCATCTTGCTCGGCCTATGCCCTGGAGGCCGTGGAGCGCCATGGTTGCGTGCGTGGCTTGTGGCTTGCCGTGCGTCGACTTTTGCGCTGTCACCCCTGGCACCCCGGTGGTTTCGATCCCGTCCCTCCCCTGGAAGAAGATACGCCAATAGCGCGTGGCCCGGATAGTGCCGAATGAAAAGATCACACGAGACGCGATTTCTTCCTCGATTTCATGATGTTGGTTTCATAACCTTTCCTTACCGGAGCTTACGTTGTCCCTAGAACAGATCCGAACCTTTCTCATCGTCACGCTGCTGATGGTGTTATTTCTCATGTGGCAGGCCTGGCAGGAGGACTATGGCAACCTGAGACCCGCCACCGACAGCGCGATGGGAACGGATGCATCGGGGCAGGGGATGTCCCTGGCCACCAGCGACGCGACGCGCGGATTTCCCGATACACCAGGTTCCCCCCGTGATCGTGATAGCACCATGGTTCCCTCATTGCCGGGTAATGCCCCACGGGCCGGATTGGTGCCGTCCACCGAGGGGGGCGATGGCCCGATACATGTACGTACCGACCTGTTGGATCTGCTATTCGAACCCACCGGGACAGGCATCAGACGGCTCGAACTCCTTGCCTACCCCGAGTCGTTGAAGCGACCGGACGTGCCCTTCCGACTGCTCTCCCGTGCTCCGGGGATTCATTTCACCGCCGATGCACCCCTCTTCGGTAGTGATCCCGCCCTGCATAGTCCACCGAAATTCCGCCCGGAACGACACGAATACCAGCTCGAAGAGGGCAAGGATACCCTGGCGGTTCGATTATTCTGGGATAGCGAGGATGGTATCACCGTAACCAAAGTCATCACCTTTCGCAGAAACAGTTACGTGGTGGGTATTTCCTACGAAGTGGAAAATGCCAAGGAACAACCCATCGCGGTCCGGCTGCATGGTCGCTTCAAGCGCTATCCCCCTGCCGATCAGGGTAGTATTTTCCGCTTGCCCACCTACACGGGTGGCGTGATCTCCGACGCCGAGCATCCCTACGAAAAGATCGATTTCAAGGAGATGTCGGAACAGGACCTGAAAAAGGTCGCCAAGGGCGGCTGGATGGCCATGATCCAGCACTACTTCATCGGTGCCTGGATCCCCGACGCCAATGCCGGCAACCAGTACTACACGAAGCGGGACGGCGCCTTGTACACCATCGGGGTATTCACCGATAAGGTCATCCCGGCCGGTGAACGGGGTACCGTCGGCATTCAAGGGTATCTCGGACCCAAGATACAGGACCGCATGGAGGCTGCCGCGCCCAACCTGTCCCGAACGGTGGATTACGGTTGGCTCTGGATCATCAGTCAACCACTCTTCTGGCTGCTGCAAAAGATCCATTCCCTGCTCGGAAACTGGGGGTGGTCCATCATCGTCCTCACTATCCTCATCAAGCTGGTGTTCTTCCATCTCTCGGCCACGAGCTACACCTCCATGGCCAGGATGCGCAAGCTACAACCCCGGATGACAAAGCTGCGCGACACCTATAAGGACGACAAGGTAAAGATGAACCAGCGTCTGATGGAGATGTACAAGGAAGAAAAGGTCAATCCATTGAGTGGCTGTTTGCCCATCGTAATACAGATTCCCGTATTCATTGCCCTGTATTGGGTGTTGCTGGAGAGCGTGGAGCTTCGGCAGGCGAGTTTCATCTTTTGGTTAAAGGACCTTTCCACCCACGACCCCTATTTCGTTCTTCCCATCTCCATGGGCGTCACCATGTTCCTTCAGCAAAAGCTGAATCCCGCCCCACCCGATCCCATCCAGGCCAAGGTCATGATGGCCTTGCCGTTCGTGTTCACGGTTCTATTCCTGTTTTTCCCGTCCGGGCTGGTGTTGTACTGGTTCATCAACAATCTCCTATCCATTGCCCAGCAATGGGTCATTACCAGGCGTATCGCGCCGAATTCGTGACGGATTCATCGAGGTCGACGCAAGAATGACCGATCATCGATCCATGGAGTTTCTCGAGGCCTTGAAGCTGGTCGAAACGCTGCCGTGCGCGCGCCGCGAAAATCTCCAAGAGGTTATCGAGCGCAGCGCCACCGAGTCCAAACCGGAACCGACTTCCCCTCGTGCCGGGCAGCAAAACAAAGAGATCACCCCGGATGTAAAGCAAAAGCCCTAGTCGAGCTTCGCTAGCCATAAAACCATCTCGAAATCCATGGGATATTTTCGGGGCACTTCGATGCAAAGGTGAAACCGTGGCGAAAAAATCCATTGACCTGTTAGCCGATACCGATCCCGGTTGGGTCACTGTTATCAAAGAGGACTTCGATGCATTTTTGGCCGATCACGCCAATTGCGAGCGCAAGGCCTCCGCGCTGGCCATGAGCCTGATCGTGAAGTATCCGGACCGAGTGGCCATCATCCCGCCCCTTATCGACCTCGCACAAGAGGAGCTTGCCCATTTTCAGGCGGTCTACGCGCTGATGGAAGAAAGAGGCCAGCAGATCGTCCGCGATACCCGCGACCCCTACGTAGAGCAACTGCTGGGATTGCTGCGCCATGGTCGCGATGAGCGATTCCTGGATCGCCTGTGTGTCGCATCGCTGATCGAATGTCGGGGCGCAGAGCGATTTCGAATCATCTCGGAGGCCCTCGATGATCCAGCCTTGAAGACATTCTACCGGGACCTTTGGGCCAGCGAGGCGCGGCATGGAAACCTGTTCGCGACCCTTGCCCTCACATACTTCGATGCCGATATCGTATACCCCCGCTTGGAGGAAATGGCCAGGGAGGAGGCTCGGATCATCGGAGAACTCGATTGGCGTCCGGCATTACATTGATGAATAGCTCCCGATGCGAAGATAACTTCGAACCGAAAATAAATTGAATATTGTCGATACAAAAATAAATGGCCCACGAATAGACATCCCCATCCCCCGGGAGGTGCACGCCCCATCGCCCGAGGAACGAGAGAGGTTGTTGGAGCGGGCCCGATTCCTTCTCGCCGAACAAGACACGGTGCTCGTTGCGCACTACTACACCGATGCGGATCTGCAGATCCTTGCAGAAGAAAGCGGCGGTTTCGTCGCCGATTCCCTGGAAATGGCGCGCTTCGGAAAAGCGCACCGTGCCGGGACCATCGTTGTCGCCGGTGTGCGCTTCATGGGCGAAACGGCCAAGATACTGAGCCCGGAGAAGCGCGTCCTGATGCCGGATCTCGGCGCCGATTGTTCGTTGGATCTGGGTTGTCCGGCGGATGATTTCTCGAAATTTCGTGATGCCCATCCCGATCGCACGGTCGTGGTCTATGCCAATACCAGCGCCGAAGTCAAGGCCAGGGCCGATTGGGTAGTCACCTCCGGAATCGCCCTTGCCATCATCAGGCACCTCGACGAGCGAGGAGAAAAGATCCTCTGGGCCCCGGACAGATTTCTCGGATCGTATGTGCAACGCATGACGGGCGCCGACATGCTGATCTGGCAAGGTTCATGCATCGTTCATGAGAGATTCAAGGCCGATGCCCTGCGCGATCTGACGCGGAATCATCCCGAGGCCGCCGTCCTCGTACACCCGGAATCGCCACCGGACGTTATCGAGCTCGCCGATGTGGTCGGATCGACCACCGCACTTATCGACGCCGCGGGGAAAATGTCCGCCCATACATTCATCGTGGCTACCGAGGCGGGTATCTTTCATAAAATGCGCCAGGCCGCGCCCGAAAAAACCTTCATAGCGGCACCGACCATGGGGGAGAGCGCGACCTGTGAAAGTTGCGCCTATTGCCCATGGATGGCCATGAATCATCTCGGCAACCTGGTCCGGACGTTGGAGACCGGTTGCAACGAAATCCACGTCGATGAGGCGATACGGCGGAACGCCGAGGTCCCGCTCAATCGACTACTGGCATTCGGCGCGGACAATCAATGAAAAAGTGAAAGGCTCCAGGGAGTCGATGGCCGGGTATTTGCTTTGTCAGGTTCGATGTTTCCACCATATAGGAAGCGCGGGAGATGAAGAAGAAAGACACCGCCATTCTTGATTACAATCAGTTTTCCATCAACCTGGGATCGGATTCGGTCGTCGGAAATCTGTTCGAAGGCCTCGTGGCGGGCGAAAAACGCCATTTCGGCGAGTATGACAACGAAAACAACAATGTAGAAAAATTCGGCGATAGCTTGCCTTGGCGTAACAGGTCATGGAGAACAACCGCAAAATCGGAACACTGGAAGGACTGGAAGGAAATGCGGTAAAAGTAAGAGAACGGTTGGATTAACAGAGGTGGATAAGCCAATGAAACATCTATATTTCTTTTTGATTTGCTTTAGTTTGATTAGTTGTTCTTTAATTCCTCCTGCAGAAAGATTATTGGAACCTCAAGAAGAAAAACTAGGTACGGATGGAAGTACCACAATGCTATTTCATTCTGCGCTTTATTATCCTTCTGAAATAACCCTAACCTTTCCGGGATTTATACTCGGTATCGAAAAAAGCCCCATTAGAAAAATCACTAGAGACGGAGATATAAAAATAAAAGCAATTCCTGAATCTGGGCTCAGTAAAGAAGAACTTCGAGATGAGGTTGTAGATGCAAAGATTTTATTTGTATCTCACATTATAGAAACTTTTGGTGAGTATCACGGCCTAAAAAATTGTGCCAGATATAATGCGTATTATCGTAAGAATCAAAAGAAACCAGCCCCACCTGTTTCGTTTTGTGAAATTCCTGAACCCGAATACGAAGAAGTACCCCCTGATGAAGCATATATAAGCAGTTGGAAGGCTATGAAGATATTAAAGGAGATCATTGAGGGTAAAATTGAAAAACATACTCATGTAGTAGTAGTCACTATGGGTTGGAATACCGTTCAAGAAGAAGCCATAAGGAATTTCAATTCAATTATGAAAAACCTAAGACAGGCTGTGCTAAATGACGATAGACTGAAACACCTTAAGGGTGATAAGCTAAAGCAAGCTAAAGAAGCAGACAAACTATTTAATCCATTGTTCATAGGGGTAACTTGGCCAAGTCAGTGGGCTGCAAAATGGGTGGAGCCAATTGTTAGAGCTGCAAGTTTTCCCTGGAAGGCACATGATGCCGACGAGGTTGGCTTAACATGGTTGGGGGTGTTATTGCATGAAACATTAGCAAATGTATCAAAACCAATCGTCGCAATAGGGCATAGCTTCGGTGCAAGAGCGACTAGTGTTGCTGCCTGTATTGGTCCCGCTATTACTAATACTGTCTCAGAGACCGAATCTAAATTGAATGATAAGGGAATCGATTATCTAATTAATTTACAAGGTGCCTATAGAACAAGTCGTCTCATTGGCAAACACAGAGAAGGAAAACCAAAATATGCAAATAACTGTAATAAAGTGAAACGTATTATATTAACATCATCAGAAATGGATTCCGCGATGGATACGCTGTTTTGGCGTAGAGATAAATATGCGGGTGATGATGAAAGTTATGAAAAGCATTGTGGTAATGGGTCTGATGTTATCCGTTGCGCCAAGGCCGAATGGAACGGAAATTTTGAGACAACCAATAACGCAAATAGTCATATCACTTATATAAATTCAAATGACCTAATAAATAAAAACTCCTATCTATCAGGAGGCAATGCGCACAGTGACATATATCGTGCAGAGCACGGGAATCTGTTGTGGAATATATTATCATCTGGAAACCATTAGAGAAAAAAATGATTTCCCTCTGACAATGAGATTATCAGCAACAAAAAACACGGAGCCACTTTCCCCTGTTTTGTTGCCGATGATAATTGAAGAAACTACAGAAGGGTGGTAGAAATTTCTTCGAAGGCATACTTGGAATAACCAAAAATTTGGCCTATAGGTAAAAACCTCTTTGGAGATTTTTTGCTACCCCGTTAATTTTGAATTCGAGGAGACCATTGATGTCCGTACTACTGGAAATCAGCATGTTCCCGACGGATAAGGGGGAGAGCGTGAGCCGATATGTCGGTCAAGTCGTCGAGATGATCAGGGACTCCGGTCTCGACTATCGACTATCGGCCATGGGGACCGTCGTCGAAAGCGACGATATCAGGCAGGCACTGGATCTCGTCGAACGGGCATACGGTATCCTGGATGGGCTTGGCTGCAATCGCGTGTACTCCGTTCTGAAGTTCGATATCCGGAAAGGGGAGACCAGCCGATTATCGCGAAAGGTACAATCCGTAGCCGATAAGATAGGTCCCGTAAACTCTACCGAATAGAGATCGGTGCCATGGTGGTCCCACTCGGCTGGAGGCAACCATCTTGAGGTGTCGGAAAAACAAGAATTCCGAGAGAACCGATGCGTGTGCCGAGGCCCACCCCGCTTCAGTCTTGGCGCGAAGCGCTAATATGTTCATGAAGGGCCAGGATCGAAGGCGCTACTCACCAACCCGGACCCGACCCGAAATCAAAATTCCATCGCAAAAAAAGCGCTGTCATCTCGACCGTGGGGAGGAGGCTTGTGCGTTCGGAGTTCCACTAGAACAAAAAGATTTCTCGCGCAGAGAGAAATGACAATCGAAATGTTTCGATCGTTTTGTCGAAGCTTTTTCAGAGAAGCGTCCAAAGGCCTCGGGAATAGCATCCCGATACGCCGATTCGTTGCCGGTATTACCAACACTCAATATGCGATGCGAGCTCGACCGCCAATGACCACGATCCGAAGAAACCGTTCCGCCACAATCTTGACATTCGTTGCCGCTCAAATGATGGCAGCGGGGGCCCAGGCGGTAGAAGTCAGGTTATCGGGCCATATGGAGGCACAGGTGCGCTGGTTTCAGTCCTCCCCCGATATATCGTCCGCTTTCGGTTCCGAAAACGAACAATCCAAGGGTGCCGTGGTATCCATCGCCCTGGAGCCCGAATGGAAATATCTGACCAAGAATCGCAAACACGACTTCAAATTCACTCCCTTCATACGCTATGACGCCGAGGATCGGGACCGAACCCATGTCGACATACGGGAGCTCTATTGGATGTACAAGGGAGATCAATGGGAAATCCTTGCCGGTGTCGACCAGGTCCGCTGGGGCGTTACGGAATCCCATCATCTGGTAGACATCATCAACCAGACCGATCTGGTGGAAGACCTGGATGGGGAAGACAAGCTCGGGCAGCCCATGATTCGGCTTACCCTGGATCTGGCGCGGGTGCTGCAGCCCAAAAAAGCGAAAAAAGACTGGGGTAAATTGACGGCATTCCTGATGCCGGGCTTTCGCGAGCGCACCTTCCCGGGCACCAAGGGCCGCCTGCGCGGGCCACTTCCGATCAAGACGGAAGACACCGAATTCCTCGGCGGCGCAGGTAAGGATCGTGTCGATCTGGCGCTGCGTTACTCCCACACCATCGATAAATGGGATGTCGGAGCATATTATTTTCACGGCAATAGCCGGGAGCCTCGCCTGATGCGACAGGGAGCATATTTGATTCCCCAATACGAGCTTATCAACCAAGTGGGCACCGATATCCAATATACCAGTGGTGCCTGGCTGGGGAAGTTCGAGGGAATCGTCAGGGAGGGACATGGGGACATCTTCGGTGCATTCGCGGCGGGGGTGGAATACACATACTCCCAACTCTACAAAACATGGGATGTGGGGCTGCTCGCCGAGTATCTCCATGATGACCGCGACCAGAACCTGGCACCTCGAACCACCTTCGACAACGACATCTTCCTCGGGACCCGGCTCTCATTGAATGATGTGCAAGATACCGAGTTACTCGCCGGCGTTATTACCGACGTGGACAGTGGCGCGTATTCCTTCAATATGGAGGCGAAACGACGAATCAGCAACAACATCAGCGCGGAGCTGATCATTCGCCTATTCGGGGCTGGCGACGAAGAACTAGGAGATGAGATGTACTCCCTCAGAAAAGACGATTACGCCCAGTTGTCGGTGTTTTATAACTTTTAGCGAGGCCTTTTGCCTTGGACTCGCGGGTCGTGAGGCGTCCCGATCGTGCACTTTCTCGAAAACCGACTCGGCATCGGGACATGAATCCGAACACCGCGCGTTCGAATATTTTGTTTATTTCCCGCTTATATCAGCTTCATCCAGATGCCAGACGATGTGCCCAACGCGTCGTTTCCGGCAGGCGATATCGTGTAATGCAGCCCATTACATACGCGATGGCAGTGGAAAGGCAGATCTTGTGTCCAACGGAGATGTAGAGCGGCTTCACCCCCACCCTGGTGCGCAGCACCGCGCCGATCACCTCGTTATCCTCATTCCCCGACGATAACGGCACCCAATGGCCCTTTCCCTCGGGTACCGATGCGTGCACGCCGAACAGCCTGGACTTGGCAACGCCGATACTCGGTAGATCGGTCAATACGCCCAGGTGGCTGGCAATGCCGAACCGGCGAGGATGTGCGATGCCCTGGCCATCGCACAGCAGAATATCCGGTACTGTGTCGAGCTTTTCCAGCGCATCCAAAACGGCAGGAACCTCCCGGAACGAAAGCAATCCGGGAATATAGGGAAATGACGTAGCTCGACGCGCTATCGCCCGTGCACACAACTCCATGGCGGGAAAGTCAAGCACGGCAACGGCGGCGCGCGTCACGGTGTTATCGTGCTCGAAACCCACATCGATACCGGCGACATGGCGCACCGGACCCAACTCATCACGCATGATGACCCGGTGGCGCAATCGTTGTTGGATGTCGCGGGCATCGGATGGCGTCACGTCCCAGTGATGTTTTTCCATGGCGTGGACTCCTATCGTGTCGGCGATTTCCATTTTGACATGACCTACTTTCATCAGTGCCGATATCTGGTATCGTTGCTCTCGGGTAAACTGCGTGTATGACTCATCGAGGCCTCTCCATTTTTTCCGAAAGAAAGGCCAGGATGCCAAACACCTTCGGTAGCGCCGGTAATCCGACGTCGAGTACGCAGGTTTTGCAGGAGTTTTTCGTGGCCGTGGCGCGCAAACTCACGCCACCGCTATCTTCGAAAACAGCATATGAATTCAGTGGAGAATTTTACCTGTTATCCGTTGGTTCAAATCGAACCGGCCCCTGATCTTGTCGGCCATTCAACGGCATCGGCAATTGTCTGTGTCGTTCTGGGACGCGCTGATTATCGAAGCCGCATTGCTGAGCGATTGTACAATCGTACTCAGCGAAGATATGCAGGATGGACAACTGATCGGTAATAAATGGACGATCCGGAACCCGTTCGTTTCCGCGCAATAACCCAACCCGGCAAAGCCGGAACCAAAATTCCATCGCATGGATAAAGGATATGTCATCTCGACCGGAGGGAGAGATCTTGTGCATTTGGAATTTTTCAAGCCAGAAGATTTCTCGCTACGCTCAAAATGACAGATTAAAATTTTTTGATTGTTTTGTTCAAGATCTTCCGGGTAACTGACTGATAACCTATGGTTTACGAATCATGCAATCTGTGGAAACGATTATGGAAAAGGGAAAGACCTGACCCCGTTTTCTCGATCGCGCTCCCCGAGCTGCCGGAGGTGGTGGAGGTTGTCGAGACGGTGCGGTTGCGGGAGTGACAGTAAGCTACGAGAAAGCGAAAAAATGAAAAACGAATTAGATCCCAAATTATATAGCCGTGTTTCGCGCGGCGAGCATTCGAAACAATTGAAAGCCTGGCAATTGGTAACCGCTGGCCCGCATCAACTGATGATTTATCCGCGGATTACTCTGGAGTTGGAACAACTATTGACACCGACCAGCTTGCTTGGAGAATTCGGGTCCGGTGTGGGATAAGTGATGGAGGCAATCATCACCCACGAACCGCCACTTCCATATCGTCTTTTCCTTGGGCTCGAGATCAACCAGGAATCGCGCGCGGAGGCCCGCGAACTCATTTCCCTTGACCAGGCGGGGATCGTGGCTTGCGATATCACGAACTCCCATTTCCCCGATGGGATGTTCGACGCAGCCGTTTGCAGCACGATACTTTGCCATTTCAAACCGTTTCCGCTGAGAAAGGCCTTGTTTCACAGCATTCGGATGCTAACGCCGGGTGGAATAATGATTGTTTGCGTGCCAAGCGTGGAATGGGTGGAACGAGAGAATACGGAGTACATTATCCTGGAAGAATTTGGACCGGATTCTTTCGTCGCATTGAAACGAGGGAACGCCTTTCATCTTCGCCAATGTTATTATTCCCGTAAGTGTATGAAAATTTCCTGCATAGCGCGGATTTCGACATCCTGAAATCGGAAGATATGCAATTCCTCCTCGACAATCGACACGACCGCGCGAATGTTTAGGGCCGGTTTCCGGCTCCCCGGCAGCGTTGAAACAAACGGGGGGCGACGAACGCATCGTCATTTTAACCACTCCCCTGTCATTTCGACCGAAGGGAGAAATCTTTTTGTTTTGATGGAACTCCGAACGCACAAGCTCTCTCCCTTCGCTCGAGATGACAGTGCGATGGAATTTTGGTTGCGGCTCAGCCGCGCTATGAATATCCCCGACATCCATGAAATCGGGGACCGCTATCGTAAGCACGCGGGAGTCCCGCTTTTCTATTTCTTCTCCGTGGAACGTCCCAAGGGTTTCAAGGCGCCTGAAACCGAACCCCATGATGGCAACATTCCAGTACGAAAAAAATAACCCTATGGATTGGAAAACAATGGCGGATGCGGTTGGCCGCATTCGAGGTGCCGGCATTGCCAGGACACGTGAACACGCTCGGTTCCGGGATGCAACATCGCTGGAATTTCGTGTCTGTTGTTGGGGTAGCGTGTCTTCTCTCATGGTCGAAGGCCATCCGCACTATACGGCGGTGACGAACTTCGCCCGCGAACTTGCCGGGGAAGGGATCCCCATCGTTGCCGGTGGACCCTATATGGAGAGGGGCCATGGCGTGGGCGTTCAACATGCGGCCCATCGAGGTGCCTTCAGTGTGCATCCCGACCTTTCCATCGGCATCGATCTTCATGTGCCGGAATGGGGGGGAGGCACGCACGGCCGGATTTATCGCAGGCAATCCTCCGACGGGGAATGGGACACAGAGATGCCCGTCGGTTTTTACATCATGGCGGAATCCCTCGAGGACCGGATGATGTTCATGGAGATCCTCAGTCAGGTCTTCATCGGATTTCCTGTATTCGGGTTCGGAACCGACTTCGAACGTGCCCGGATGGGTCAGATTCTCTACTTCATCGAGACGCTGAGAGAGAAAATTCCCGAGTCCATCTATGTGGGAACCCGCGGTTTTCGGGAGTTCGGCATCCGTCCACGGGTCGTTCTCATCGGGCCGTATGATTACTGTCGCGCGCTGGTCGAGCATATCGCCGAATCCGATGCGACGCGGGCCTGGGTGAACGGCGACGAACGGGGGATATTCATATTCCGGGAAAATATGGAAAGCGCGAGGCGCTTTATCCTCGACGAACGTACCAATTGGCGCAAAACGATTCTAGCGGCAGGTGGTATTCCCAATAACTGAACACATGAAATGATAGATTTTATTCTCAATGATCGGGATGTCCGCGCGAGCGCCCCGCCGGGTGGTGTGGTTTTGGATTTCCTGCGTCGCTCCCAGCGGCTTGCCGGCATCAAGGAAGGTTGCCGGGAAGGTGATTGTGGGGCCTGCCTGGTTCTGGTGGGCGAATGGAGTGGCGACACGGTGCTTTATCGACCCATCAATTCATGCCTGTTGCCGCTAGCGGAGATCGAGGGGAAACACGTGATCACCATCGAGGGGCCGAACGATCGGGGCGAGGGCACCCCAAACCCGATTCGACAGGCCATCGTGGATGAAGGCGCCACGCAATGCGGTTATTGCACACCCGGCATTATCCTGGCCTTGACGGGATTTTTCCTCGGTAATACGCGCTTCGAAGAAAAACAGGCAATGGCCGCCCTCGGCGGAAACATTTGCCGCTGTACCGGTTATCAATCCATAAAGCGCGCGGCAGCGCGGCTTTGCGCTATCTTTCCACCCTCGGATCTCGAAGATAACAAAATGCCTGTGGGTCCATTGGTCGAGAAAGGAATCGTGCCACCCTACTTTTTACAGATCCCCGGCCGGTTGCGGAGGCTGTCCGTCCCCGACAAATCATCCATCGAAATATCCCCTCGAAATACGATTGTCGGCGGTGGCACCGATTTGTGGGTTCAAAGACCGGATGATCTATATGAGGGTGACTTTACTTGTGTATCTCGCCAAAGGGATCTGAAAGGGATACGAATCGAAAACGGCCACTGTCATATCGGTACGGCAACCACCTTCCAGGAGATGGAAGATTCTCCCGTCATGCGGGATCCGTTCCCGAATATTCCGAAATATTTCGAACGCATCGCCTCCAGGCCTATTCGATATCGGGCAACGGTGGGCGGCAATATCGTCAACGCCTCGCCCATCGGGTGATGCAACCATATTTTTTCTGGCGTTGGATTCCTCCATGACATTGGACCATGCGGGGAGCCGACGTCGGCTTGCGCTGAAGGATTTCTTCCAAGGGTATAAAAAACTCGATAAGCGGAATAGTGAATCGATGGAAAAAATCAGTTTTCCCCTGCCTGCCGAAAGTACTTTATTCAACTTCGAGAAGGTCTCCAAGCGCGCCCATTTCGATATCGCCAGTGTCAACTCCGCGATTTGGATTACCCTGGATGGCGGGATAATGCGGCAGGTTCATCTGTCGGCGGGCGGTGTTGCGCCCATTCCGCTTTATCTCTCCGACACAAGCCATTATTCGACCGGTAGGAAGCCTGATATCGATACCGTGCGCGAGGCTGCATCCATTGCCCAGTCGGAGATATCGCCCATCGGTGATGTGCGCGGCTCCGCTGTGTACAAACGCCTGTTACCGCGCCAGCTGATCCATGCCCATTTCATCACGCTCTTCCCCGAGAAAATACCCCTGGAGGGGCTGCTGGACTCGTCCGCGAACACCTCGTCGGGCAATCTCCAACGGAATGGTAAGAAATACGATTCTTTTCTAAAGAGTCATTTTTCACCATCCCTGGTCCTGGATTCCGCCAGTCCATGGCGGGATGACGGGCAGTACCCTGGATGGTAGGAAACCACCCACGGATTTTTCTGAAGAGCCCTTTTTACCATCTCGCCCAACCGTGGAAAAACCATGTCCAAATACATCAATCCCTACACCGACTTCGGTTTCAAAAAGCTGTTCGGCGAGGAGGCCAACAAGGATCTCCTGATGGATTTCCTGAATCAGTTTCTGCCGGACCGGCACCGGATCGCCGAATTACAATTCAGGAACACGGAACAGTTGCCGGATCTCCCGGTAGAGAGGAAGACCATCTTCGATATCTTCTGCACCAGCGCCACCGGCGAGCGGTTTATCGTGGAGATGCAGAAAGCCAAAATAAATTTCTTCAAGGACCGATCCCTGTTGTACGCGACTTTCCCCATCCGCGAGCAGGCAAAAAAAGGGGATTGGTCATATCGTCTCGTGCCGGTCTATTTCATCGCGATTCTGGATTTCGAATACGATGTGGCCGAAGAGAGGCGCAAGTTCATGCGCGAGGTCGCCCTGCGCGATCAGGATGGGGATCTGTTCTTCGACAAACTGCACTTCAAGTTCCTGCAGATGCCGCTGTTCACGAAACGGGAGCATGAGTTGCAGGACCATTCCGATAAATGGATCTATTTCCTCAAAAACCTGGAGAGCTTCGAACACATCCCCCAAATCCTCGATGAACCTATTTTCCAAAAGGCCTTCGATGTGGCGGCGCTTGCCAATCTCGACCGGGGACAATACACGGCCTACGAACAGAACCTGTTGGATTACTGGACGACCAAGGCGGCATTCGATACCGCCAGAGAAGAAGGAATAAAAGAAGGGGAAAACCGAAAAGCCATGGAGATTGCCCTTGCATTGAAAGAAGGCGGTCTCGATCCTGCGAAAATCGCCGAGGCAACGGGTCTGCCAACGCGGGCCATCGATGAGTTATGAAGAAAGATTCCACCGAAAAATGAGGTCTGCATGTCCGCCATGGGAATAAAAAATATCGATGCCGAACTCCACGTCAGGGGCGAGTCGCAATTCCTGGATGACATCCCGGTACCGGAGGGCACACTGTATGCAGCGGTATTCTCCTCTCCCGTCGCCCATGGGGATATCACCAGGTTGGATATTACCGCCGCCGAACGGATGGAAGGCATACATGGCACCTTCACCGCCGAGGATATTCCAGGGGAGAATCAAATCGGCAATATCATCCCGGACGAGCCCTTGTTGGCGACGAGGGAGGTGGTCTACGTGGGACAACCCATCGCCATCGTGGTGGGCGAGAGCGCCGGGATTGCCCGCGCGGCAATGCGGGCGATAACCATGGAATACCGGGAACGTCCCGCTATTTTCGACCCCCGCGAGGCCCATGCACAGGGACAACTGATTGCGCCCCCCGTTACTTCCTCGCTGGGAAACCTCGATGAGACTTGGAAAAAATGCCACATGGTGGCGGAGGGCACGGCGGAATCCGGGGGCCAGGAGCATCTTTATCTGGAGACACAGGGGGCGCTGGCTTATCCCACCGAAAATGGTAGGCTGAAAGTGGTGTCCGGAACGCAAGCCCCAAGCACGGTACAACAGGTGGTATCTCGGGTTTTGGGACTACCCATGCACCAAATCGAGGTCGATGTCCTGCGCTTGGGTGGTGGGTTCGGCGGTAAGGAGGAGCAGGGTACGCCCTGGTCGGTCATGGCGGCATTGGCCGCGTTCAGGTTGAAAAGGCCGGTGAAACTCGTCTTGCGCCGTGATGAAGATATGCGCATGACCGGCAAGCGTCATCCCTATTCTTCCGATTTTCGGATTGGGCTCACCCGTGACGGGAAGATCCTCGCCTACGAAGTAACCTTTTATCAGAATGCCGGCGCGGTGTGGCCGACTTGTCACCGGCCATTCTGGACAGGACGCTTTTTCACAGCACCAACAGCTATTTCGTACCCAATGTCCAGACTACCGGAATCAGTTGCCGCACCAATTTGCCACCCAATACCGCCTTCCGTGGCTTCGGTACTCCGCAAGCTGCATTCGTCATGGAGGCCGCGATCTTCAAGGCGGCTTCGAGACTGGGTGTCGAGCCGTGGATTATCCAGAAGAAGAATCTGCTCCGGGAAGGCGACCAATTCCATTACGGCATGAAGGTCGAAAACAGTCAGGCACGCCGATGTTGGGAAAAGATTGAAAGGATATACCGAAAGGAAGCGCTATATCGGGATATTCGGGATTTCAACCTCAAGAATCAGTCACGCAAAAAGGGCCTGGCCACGATACCGACTTGCTTTGGCGTTTCCTTCGACAGAGCTATTTTTATGAATCAGGGTTATGCATTGGTGCATATCTACAACGACGGCAGTATCGGCGTGAGCACCGGGGCCGTGGAAATGGGCCAGGGGCGTCAGCACGAAAATCCGTCAGGTAGTGGCTCGCATTTTCTCGATTTCGCATGCCCGAATCAAAATAGAGAGCGTCGATACCACCCGCACCGCCAACACCTCCCCCACCGTTTCGAGTTTTAGCGCCGACCTGAATGGTCACGCCACCCGATTGGCCTGTCTGGATATTCTGAATCGTCTGAAGGGATTCATTTCCCGGCGACTTGAAATCCAAGACCCAGATGACATCGAGATCAGAAATGGAACCGTTTATTTTGAACACTCTTCCATACCCATTGACACCTCATTTTGTTTACCCCTAATGCTGCGCATTTTTTTGTGGAGAGATGTTCGGTGAAAGGGCTGTTTTTGCTGTGTGAAACACGTCTTTTGGTTTCTTTGCGGATTTTTTTATTTTTACCCCATGGGCAGTTGTTGGATGTATTCAATATAAACAGTATTTATTTTGCACAGATTATGGAGTACCTGAAGATTCGAGTCGGTTCCCGGAAGAGGAAGGACGGGACCCCGTATGCCGTTCCGCTTTACGTCAGGAAGACGAGAAAATACGGAAAGACGCTGGAGGAGGAGCCGATTTCCCGCAAGCGGCCAATCCTGATGGTTGGGGCGCATGGCTCCGGGAAAACCAGGTGGGTAGAGCGCCTGCATGAGAAGGCAAAAGAGATTTGGGGAGCGAAGGTGCCAGTGGAGCCGCTCTATTTATCCGGGTTGACGCCGCTCAGCGCCTGGATGGACGGCGGGCCGGTCCCGAATTGGTGGAACGGGAGCAAAAAGAAGAGCGAGCCACTTTGGTACAAACTCAGACAGTGGGAAAAGACGGATCTTTTGCCGCGCTATGTGGCAGAAACCGGCGCGGTCGTCTTCCTGGATGATGCGCACAAGCTCACTGGGCGAAAGCTCGACATCGCGAAAAGATGCCTGATGCCGGCGAAGATATGGGTTGTTAGCTCCAGCCAGGAGAACCGGATACCGCCGAGCCTGCGGATCGAACTGATGCGCCCCGACCCGCAGGTGTATGAACTTTCCTCCGATGTGGCTTATGACCGGACCGGGGCCTTTATCTGGATTTTCGTCGGCATGCTTCTGATTGCCGGATTCTGGGAGCTGGCGATTGCCGTGGGTGGACTGAAGGCGCTGGCTGCCGGAAGGCGGGCGACGCGGCAGGATTGATGATTATGGATGCCGCGCCTCGACTCCGCTCGGCGGCCGTAACCGAGAGGGGCGGGCCGCAGAGGGGGCATCCAGCCCCCGGAGCGGCCACGGCCCGAGCGGGCTCTTCTGGCACTGGGTCCCGGCATTCCCTGCCGGGATGACGATGGGTGCCATGAAAAGATGGTGAAGCGAATTGCCCCTTGCGCGTTTGACGCTTTGTTGCTGGCGCTGCCGGGCACATCGTTCTGCGAAGAGTCCGGATCTTTCTTTTCCTGGCCCTGGTCCAGCCAGAACCCATCTCCACCGCCTGAATATTCCCCTTACAGCCTGCCCACGTTCGAGCACCATGGATTCGATTACAACGATTCGATCCCGGCGCTGGAGCAGGCCCCCTATATCGATGGCAACGCGGTATTCGCCGCCACCATCGCCTGTTACCCGGCCAAGGACAAATGGCGGATCGACGTGGATCTGGAGGCGAGAATCCGGGACAGCGGGGTCAGCAGTTTCGATCCAGCAGATGGCACGGCACTCGGCTCCAGCTATATCGGGCTCGTTGCCCGGATGCCGATTTATTCCGCTACCGAGATGGACCGGCAGAGAACGCACGATTACCAGCGCCGGACCGCGACGGCGGGGTTTGTGGCCGATTTCGTTGCCGGGATTGCCGAGCGCAATCATGCGCTGCGCGAGCTTGGCCTCTACAGCAGCTTGGAGGCCCGCGCCCGGATCCGGGTGCAACAGGGGGTTGCCGGGGCTGAAGAGCAGGTTTTGTATCTGGAGAAGGTTGCCAGCGCCCAGGCCGCCCTGGTCAAATCCGAGACGAAGATCATGAACGCGAGGCTTTCTCTGGTGGCTGCCTGTTCACTGGACAAAGCCAACAGCCTGAACGCTTGGTTGAGCCGGCAGGCGCAGGTGCCCGTTGTCTCCCGGCTGGATGAAACACGGGTGGGGGCTGGTGGCCGACATGCCGGCATGGATGCGCCCGATACCCGACAGGCCGCGCCAGTGGAGCCAGCGCCCCGGGATCCCGGGAACGGGGGATTGGGCAGCTTGGTTTTGCACAGGGAAATCGGGCAACGGTGAAACGCCCTGGTTAAACAGGCAAGCGGAGGAGTTTTGCATGGATATACCGATTTCAGCCGCAAAAGAGATTGCGGAAAAGTACGATTACGACCAAGTGATTATCGTTGCAAGGAAGGTTGGGAGGAATGAGCATTTGACTACTTACGGCGTGGATAAGGAGCACTGTGATATAGCCGCTCGACTCGGGAATTTTCTGAAATACAAGGTAATGGGCTGGCATGATGAGAATGCCGCCCTGGAGCCAGGCACTCCCGGTAAAAGATGAAATGGTTCAATCACGGCCTGATTGCCGGGGCAACTACCGCCGTCGTCAGTCCTCCCCTGGTGCCGGTCGCCGTACTGGGCTCGACCGCCCCGGATTGGCTGGAATGGGTCATCAACGCTCTTGGGGGCCGGGTGGGGCACAGAACCGTTACCCATTATCTTTCCGTCTGGGCCGTTTTCTTTGGATTCTTCCTGTTTCTCTGGGATTTCCGGGCGATTGGTGCTAGCTTTGCCTATGGTGGTTTGTCGCATATCCTGTGCGATGCGCTGACCGCCACGGGCGTTCCCTTCGGTCCCTGGTCAGACCGGCGGTTTCATCTCTTCGGCGGGCGGCTCCGCACGGGAGACCCGGCGGAATATGGGATTGCCTTCGGCGTCGTTGCCATCTGCGCGGCGTTTTTCATCGTGCTGGGCGCTTCCGGCTGGTACCCGTTCTTTTATGACTGGTCGGGGCTCTATAACACTGGTGTCATCGACGGGGCGGAGTGGAGAGCGAATCGGTTTCGGTTTTTTTGATGACGATGGAGCGCGACACGAGGTGCCTTTGCCCATCCAGTGCAGGCTGTCGAGCTGGTGCCAAGAGAAAATAGATCGCGGTAATTGGCAGAGGAGGATACGGCATGTTAAGTAACACTCAATTTATATCTTTTTTTATTGCATTAACTACGATAACTATTTCTGTTATAAATATTATATTAAAGGCGGGTGAAAATTTTGATGCCGGCATGACACAGGATGCGAAAGAAGTTATTTCTGAGAAAATTGATCAATATCAGAAATACCTCACGAATAACCCAAGGATGATCTTAGTTGTTATTTTTAATAAACTTTTCGATGAAGATCATTTATCTATAAAATGTCTTGCTAAGTCGGTTGTTTTTTCAGTTCTCAGTGTTATTGTTCTTGTTTCTTTGTTTGTTTTAGGAAATGTTTCTGGTGATGTGGGGTACAACGACTGGCTCAAATTAGCGCTTATCGTCGGGATTATTTCGCTTTTTGTTAACGCGATCCCGAATTATTTCTCATTATTTGTTGTCAGAAGACTCGTGAACATGATAGCCAGTGGAACAGGGTTTTTGTTTATTGTTTTTCTTTCAATTATTCCAGTATCGGCAATATCATCCTTTATTGTGGCACCTTCCTTAATTATTTTACTGGAAGTCCCTTTTGCTTATGATATAAGCCATCTTCTGTCGCTGTATGATTATGATCTTGTATTTAAAGAATCAATAATTCTTATCAAGAATAACGGCAACATATCTATAGAAGAATCAGTTAGTTTGCCGCTTACTTTATGGTTCTGGGCTGGTTTTTCCCCATTAATTATATTAGCTATATCATGGGTGGGAGTTTTCTTTATAAGAATGCTTATCTATTTCCAGCCCTGGCAAGATTTTTTGCTGAGGAACTTTAATACGAGAAAATCTCCGAATCTAACGGGTGCTATTTATATCGCATCCATTGTTCTGCTTATGTATATCTTTTTGGCAACATCAATATTGATTGTAGGGGTATTGTAATGAAAAAATCAGATACACGGAAAACTATTGAGGTGAAAGCAGAGATCACGAGAAGAAAGTTTTTAGGCATAACTGCTGTTGGTATGCTTAGTGCTTGTGATGGACCCTGGTTCCATTCAGGAAAAAACAAGATGAAGCTTCGGTGGTTAGGATGGGAACACTACAATGTCCATGAAATAACAAAGGAATTTGAAGATGAATATGGAGTAGAACTTTCTGCCGGTTTTTTTGATGGTAACTCGGAGGCTTATTCCAAGCTGCAAGGTGGAGGAGTAAATAACTTCGATTTGGTTATGGCTGACGGTTTTTGGCCAAGACTCTATAACAAAAAAGGTCTTACTCAAGAACTGGATGAGAAATATTTGGTTAATATGGAGCACGTCTATCCTGATTTTATGCCAAATAGCTTTACTCTTCTAAATAATCAAAGCAATGGAGCACGAATTGCTACCCCAAATTGCTGGGGTGGGTACGGTCTGACTAGCAACATAAATAAGATTGATGAAGAAGATGCTAATAGTTTGTCATCATTATTTAATGATAAATATAGAGGTAGGATCGCAACTAGCGCAAGATATGAAGAGAATATAGCGTTGGCTGGTATTCTCGTTTGTCACGAGTTGGGTACAAAAGATACAAAACGTCCTGATGGTGGTAGCTTCAATCCCTATATGTTACATGATAATGAATTAGAACTTGTGAAGGAAAAACTAATAAAGCAGAAAGAACTATTATTGCTAAGATGGAGGGATGAGGATACTTTGGAGCGTGTTCTTCGGAATAAATCTGTCTGGATATCGCCAGAATGGTCCGGTATTTACCGGCGTATCGAATTCGACAGACTAGATAAGAAAGAGAGAAAAGAGTTTGTTCATTCATTGAAACCTAGGGAAGGAGGGTTAGGTTGGGTAGATAGTTGGGCCATCACAACGGGTGTCATAGACACGGAGAAGTTAGAGTTGGCACACAAATGGATTGATTTTCGCTTGAAACGAGAGAATATGAAACTCATAGCTGAGCAGGTTGGTTGGGCACCGACAGTAGATGTCCGTAAGATAGTTGATCAGAAATACATCGATACTTTATTCCTAAATAGTACCTCAGACATACACGATCTCTATCAATTTGATGCTCCATCGAGCCCTGAAAAGTGGGAGCGCATTTGGTCTGAGGTGGCAGCTAGTTGAGGTGCTAATATGGAAGCTTTATTGAAGGTTAAGAATCTATCTAAATCATATGGCAAACAAGCAATATTGAAGAGTCTGAATCTTGATGTTAGAAAAGGTGAGATTCTTGCTTTATTGGGGCCTAGTGGATCAGGAAAATCGACGTTGCTAAATATTCTTGCCGGTCTGCTCGAACCAGATTTAGGGGAAGTAACTATGGATGGTAACAATATTATGCAACTTAAACCTGAACTTCGTCAGATTGGGATGGTATTTCAGGAAAGTCTACTTTTCCCTCATAAATCTGTTGAAAAAAATGTTACGTTTGCGCCTAGAATAAATAAACTCGACAAAAGAGAAAAATTTAATAGATTCGAGGAAGTCATGAATATGATGCAGCTTCCTTGTGAACTATGGGATAAATTTCCACATGAGCTGTCTGGTGGGGAAGCGCAGAGAGTGGCATTGGCAAGAGCGCTTATTTCCAGACCGAAACTACTTCTGTTGGATGAGCCACTTGCAAACCTCGATAGAAAGTTACGTTCTGAACTTGAAATTGAACTTCGCGCTGTTCAAAAAAATATCTATTTACCTTTTTTATACGTAACACACAATCAAGATGAAGCAATAGCTGTTGCAGATCGTCTCCTGATTCTAAACGAGGGATCAATCGAGCAGGAAGGAGAGACTGAAGATGTATATCAGAATCCGAAGACTGCTTTTGTATCAGAGTTTTTAGGTAGATCTAATCTAATTAGGTGTCTGGCTGTTGATAAAGGGAAAGGACTGAAGATAGAGTTTAATAAACAAAAATCAAGACAAGAAGCAGGTAATTATATTAGTACTGGTATTGCTATTTATCCACCCATAGCATCAGATGTAAAAATAGAGGCTGGTAAAAAGTATTTATACTCCATAAGAAATGAGAAGATATCTATTAAGGACAGCAATTCAGGAAACGATAACGATAATATGGGAAATAAGGATGTTGAAATTGATGGCAAACTAAGAGATATTGTTTTTAGAGGTCAAACCGTGGATTACATCGTTGATATAGAAGGAGTAGAGTTGATAGCAACCGAGTCAAACACAGGGAAGCAACTGCAGAAATCTAAAATTGGAACCCAAGTTTGTGTTACTTGGAACCGCGAATCTGGATTTGTTTATGATGTTCAGCAAAAATCTAAGTAAAAGAGAGAACATATCGTTTTTGAAGTGGGCGCCAGGGATCGTTTTGGTATTTATCGGTCTACTTATACCACTCTGTGGAGTATTTTTGTTCAGCCTAATTGGCTTATCTGACAGGTATACCGTATCGGTCCTTGTCGGACTACATAACTATTTAGATCTTATTCGAGATCCTGGCATATATATTTATGCATTAGGGAAGTCCATTTTGATGGCATTGGGTGTATGTTTGGCGTGTTTACCGGTTGCTTGGGTAGCTGCCTATTTGTTGGTGAGATTACCTCGCGACCCTTTACCATGGGTTCTACTGGTAGCCGCCCCTTTTTGTTCTGGATTAATACTAAGAATAACCGCACTTCAGCTTTTGTTTGCCCCAGGAGGTTCATTTTATTCTGACATTATGTATTCTAATGTTGGTACATTTGTTGGCCTTTCGTATATATGGTTACCATTCATGATTTTGGCAATATATCTATCTTTGAGTAGATTTCCATTCAAACTTGTAGATGTAGCTAGAACTAATGGTGCCTCTTATTTCAGAACTTTTCTTGAAGTCGTATTGCCGATGAACGCTACAGGTACTCTGATTGGGTGTGCAGTTGTAATATTGCCTGTCTTAGCGTCCCACATAACCCCAGCTTTCTTGGGGGGACCTGACGGTGATCTTTATGGAAACTATCTTGTTAGACAGATTGATTCCACAACTTATCCAAAAGCTGCCGCTATGAGTGTGATTCTTTTGCTTACTTCTGGTATGTTTCTATTAGCTATGAGGTATGTGTGGAAAATTGCAATATCGAGCCCAAATTGGTTAAAGGGAATGTATATGGGACTTGGAGCGCAAGCGCATATTTCAGTCTGGAAAAGGAACGTGTGGTTAAATTCGCCAATTATCATACTTGTGATTATATTTTACTCCTTTCTTTATTTACCAATAGTCACCCTATTTTTCTCCTCATTTTCTGTTAATCCTGCAGTACTATTCCCTATAGAAACAACACTTGAGTGGTATGAGTCGCTATACAATAATTGGGGCATCTATAAGAGAGCGACAGTTAATAGCTTTTGGATCGGATTTTGGGCATCAACAATTGCCTTATTTATTGGTTTCTTTGCGGCGCTTGATGTTAGAAGATCTAATTACATACCGCCAGTACCAGCACTCATATTTATACTCCCTATTATGTTGAGCCCTATAATTATAGGAATAGTCCAATATTTGTATTTCTCTAAGGTAGGCGTAACCGCAGGTGTCATGCTTGCAGCAGTCTCAAATTCTATCCATTTGATAGGATTTTCCTTTTTGTTTTGTCTCATCCAGCTTATGGTTTATAACTTAAAGTATGAAGATGTAGCTAAAGTACATGGGGCAAAGTTTATGTTAAGGCTAACAGGAGTGACATTGCCTTTAGTATGGCCCGGCTTAGTTGGTACATGGATAATATGTTTCTTGATAGCCTTTAATGACAATGGAATTACTGGCTACGCAGTTGGTGCAGAGCCTACCTTACCCACAATGATATGGGGAAGTCTAAGATATGGATTAGATGGTGAACTATGGTCTTTAGCGTCATTAATTCTATTTGGAGTATTACTGCTTATATTTATTATTTATCTGTTGAGAAGTAAGGTACTTTCAAAGCAGAGATGGTACACACACGCATGAGTAACCACTCTACTTTGTTTACCCGCGCGAGGTCGCGCCCCGACTTTGATCAGCGGGCCATTTAACATAATGACATTTTTGCGCTTCCCCGCCGCGCGCAAGGTGCGCGCGAAATGCGCAACATACAGAAAAGAAAAAGGCCCCAATCAACCCCTTCTTAGTTTGGCAACTTGAAGGTTGAGAGGAGCCCTTATGATGTCCTAAGACTGATAGAATGCTAACAGCTACGTTCAGAAAGTCAAGAGACATCGTTGCAAGAGAGTTGCAGCGGTGGCTCAGCTAACCCCCTCCCCCAGCCCACCGGCAACCGGTGCGGCCACAATCCCGCTGACCCGCGCGTATTCGCGCCGCCCGTCGGCCACAAATCGCGCCCCCCACTCCTGACGCGGATTACCGAGCGTCTTTTCGGGTATTTCCAGCGTCCCGAATCGATTCCCTCCCTCAATACGGCCAATGGTTCGACCCGGCAACAGCGCAGCGAGCGCCGGGAGGCCTGCATCCTGGTGATGGATGCGCTGTTCCATTATCTGGACTTGGTCAAGCTGATTGTGGGCATCCCCCTGGAAGATGGCGGGGTGCGTGGAATCCCCATGGAAAAGATTGCCGAGATGACCGGCATGGGGCTCCGCCGCGTCGAGCGGGCCATGCATGACCTGGTGGCGGCCGGCATGGTGAGCGTTCACCGGTTCTGCAACCAGGTGGAGCCGGACAAATACATCGGCTATCCGGCGATCCGCGTGATTCCCACCACGGTATTTTCTCTTTTTGGCCTCGATGTCATCCTGAAACAGGAGCGTGACCGCGCCACACAGCGCCGCAACGAGGCGAAAACCCGGCAAGCACCGAACCGGGCCGGGCTTGCTCGCCTTGGGTTGTCCATCCGATCCGGTTTGGCCAGAGCAAACCAGTCGGCGTCTGAATCGAAAAGCCAATTGGCAAAACCGGAAACCAAATCCACCTCCCCTTCCCCCCGCAGCGCCACGGAGATGATGGAGGCGCTCGCGGCCAAGATCCTCAAGAAAAATTCATGCTCGACGCCGCCGCCGATGGTACCTGCCAATTGTCCATCCGCAGCCACTGCCATCTTGAAACCGATCCGCCCCGGGGTGCTGCCATGGCTTTGGACGATGATCAGCAAAATGACAGGGATATCTTCGCGTAGACAATCGTCTACCAATTGCCAGACATTTTCGTCGTTCATCCGAATAGTACCTTATTCGAAGTTTGGCGAACGTTGTTTATCTCGGGCGCACATTCAAATAACATCCCTTATTTTTATTGGATATTAGTCAAGATTTACGAATAGATAACACTCCAAAACTGTCATTGATGGCGAACCCGGAATCCGAGGTCAAATAATCATCTATATATCGATCGCGTTTCCGGATACCTTCTTCATTATCGAAAACCATTTTCTCAACGACCAAGAAATCAATCAGTTGCTGTATTTCATCGAGCGTTTTTACTTTGATTTCCGAATCGAATATGGTCAGAACCATATCCCTATAACCCTCCAAGCGCAAATCGGCAAGAACGTTCCCGATGGATGGAATCGAATGATATTAGGCATGGAGAGCAAATGACGCCATAAGTGGTGAGAACCACTTGTGGCTGACGCCAACAGAATCACAAGGTAACCTCCCGGCTTAAGAGTGTCATAGGCTTTCCGCACGAATTGGAAGCGTCTTTCCACGGGAATATAATGCAATACGTACGATATCATCGTTAAATCAATATCGCTATCAGGAAAATCGACACTGAACCAATCCGCGTTGAAACCATCCATTTTAACGCCGGTTTCCGTAGCCCAGTCAATAACCTCTTTGAAGAAGAATGTATTTGGTTCGACGATAATGGTTTTGTTGAACTTGGGAGATAATGCCTTGGTAATCGAACCACGTCCAGCTCCAATATCAAGAAAGCAATTTTGTCGTGGTAGTGTTGGAAGGATCTTTTGTTCGATAAAAGAAATACACTGCTCGTATTCATTCGTATTAACGGTCAACAAATCGAACTGTTCTTTATATGTTCGATCATCTGTTTTCATGGTCATATTTTCCCGCCCCTATGCGTTGGTAATCGTCCGGGACTCTACGAATATACATGGCAATACACTTGGCCATCGCCGACATGGGCCTTCTTGGGAGGAGGGTGGATTTGGATTGATTTTATAGGCCGGTGGCGTTGAAATTATTTGAGGAAGTCAGCTATTTGCTGCTTTATGGACACCTCTCGACACGCGAACAGCTTAATGCATTTTCCGACTTTTTGGCAAAAAAATGTTATCACACTCAATGAAAAACAAACCGTTTATCTGCCTTTTATTGCTTATGGTATCGATATGGCCTTGTTCACACAGCATGGCGAACATTGGCGAGAAAACCATCATCTACGCCGGATTCGGCAATATCTCCGGTGATAAGGGACAGCCATTTTTTACATCGGTATATGGAAAAAAGGAGAAAGATAGAAAGAAAAGGAAAAGGCAAGAGAAGCTTGAAGACTCCATCAATAATGAAATCCATAAGAAAGTTTCCCAGCTCGAGTTCAGTTTTCCATCATCTATTCAGGGGGAGGTGAGGACAACCTCGGATAGGATAACAGGCGACGAGGGAATCTATTTGCTGGTGCTTGTGAGCACCCTGGAGATCAATCCGGTCATAGCGACCCATTCAAGCCTGGGAAGTTTATACGTCAACGAATTCATCACCGGGGTTACTGCACTTCTTGTCGAACCTGGAACCGGCCATATCGTCTCGGCGATCAATGAAATAGGTTTTGCCACCTATAAAGATACGAAGCCAATTTCGGACTCGAAGAGGGGCGAGATGTTTGTTCTGGCGTATACGAAAACAGCCACGAGCGCCCTGGACAGACTCGCCGGGCTTCCATTGACAGAAGAAAAAGAGTGGAAAATGGTGACGAATGTGAGGGTCGAGGCATCCAAAGTGGCCACGCTATTCGATTATAGAAACAGGCCTGTCGATTATAAGAAGATATATTCCACATCCGAAATCATTTTTCCTCGTAATCCCTGCCGTTCGGACAGTTGCGCGAAGCTGCGCGCGTTATTGGCTCAGGGAATCTCCGATCGGCTCTCCCGAAAAGGTCATAATATGTTACCTCCCTTTCCGATTACCGCATGGGGGGAAAAGGCGTACCAGAAAGCGAAAATAGCCATCCAAATCAAGGAATCCGGGAGAAAGAAAGAGGGGCTGCTTCGCGTCAATGTCAGCCCCAGGAGTGCCGAGAAAGCGATCGAAGTTACCATACCGAGATTCGCCGAGAAGGATTTCGGAAAGGGGCGCATCTCCAAACATGCCTATCTGGCGTGGGTAGAGGTGGAATGGGGGGAGTTCGATTTATAGGGCTCTATCGAAGTTCATGGAACCTACGGGGAAATCCATTCCAGGAAGCCGGTCATATACAAAACCCTGAAAGCGAAAGGTGTGCCGGAAGACCTGCGAAGATCGCTCTATATCGCGGCGATCATCAATTCCATCAAGGAGTACGGTAATGGAAAATAGGCTGGCAATCGGCACGCTCGTGTGCGTTCTGTCGTTCATCGCTCCGCCGGTTGTCCATGCGGAACTGATTCCGGTCAAGGCAGAGGGAAGGTCGGTCATAAAAGGCGGAAGCCGCAATGCCTGCTTCGAATCCGCAAGGGTGCATGCTCTACGCGAGGCGGTGGAACAGGTATCCGACATTGAGCTGAGAAGCCGGACCAAAGTAACGAATGCAACGGATATAAAGGACAGGATTCTGGTAGAAACCAGAGGTTATATCAGCAAGTACCGCGTACTGGAAAAGAATGTAGTGGGGGACGAATGTATCGTCCAGGTGCGCGCGGCAATCAACGATATCAAGGTAAGGGAGGCAATCGACGAGGCCATTGCCAACCTGATGGAACAGCTCGATATTCCAGCGATGGGCGCTACCATCAGATTTACGGTCGATGGGCGCGCAATAGAACCCGGCAATACCGACTATGACACACAGGACGCCCTGGATGCGCTTGGGGAGAAATTGCTGGGCGGTTACAACATCGATCTCAAGGACGTGGGCGATGCGGAGATCCGGTTCGTCGATACATCGGGCAAAATGTCTCTCAAGGCGAGGAAACAACTTATAAGAGACATTGCCAGTCAACTGCCTGACGAGGGAAACGTCGATTACCTCGTTATGGGCGAGGTGAGAGCGAAAAGCGCGGGCCGCGATTCCGATAGCGCAAGTTATCTGTCAATAGGAACCACTAATTTGAGGATAGCCAGATTGGGCGGGGTCAATGAGTTCGTTGGCGTAATCAACGATAATCGTACCGTGCGCGGATGGACCCAGGCGGACGCGAATCGGAAGGCGATGCGCTACAGTATAGAATACAGCGTGGATAAGATTGCCCATCAGATCCTGAAAAACTTCAAGAAGCGTACCGAAGCCGGTCAAGATTTCATCGTTCGCCTTGTCGGGGTAAAGAGCAATATTAGGCAGGTCCGTCCCATCAAGAAATCCTTGAAAGAGACCATGCAATATCAATCCGGCAAATCGGGCCGTAGGGATGGAAAGAAGATCTACTCCATGAACGTTCGATTCAACGGGACCGTTTCCGAATTCGAAGAGGGACTGATGGATGCCCTGGATCCGGTTGTCGACAGGTTGGTAATGGATGTAGAGGTGAGTGGAAATATTGCGACGGTCTATTTGAAATAGGGAACAGGGAGGGTATTCCAAAATCTTGCCGTGACAGGATGATCCAGTGGTTCGGCGATATCATCACGAGGGTAAAAAATTGAAAAGAAAACACAGCATAAAAAGAACTGGTGCCATTGCGGGGTTGGTGATCGCTGGACTGATGATTTCATTCCAGTTACACGCTTTTTTTGACCTCCCTTCTCTTGGGCGTTCTTTTCTCAGCATATTCAATCCGTTCGATAAACTGACGATAGCGGGGACGTATCGGGGAACCGCGGAGATGGTCATCAAGGCGTCGGCCTCTCTGGCACGATCCGTTGGCTATGCCGGAGATGCGCTGGGAATAACGAAAATAGATAGTAACGAGTACCTTCGGAAGGCGGACCAACTTGAAAAATCGACGGGAGGAATCGGTGCTCAGATAAAGGATGCAAAACTCCTATCGAAAAAGGCATCCGAGGATGCTGAAAAAACGAATGGCTCTTCATCAAATCGAGTGGGTAAAGTGAAAAATGGTAAAACGGTTCCACGA
>CAZSVE010000018.1:0-42825 GCA_964610175.1 uncultured Thiotrichales bacterium
AGTTGAAAATCAAGGGCCTCCATGAAACAAAGTACGCTTTAGTCGGATGAACCGTATTTTGTGCGCTTTCATGCAACGGCAGCTAAAAATAATCGTGAACACGGCCTGGTGAAGCTTCGCTGATTCTTACCCCTTGTGCTGGGAGACCACCTCTTCATAAAGCTGCATGGTTTTCCCCAACATGGACTGCAAACGAAAAGGATGTTCTGCTGGCACGACAGGGTTTCCTCTGTACCAGGCCTGGATTTTGCCCACTATCGCCCTAATATCACCAACTGGTACCTGTCCTTGTGGGAACACTTCGCGAAGTTGTTCACCAACTCCACCATGATTGAAACCGGCTACCGGAATACCAAGACTCAGTGCCTCGATGGTGGTACGCCCAAAAGATTCCGGTTCGCGGGACAAGGACAATACTACATTCGATAACGCCATAATCTCCCGAAGATCGCTACGATGTCCGGTGAGACTGATATCTTGCGCCAGTTTTTCGCTGGTAATCTTATCCCGAATCTCTATCGGCAAACGGCGTTTACGCGGGTGTGGCGCACCGACGATAAGCCCATGTACCGGTAGACCCAGGTCTTTGAGATTACGAATCACCTCGATGAAGTCCTTGTGTCCCTTTAATCGGGTAATCCTCGCCGGCAATGTGATCAGATATTTATTTCGGGTAAGCGGATACGTGGAAAACCAATCCCTTTGCCAGTCATCGCTGGGGCGATATCCGTAAGGGTAATCTGCAGGATCGACACCGCGATGAATAACTCGGATACGATTCGACTGGAGGTTCGGATAGTGGTTCCGAATGTAGTCGCGGGTGGCCTGTGAAACTGCAATGACTCGTTCACCACGCATCATTATCGAGCTGTATCGTCCCACCGTGTACATCCCATGCACGGTAGTAATCAAGTGAGGCCGCAGCTCGTGGGGAATTCCTCGCCAGGCCAGATAGCCAATCCAGGCAGGTAGTCGCGAGCGAAGATGCAGAATATCCGGTTGGTATTCTCGTAGTTTTTTCCGTAACTGGGGGACCCAACGCAAGGTACGCGGGGATTTCGCACCGATGTTCCAACGAAGATGTTCGGCACCGGCATCGAGCAATGCAGGAAGCATGCTTCCACCATCGGATATTACGATGGCCCGGTGCCCATGGTGCACCAGGTAACGAGCCAGTTCCAAGGTTCCCTTTTCAACGCCGCCTGCATCCAGGGCCGGCAACAATTGCACAACTGTTAGCGGTTTGCGAACCATCGGTCGACTATCCATCGTGCGCAGCGCGCGGCCTCATTGAATTTGCCGGAAGAAAGCTCGCTGGGGAAAGCTTTTCCGGGAGAAGGTTCACCAAGGGGATGTAACGAGACGGCATTATCGTGCCAGGCGGGAAATGTAGCAACCAGGCCATTTGCTACCAAGCGATCCACGCCAAGGCTCAAACGGCTTACCGCGCGACGTGGAACAGACAATATTCCGGTAGGTGCCCCGGACGTCAATGCTTCATATATCATGGAAACACTATCTTCGGTTACCCATACTGTTCGAGCCTGCCCAAGTTGTTTCGCGATCCAGCCGTTCGGGGTATTGGAACACAAGATCGGATGTAGGTTTTTCGATTTTCGGTTGATGAGCGCATGGGCAGTGGATCGCGGCGTTCGGCGCGATGTCGTGGCAATCCAGGTGATTTCCGGTTCTCGTGCCATGATTGTATCGATTTGTTCGAATAGGCCATCCTCATCCCAACTGTGATGACGAGAAGGGCCACCGATCAAAAGCAATCCGGTCTCGGATCTTCCACCGGGCCTGTGCTCCATGGGATTCAGGACGCCCTGCGTGGTAAATACATTACCGCGCGGTGCTACACCATCGTGTGCCGGAACAACGCAAAGATCGAACCAGCGAATCGGTAGGGTTGGTTTCATGAGAACGACGGTACGTCCCCCCCATGCGCGGGCACCGGCAAGCAACGGTAAATGGGTCCCGTGACCTGCGCCGATGAGAAGATCCGGGTTCGGGAGGCCATCCGATGGAAAAGGACGCATGAACACTATGTTCAAGGAATATAAAAATCCGGATGCTACGGTGATGTCCCGAGGCTTTATTGGCAGAAGCCGCCTTAATGCCTGTAAAAGTCCTTGGGTTTGGCTTTCGTGTCCGCGTTTGCCATCCCGAAAGCGCCACACGATGATTGGTTTAGCAGCCACCGAGTATCGAGGTCGTCATTGAATGTTTCATGATTCCGGATGGGGAAAAGTAGCACGAAAGAAGTAGTAAGAAAGTAACAAGAAAAAATTGACCCATCCCCATGCGCTAGGTACTATACGCTGCCTTGAGATTCCTCGGTAGCTCAGTCGGTAGAGCGGGTGGCTGTTAACCACTAGGTCCGCGGTTCGAGTCCGTGCCGGGGAGCCAGATGTCGAATGCGGGTTTGGAACTATCCAGCTCGCTTTGTTTTTTCGATAAGGCCATACCGACCAGTTGGTAATAGGCTGATGTATCGGGAAGGCAGAATCCCCGAGAACTATCCTGCTAATGTGCAAATGCCGTCCTTTTGGGCGGCATTTTGCTTTTCGATACCTGACGGTGAATAGCGAAGCTTTTCCTCGAGCCGATGGAACGTGATTTGGCCGCAGTAGAGCAAAACCAGCGTTTTGTAAAGACTGACATATTTCCGAAGATGAGCGGAAACCAAACAGATTAGAAATCATCCTGTTATTTATGGCGGGGAAAACGCATTTCAGGTGAAAAAGGGATCTCTCACGGCCGGGGGTGACCGAGACGCAACGTAATCTGTCGCCATGAGATTTACGATAGAGGTTTTGTTGCGGTTTATTGATACATGATCTTCATGGCGTGTCGTACCTCTTCCAGGGTTTCGCTGGCCACATCGCGCGCTGCGGCGCAACCCTCGGAGATGATGGAGCGGATTAGATCGGGTTGTTCCAGATATTTTTGCGCTCTTTCCCGAATGGGCACTTGTTCACGGAGCACGGCATCGATAACGGGTTGTTTGCAATCAAGGCATCCGATTGTCCCATTGTGGCAATTTTCCTGTACCCAGGTTCGGGTTTCCTCGCTGGAGTATACGTGGTGTAGTTGCCAGACCGGACACTTGGAAGGATCGCCCGGATCGGTGCGACGAATCCGCGCCGGGTCCGTGGGCATGGTGCGCAACTTGTGAATCACGGATTCGGGTTCTTCACGAAGCGTGATTGTGTTGCCGTAGGATTTGGACATTTTTTGACCATCCAGGCCGGGTACCTTGGCGGCTTTGGTCAATAGGGGTTGTGGTTCGGGCAGGATGATTTTTCCACCACCTTCCAGGTAACCGAACAAGCGCTCACGGTCACCGATGCTAAGATGCTGTTGGGTTTGTAGTAGCGCCTGTCCCTCTTCGACGGCCTGTATTTCGCCTTGCTCCTGATAGCGTCGCCGTAACTCGCGATACAGCCGTGCGTTTTTTTTCCCCAGCCTTTTGATCGCGGCGTTTGCCCGTTCCTCGAAATCCGCCTCTCGGCCATACAGGTAATTGAAACGACGTGCTATCTCCCTTGTCAGCTCCACGTGAGCTACTTGATCTTCCCCGACGGGGACCATTCCCGCACGATAGGCCAGAATGTCGGCACTTTGTAACAAGGGATAGCCCAGAAAACCGTACGTGGAGAGTTCTTTATTGAGTTTTTCCTGTTGATCCTTGTAGCTTGGCACGCGCTCGAGCCAACCGAGCGGTGTCATCATGGATAACAATAGATGCAGTTCGGCGTGTTCGGGAACCTGCGATTGGATGAACAGTGTCGCAACGCCGGGTTCGATCCCTACCGCGAGCCAATCGATAATCATTTCCCGCACATTTTCAGCGATGGTATGGGGGGATTCGTACTCGGTAGTCAAGGCGTGCCAATCGGCGATGAAAAAGAAACATTCGTATTCGTACTGGAGATCGATCCAGTTGCGTAGAACGCCGTGGTAATGTCCAAGGTGCAGGTGACCCGTGGGACGCATCCCGGACAGAACTCGTTGATGGGAGGGATTGCGGATGGCGAACTCGCTCAATTGATATTCCTCCGGTAAATATTTGTCTATTCCCCGCTCATCATTCGCGAATGAGCCGGGTTTCACGAAACGCTAATTTTCTCTACCAATACCAAACCAGGTTTCATCGATTCGAAGCAAAGCTCCGCTGGCGTGTTCTGAAATTTCCCCAATCCATCCGAGGTTTCACGACAACCCGAATATCCAAAGAAATTTTTCATATACGAAGATGAGAATCGATTGCAGTATGCCCATCACCAAAAGCCCGATAACGATAAAAAGGCCATACGGCTCGATACGATTTACATGCCAGGCCCAAGGGGTGGGCAACAGGCCCACCAACACGCGTCCACCATCCAAGGGGGGGATCGGCAGGAGATTCAACACCATCAACGCGATGTTGATGCTGGCACCAGCCCAACCCATGTATATCAGCAGCAACACCGAATCCCCAAGGTACTGAAACAGCGCGGCACCTATCTTTGCCAGGATGGCCCATAGTATGGCCATGATGAGATTCGCGGCAGGTCCGGCGATGGCCACCAGCGCCATGTCCCGCTTGGGATGTTTTAGATTTTGCCAGGTGACGGGGACCGGTTTTGCCCAACCGAAAATAAATGATGCCTGAAGAAAAAGGAGCAATCCGGGCACCACGATTGTACCGATGGGATCGATGTGCTTGAGGGGGTTCAGTGTCAATCGACCCAACATCATGGCCGTAGGATCGCCACGATGTTTGGCTGTCCAGCCGTGCGCTACTTCATGCACCGTAATGGCCAGTAGCACAGGCACGGACCACACGATAATCTTTTGAATAAGATTCAATTCATCCATAGTAACGGTCATGTAGTGGGTTCCGACACCCCGGATAATGAAAGAGCGCCATCTGTTTCAAGTAGGGTATCGGAAAAACAAGGGTTTTGGGAGATCCGGAGCCACACACCAAGACCCATCCCGTTTCAGTCCTGGCGCGAAGCGCTGACATGCTCTTCGAAGTTCCAATGCATTCTACCCCTCGAATGCGTATGTATTGCCAAGTCCACGGCGCAGGATGCGAGGGCTTTCTTCGGTAAGATCCACCACCGTGGTTGGCTCGAAGCCGCAAGAGCCACCGTCGATGACAAGATCCACGTCGTTACCGATCCGTTCCAGTATTTCATCCGGGTCCGTAATCGGTAGCTCTTCCCCCGGCGGGATAAGGGTTACGCTCATCACAGGGTCATCGAGATATGCGGCCAGACTTTGTGCAATCGGACTGTCGGGGACTCGCAGCCCGATGGTTTTTCGCCGGGTCAGTAACCTCCGAGGTACTTCGGCGGTTGCTTTCAGTATAAACGTATATGGCCCGGGGGTGTGGCTTTTGATGAGCCGAAAAGCGCTATTGCCGACTCGAGCATAAAGGGAAATCTCGGAAAGATCCCGACAAACCAGCGTGAAGTCGTGTCGATCATCCAGTTTTCGGATGCGGCGAATGCGTTCCATCGCCGCTTTATCGCCGAGGTGACAACCCAACGCATAACACGAATCCGTCGGATAGGCGATTACACCTCCGCGTCGCAGGATAGCCACGGCCTGATTGATAAGGCGCGGTTGCGGGTTATTCGGATGGAGCTGGAAGTACTGGCTCATCTTGTCGTTCCACTATCTACGTCATGGCCTGGCTAAAAGACGTTCTTGCCTTGAAAAATTCCTATCTCTTTATGATTATAATCGCTCAGACGGGTATCGAGACAAACCTGAGTCGCAACCGGCGGGATTTGCCGATATTCCGGCTCATGATCTAGCGAGGCTTCGCTTCGATCCGACAGGCATGATTCAGCATCGATAAAGCAAAATCGGTGCTTTGTAAAACCCGACCCATTTGCGGTGATGAGAGGGAAATAAACAAATTAAGCGGTTACCCATAATACCATTCGAAGAATATACCTCTCTTGATAAGATACATCTCCTGATCCACGCCCCCATCGCCAACGGCGAACATACCTGAACCAGTGATCTTGCCTTGTGCTCGTCCATGACCAACCGCCGAAGCCCTCTCCTTTGGCAAAGGATCGACACCTGCCCCGATCTGCTGCTCGTCCATTCCGCCCAGCCGGATCGCTACCCCTTCCTGCTGGAAAGCACCTCCCATCGCGCCGATCACGGGATCGAGAGAAACCGCTACGACATCCTATTTGCCTTCCCGGAGGGAAGGCTGGTACTGGAACCCTTGGGCCATGTCACCATGGAGGGGCACCGGATCGCGGATTCGGATTTCCTGGATCGATTGGATCGCTGGTTCGCGGAAGAACAAAGCGGTACGCTTCCGCAATTTCTTCCCTTTGACATCCCTTTCCGAGGCGGTTGGTTTCTCTATCTCGGCTACGAATTGGCCGCCGAGATCGAACCGGTACTTCAATCCTGTTTTGGAAACGTCCGTATCGACGCCCCTTCCATCGAAGCAAAATTCCCCACTGCAGCCGCCTGGCGGATCCCCGCCGCCATCATTCGAGATCGACAAAAACAGCAAACCATCCTGATAGCAGAACCCGATCGCGCCCCTCTCCTCGCGGAAATGCAAAACGATCTATCATCGATTCGCCCTGTTTCTACGCCCCCGATCCCGAATTCACGGACGGGATTACTGCGCGAATCCATCCAGGAAGACCCACCCCATGAATTCCTGGAGCGCGTCGCCAGGATCACGCGCTATATCCGCGAGGGAGATGTCTTTCAGGTAAACCTCTCCCGTGGTTGGCGGGGGCTTCTACGCCAGGGGGTTACGCCCGCGCATATCTACCACCGCATGCGCAGTCACAACCCCGCGCCATTCGCGGGTCTCGCGGCATGGGGCGACTTCGCGGTAATCAGTTCTTCCCCGGAACGATTGGTGCATATCCATGACGGGGTGGTGGAAACCCGCCCCATCGCCGGGACACACCCCCGAGGTCGAAACTCGATCATGGATGCCGGACTCTCGAGCGCCTTGATGGCGCATCCCAAGGAACGGGCCGAGCACATCATGCTCATCGACCTCGAACGCAACGACTTGGGCAGGATCTGCAAACACGGCAGCGTTGAGGTCGATGAACTCATGGTCCTGGAATCCTACGCCCATGTCCACCACATCGTCTCCAACATCCGCGGCGTCCTCACGCCCGATGCAACACCTGGCAGGGTCCTTCGAGCCGTGTTTCCGGGGGGCACCATCACCGGCTGTCCCAAGGTCCGCTGCATGGAGATCATCGCCGAGCTGGAGCGGGTAGCTCGTGGGCCGTACACCGGTGCCATGGGATATCTCAATCGCGATGGCAGCGCCGATTTCAACATCCTTATCCGCACCATTTGTCGGCAAGGCAATCGGGTTTCCCTGCGGGCCGGTGCCGGGATCGTCGCCGACTCCTTCCCCGAGCGGGAACTCCGGGAGACCCATCACAAAGCGCGGGGCCCGCTCCGGGCGCTCCTTGGGCAAGGTCGATAAAAATGCTGATAAACGGACAGCCACGCGACACCATCTCCGCCAACGACCGCGGCCTCCAGTACGGAGATGGACTATTCGAAACCATCGCCGTCGACAAAGGGATTCCCCTCTGCCTCTCCGAGCACCTGGATCGCCTCGCCCGCGGTTGCCGACGACTACGCATCCCGGAACCCGCGCGGGCGTCATTACAACAGGAAATCCATATCGTGTCGGGCGAACTGCAACGTGGCATCGTAAAGGTCATCATCACCCGCGGCGTTGGCGGACGCGGATATGCCCCCACTCCCCCCGTGCCCAATACTGCCGTGTCTTCACCGAATGCTGCCGCGTCCTCTCCGACCCGACTCGTCGCCGGTTTCCAATGGCCCGATTATCCCATCGATTTCTCCCGGGAAGGCATCGACACCTGCCTTTGCGACACCCGTCTTGGTCGAAACGTCGCATTGGCGGGGATCAAGCACTTGAATCGCCTGGAGCAAGTACTGGGGAGGATCGAGTGCGCACAAAAGGGCGTGCCCGAAGGGATCATGCTGGATAGCGATGGTTGCCTCATCGAAGGCACCATGAGCAACCTGTTTCTGGTTCGGGGAAACCAACTCATTACTCCAGGGCTCGCCGAGAGTGGCGTTCGGGGCATCACTCGCGACCGGATCATCCATGTGGCCGAAATGGTGGGAATAGACGTTCGTGTTACGAGACTCGACCCATCCGCTCTTTTCCATGCAGATGGGCTCTTTTTCTGCAACAGCGTGATGGGGATATGGCCGGTCAAAAGACTCGCTGATCGATGCTATTCCGTTCCCCCGGTCATTCGGCGGTTGCGGCGGGAATTGATCGAAGGGGGTGTTATTCCGAGGGAGTGAAAATAGTACCGCTTCCCGTGCAGGCGAGACTGTGAAATATCATGTAGCCCAACAGGAGGGGGGAATGCGATTTTTTATCGCCCCGTGTGCGACATAGGGATGCATCGCGAGTGAAAAAGGGAAGGGATGGACTTTTGTGTCCCTGCTTCCTGACTGACGATTACGCGAAAAATGTTTTTACGTCGGAAGCGGGAGCTTTTGGGATTATTCCAGGATTTAGAGAATTCATGACTCGTTGGTTCGAGGCGCGCAGAACAGGAAGAGGTAGGCTATTTGCATCTTCGAGACTTCGAGAACAAGGGGTTCGCCGAATTTGCCAGCAAGGATGATATCAGCGATGCAAAGCTGTGCGGGGCTGTTGTAAGAAATGCCCGGGATGGAAATATCGATGTCGATGATGGTGGCGATGTCTCGAACATTGTGCCAACGCCATGAACTTTTTTATTTCCCGCTCATCATTCGTAAATGAGTCAAGTTCAACAAAATACTAATCTTGCTCTACTACTTGCCAAACCACGTTTCATCGGTTCGAGGAGAAACTTCGCCGAGAAGTCGAATACCCGCTCTCTCCCCTTTCGATATCACCAACACCCCATTACTCGGATCGCTCTCCCCGGCGATATAGAGATTCTGGACACTCACAAGCCCTTATCGAGGATTTCTCTTGTCATTTTATCGAAATCCGAATCCAATCTTTTATCCTGCTTTGGCGCGAATTTCTCGAATTCATGATGCGCTTTTTCTACTGCCTCCTTGCGAGATATTTTTCCTTTCCCGTCCAGGATTTCGTATTCATTGAAGCTCAAGAATTTTCCAATGCTTTCCGCCAGATTTTCCATCGTCAAGGTTACTTGATTTTCGACAATGCGTTCCAGATAATCGAAGTATCCCGAAGTAAGACGCTCCAATCTTTTGATCTCGGATTGATCCAAATAGTTCTTTGCTACTTCGGTATCGTATTTATAGATCCTGCCTTCCGGTGATTTCTTCCATGTTTTCAAACCCATATTCGGATCTTCCGCATTAGCGGAGTCATAAATGATTTCGGCTGCCGTTTTCCCTGTAATTGCATAAAAATTCCTCGTAATTTCCGAATTTTTGTCATAATCGATACTGCATTCCGCGAATATGTCTGTAATCTGTTGATATATCCGTCTTTCGCTGGCACGGATAGCGCGAATTCTATCGAGTAATTCTCGGAAATAGTCTTTTCCGAAACGAGATCCATTTTTCAATCTCTCGTCATCCAAAATAAATCCTTTTATTACGAACTCTTTGAGAGCTTTCGTTGCCCAAATGCGAAATTGCGTGGCTTGATGGGAATTGACGCGATAGCCGACGGAAATGATTGCATCGAGGTTGTAATATTGTGTGAGGTAAATTTTATCATCCGCGGCAGTTATCCGGAAATCCCGGATAACTGAATTTTCCATTAATTCTTTACTTGCGAAAATGTTTCTTAGATGTCCACTGATTGTTCTCACATTGACGTTGAAAAGCTCCGCCATTTTCTTCTGTGTCAACCAGAAACTATCATCCTGGAAGAATACTTCTATTTTTATTTCACCACTCCGATCCGTGTAGAACACGATTTCAGAGCCCTCCAATTCCGATATGTTTTTCATCATGAGCTAGCGAAGCTTCTCCTAGAATCGACAAAGCATGAAATGGAAATTCACGGATACGAAGCCGAGCCGGAAATAAATGGATTAGCCTCCATAAGAATTATCTTTGATTCGTCCATTCTGCGAAACTCAAGCCAACCCATAAAACGCCGGAAACAAAAGGATGGAAACAACGATAGACGCCTGGATGATGATAAACGGCACTACCCCGCGATAGATATCCACGGTACGCACCCCCGGTGGCGCCACCCCCTTCAGATAAAACAGGCTGAATCCGAACGGTGGCGTGAGAAAAGACGTTTGCAGATTCATGGCGATCAGGATAGCGAACCACAGCATCCCGATGCCCATGATCTCGGCGATGGGCGCCAGGATCGGCACCACGATGAATGAAATCTCCACGAAATCGATAAAAAACCCCAACAGCAAAATAAACACCATGGAGAAGATCAGAAACCCCCACTTCTCCCCTGGTAATTGCGTCAGGAACTCCTCCACGATCATATCCCCCCCCGTATAGGTAAAGGCCATGGAAAACGCCGTGGCACCCAACAGGATGGCAAACACCATGGCAGTGATCTTCACCGTCTCCAGAGAACTCTCGTAGACCATCTTCCAGGAAAACTTACCGTACAATAGCGACAACACAACGGCCCCCACGCCCCCCAGGGCCGAGGACTCCGTGGGCGTCGCGATACCGGCGAAGATCGACCCGAGGACCACCACGATCAAAAGCAGCGGCGGAATCACCGACCGAAAGGCATCCAGATACTGGCGCATCCTCGTCGCCTCGTTCCCCGTGAACGGAATCGCCGGGGCCACGTCGCGATTCGCATAGGAAAATATCAGCACATAGACGATATACACCCCGAGCAGCGCCAGCCCCGGGATCACCGCCGCCTGGAACAGGTCGCCCACCGGCAGCCCCAGGACATCGCCCAGAATGATCAGGATGATCGACGGAGGAATGATCTGACCCAGCGTCCCCGCGCCGCAGATGACGCCGCAGGCCAGGCGCTTCTGATAACCATACTTGATCATCACCGGCAGCGAGATCACCCCCATGGCCACCACGCTGGCCCCCACCACCCCGGTGGAAGCCGCCAGCAGCGCCCCCACCAGTATCGTCGACACCGCCAGCCCCCCGCGCATGGAACCGAAGAGGCGCCCCATGGATTCCAGTAGCTGCTCGGCCAATTGGGTCCTTTGCAGCACGATACCCATGAAAATAAAGAGCGGCACCGCCATCAGCACCGAATTCTGCATGATGCTGTAGATACGAAACGGCATGAACGCAAAGAGCTCCCAACCCTCGGCGAGAACCCCGAAGATCACCGCAACGCCGCCGAAGGTGAACACCACCGGAAACCCCAGCAGCAGGAGCGCCAAGGCCACGAAAAACATCACGATGCCGATCATGATCGATTATCTCCGTAAAGTAGCCCTCTCCGAAGGGTCATGCCGCTGGCCACCAGTGCCCAGAAACGTATTCAGGGCGCGCAGAAAAAATCCCACGCTGCTTACCAGCACGCAGAGGAACGACAGCGGGATCATGGCCTTGATGATCCAGCGATGGGGCAGCCCCCCGGGGTCGCCACTCATCTCGCCGATCTCGTAGGCCCCCTGGGCGAATTCCAGCCCATAGTGGGCGATCAGAAAACAAAACGGCCAGATGAACACCACCGTCCCCGCCATATCCACCACGGCGCGGCGGCGCGGGGTCATGCGCTCGTAGAGCACATCCACCCGGACATGGCCATCCGCCTTCAGGGTATAGGCGATGCCGAGCAGGAGCACCATGGAATAGAGGTGCCATTCCAGTTCCTGCATCCCGATGGAGACATCGTTGAAGAGATAACGCATCACCACGTCATAAAAGACATTGGCCACCAGCGGCACCAGCAGCAACGCCGAAAGCGTGCCGACGCCATCGGAAA
Organism: uncultured Thiotrichales bacterium; assembly: GCA_964610175.1. Classification (GTDB taxonomy): domain Bacteria; phylum Pseudomonadota; class Gammaproteobacteria; order HK1; family HK1; genus CAZSVE01. The sequence goes on from CAZSVE010000018.1 coordinate 11,915, forward strand.
AGCGATCCAGTATCCCTTGGGCCTTCGGTAATATGGGCATGGTATTTGGTCCCTCATGGAGAGAATCTTCGACAAAGCGATCATAAAGGCGGATTGTCATTTTTCGCTGCGCGAGAAATCTTTTTGTTTCGTGGAACTCCGGACGCACAAGATCTCTCCCTACGGTCGAGATGACAGCGCTTTTTTACGATGGAATTTTGGTTCCGGCTGTTGCCGGGTTGGCCATCCCCCCTTGGTGATCACTGGAGTATCGCCTCGATGACCGCCAGCAGTGGGCGCTCCGCCGCTGCGAGGGAGACCTCGCGGCGGGGTTCCGTTTCCGGCCAGTCGGCAAGCGCGGCATCGAGGGCCGCCTGGGGCGACCAGGGGCGGCGGCGGAGCCGCGCAAGCTCGGCCAATAGGTTGTCTCGTTCTTCTGCGGGTAGGCCTTCCGGGAAGGTCCAGTCCAGCACTGCCTCGTCGTCGTCCAGCCACCGGCGCAGCTTTACCAGCCCCTCCCTGGGCCATTTCTCCAGTGGGTGCCCGTCTTCGTCGAAGAGCCCGAACCCCTTGGGGATCGGCTCCCCGGGCCGAAGGCCGCGGCGGTGCATCAATTCCGGGTCCTCGGCCTCTTCGGCGAACCAGTCCAGGGCCGCGAAGCGGTAGCCGAAGCGCTCCAGCTCCAAGACGAAGCGGTCGAGTGATTTATCCGGCAGACTCGAAAGGCGATCCCCTTCTGCCATCATTCGAAGGGCATCCCGGAGTTTTGGCGAAAGCCGCGCATCTTGCGATAGCTCCCGCGACAGCGACAGCGACAGCGACAGCGACCGCGACCGCGACCGCGACAGCGACAGCGACCGCGACCGCGACCGCGACCGCGACCGCGACCGCGACAGCGACCGCGACCGCGACCGCGACAGCGACCGCGAAAATTCGTCGAAATGCTCGCCGCCGGCGATCATTTCGACGAAAAGCAGCATTTGATATACGCTCAGGCTCAAACAAGCAACGGGGGGGGGGGGTATCCGGATAGAGGGCCAACAACACCATGGGTTGGCTGAAAGTATCCCAGAGGAAATAGCCTTCATCCCAACCCTCCCCCTGGAGCAGCCAGGCCTCCAGGGGCACCCGGGCGAGGGCATCGAACCACAATTCCCCCTTGGCCGGAACCAGAGCATCCAGGGCCAGGCCCGTATAGGTGGGCTCGGGCAGAGGTTCGGTTGCCGATTCATCCATGTGGTACAGAGGCGGGTTGGTGCGCCGCAGCCAATCGGACAGGGCGCTCTGCAGCCCGGCATCCATATCGAGGCGGAGCGGGTCCGTCTCTTCATCCTTCCCCGCGAGTCCCCAAGCGGCATCGGCAATGGTGATCAGGAGGGCAGAGCTATGGGCGTCGTCCCTACGGGCGTCTTTCGAGCCGAATTTGCCATCCACATCCCAGCTTTCGTCATCGGTGGGATTCTGCCAGCGCCCAGCAGCCTTGCCCAGGCCGCGCTCCCGCCATTCCTTGGGGCGGCGTCCCCCGGGCGGGTCGCCCTCAAGGATTTCCTGCAACACCGGCCACGGGTCATTCCCCCGCAATAGTTCGATGAGGAGTTCCAGCCCCGGCCCTTGTTGTAGGATGGGCACGTCGCTTCGCGGCTTTGCCCATCCTACCGACGACCACGCCGTCACTTCGCCGAAGCGCCTGGCGAATCCCTTCCTGGGATGCAGCAGGGCGGCGGCCACGGCCACGGGCAGCCAACGGCGGTGCTCCGCCTGTTCGAAGTCCAGTTCCTGCCCGGTGAGCGCGGCGATCAAGAGCCGCGCCTCGGCCACCTTGGCAATCTTCAGTTGTGCCAGTACCTCGAGATGGGCGGTGCCCTGGGTCTGGGCGCCCTGGGCGGTATGGATGGTGAGGAACAGCATGGCGATCTCGTCCCAGCCCGGGGACGTGAGGTGATCCAGGAGCAGTTCGCGGGTCTCCTCGATGAAGTAGCTGCTGCCCCCGGCCACGGCGCGGCCGTGGAGGTATTCGGCACAGAGATACTCCTGAAAGCTGAGATGGGCGAACTGGATGCGCTTGTCCGCGGGTTCCACCAGCAGCCCTGCGGGGTGCAGGAAGTAATTGACGAGTTCCTGGGTGCTTGAGGGCATCAACTCCCGGAAGCGCCCGAGATCGGGGTCCTCGCCACCGAGGAGCCTCGATACCTCCGCCTCCAATTCCCCCCGCGACCACACCACCTGGCGCCTGTCGCGATCATGGGAGCCCTCCGCTTCGGCGCCGCGCTGCTGGCTGCGCCAGGCAATGAAGCCCAGGGCGCGGCGTACCTCGCGCTCGTCCCAGTGGGGCATGGGCCTGCCGTCGGTGGTATGTTGCAGACGGCGCTGATGGGTCTGGCGGATGAGATACAGATCGATGATGCGTCGGTACAGATCGGCGCGGCCATGGGGCATGCGCCGGTCGTTGGCGTGCACCAGGGCCATGAGGGTGAGGAAAATAGGCCTGCGCGCCAACACCAAGAGGTAGTCGCGCTGGTCCAGGGCGTCGTTGAATTCCGCGATGCTTTGTTCCCGGATGCGCTTCCACTCGTCGCTGAGGCGATAGAAAAGCGCCAGGAATTCCTCGATCTGGGGGCGGGCGAAGGGTTGGATGTGTAGAAGGATGTATCGAGTCGAAATATCTCCACCAAGAACATCGGAGCCGCTAAGTTTGGACTGACCAAAAATAAACGGAGGATTCCCTTCCTCGCCACACCCCGGAATCGCGGAGAGTTCCAATCCCTCGAAACCGGAGGGGCGACCGGTCAGTACCACGCGATGGCCTTGTTTCCGAGCTTCGCAGGCCATGGCCAGCACCCTGCCCCGTGGTTCGACTCCACCCACCTCGTCGATGCCGTCGAAAAACACCAGCATGGGCATCCCGTCGCCCGTCGGTGCCGGGGCGACGCTGCGGCGCAGGCGCTCGATGTGCAGGGTAAATCCCTTGTCCCTGGCCTCTTCCAAAGCGCGCTGCCACCATAGATCGAGTAATTCCTCGAAATGGGTAAGGCGCGGCAATTCGTCTTGATAGTCGCGGAGAATGAGGGGCACGGGCAGGATGCCGGTGTGCCCCACCAGGTTGCGTCGGAAGGGGGTCTCGGGCCCGGCGCACAGCTCATGGATGAGGGCATGGACCAGGGTGGTCTTGCCACTGCCGGGACGGCCCGAGATGGCAACAAAAGGGGTTTCCGCGATGACCTCCCGGGCGTCGCGGCCCGGCGGGGTTTCCTCGTCCTTGGCGCCTCCGCTGGTTTTGTCCTTACCCATGTCCTCGTCGCGGCGGTCTTCATGATCCAGGCGCGCCGCGATGTAGATCCTGGCGAGATGGACCTTTTCCTCGCCCTCCTTGGTCTGCAGGAAGTCGATGTTGCCGAAGCGCTGCGCCAGCCAGCGCACATAGAAGCCGCGGGCGGTGACGCGGTAGCTTTTTTCGAGGGTACTCATTACTTGGTTGGTCCCTTGGCGGGAAGATCTTCGACAAAGTGAACAAAAATTTTGGAAAGGATGTCGTTTTTCGCTGCGCGAGAAACCTTCTGCCTCGATAAAGATTCCGAATGCACGAGATCTCTCCCTACGGTCGAGATGACAGCGCTTTTTTTACGATGGAATTTTGATTCCGGCTAGCTCGGGTTGGGGTTATCTGGCGACGTATGGTCGATGTCGAGATAGAGGTAGCGCGGGTCGAGTTCGTATCCCTCGGTGAGTTCCAGGAGCAACTGGCACAGGTATTCGTCGGAGCGCTTGCGGTCCTGGCGTTCCTGGAAGCGTTCCACGGCCTTGTCGAGGGGTTCGTTGCCATGGAAGAGGCGCTCGCCCTCTCCCTCCCCTTGCGGGTTTGCCAGGACATGGCTGAAGGCGCGGAAATAGAATTCCCGCAACAGGCGCTGTTCGCCGGAATCTGCCCCGTCCCCCATGGGCTCGATGTCCTCCTTTTGGGCGATGACCCCGTACAGGGTGTCCAGGGATTCGGGCTGGCGTTCCAGGAGCCGCCACACCGGGCGGTGATAAAGGCGCAGATAATAAAACACCAGAAAACGGCGCACGGCGCGCTGGCGCTCTTCTTCCTCGGCGAATTCTCCGGAATTCTTTACCTTGGATTTTGCTTCCTCTTTCAATAACCAGCCGGGGGCGTCGTGGAGCCCCCAGGTGGCGCACAGGCCATTGACGAAGTTCTTGATCTTGCGTGGATTGGGTTCCAGAAGCCGTTCGATGTCCTCGGCGAGACGCCTGGGAGAGGGAATCCCGTGAACTGCAAGCTGAGAGCTGATGGCCTCGCGTACATGGGAGGTGGCCGGTAGAGGCACGGCGAGGATGGCCTGGAAGAGCTTTTCCAGGTATTCGCGGTTGCTGTCCTCGGAGCGCCCCTGCCAGTGGCGCGTCAGGACGTCGAGGACGGCGCTGTCGTCGAGGCCGAGTACGAAGACGCAGCGACGGCTCGATAGATAGAGCTTGATGGCCTCCAGGAGGCGCACGATGACGCCCTCTTCGCAGCGGTCGAGATCGTCGATGAAGAGGATGAGGCGGGGAGAAGATCCTTCGGGGGATGATTCATTGCCTTGATTTTCGGTGGGAAAGTCGAGGAGGGCTTCCAGCACCTGGTCGATGGCATCTTCGAAGAGGAGATGAAAGCGCTGTCCGTCGCTGATCGCGGTGAGATCGGGGTCGCTGTTGTTGCCTTCCTGCCGGCCTTGGCGGACGGCGTCGATGGCGCCAGTGAGGACGGTGGATGGCGCACCCAGGGTCAGGGAGAGCGCCGCATTCCCCACCTGTCCCAATAGTTGGATCCCCGCAAGGCCGTTGCTGCGGCATCCATCCCATGCCTTTTTGATGGTTTCCTTGTGTTTTCTGGCTCTGGCGTTCCCTTCGGGTAAGGTCTGCACGGCACGGAATCGGTCCTGCAACCTGGCTTCGAATTGGGCGCGGATTTCCCTGATCAGGGGAACGAGGGGGTTTTGCTCGTTCTGGTGCTGCCATGGGGAGAACCAGACACAAAAGACGCCCTCGGTGGATTGGAAATAGTCTTCGGGCCAAGCCAATGCCTTTTGGCGTTCTTCGTTGGTCCAGGAGAGCCCGGCCCACTGTTCGCCTTGTCCCTCTTCTCCGGGTTCGGCCAGGGCGCGTTGCTGACGAATGGGCTGGCCGCCCAGGGTGGCGAAGGCGCGGCGCATGACGCTGGTCTTGCCCGCCCCCCACTTGCCGGTGACCCCGAGGGTGAAGGGGGGCTCGACTTCCAGTGCCATGCGCGCCACCTGGTTGCCGACGCGTCCGAGGCTGAAGCCGTCGTCCAGCGTCCATAGGTCGTTGCGGTAACGGGGGGTGGCGTCGATATCGGTGGCGGCAGTATTGCCGGTATTGTCGGGAGAGGGTGTCGTAGCCATGGCGTATTTTCTCGAAGGGTGTTTTTCAGTGGCTGTTTTTCAGTGGTTGTTTCAAGGGCAATTCGGGGGATGCGCATCGGTCCAGCAGGTATTGCGTCAACAGAGCCACCGGGCGACCGGTGGCGCCTTTCTTCTTGTCGGATAGCGCGGAGACGCCTGCGATGTCGAGGTGCGCCCAGTGGTGGTTTTTGGTGAAGCGCGACAGGAAACAGGCGGCCGTGACGGCACCGGCAAGCTGTCCCCCGATGTTGGCCATATCGGCGAAATTGCTGTTTAGCTGTTCCTGATATTCGTCCCATAATGGCATGAGCCAGGCGCGGTCGCCACTTCGATCCCCTGCCGAAAGCAGATCCTCGCCAAGCGGCCCATGATTGCTGAAGAGCCCGCTGGCGTGGGCGCCGAGGGCGATCCGGCAGGCGCCGGTCAGGGTTGCGATGTCGATGACGACATCGGGATCGAAGCGTTCGGCATAGGACAGGGCGTCGCAGAGGATGAGGCGCCCCTCGGCGTCGGTGTTGAGGATCTCCACGGTTTGTCCGGATAGGGTGGTGACGATGTCGCCCGGCTTGGTGGCGTTGCCGTCGGGGAGATTTTCGGTGGCCGGGATGATGCCCACGATATCGAGGGGAAGCGCCAGCTCCATGGCGGCAAACAGGGTGCCCAATACGCTGGCTGCTCCGCACATGTCGAATTTCATCTCGTCCATTTTGGCACCGGGCTTGAGGGAAATGCCCCCGGCGTCGAAGGTAACCCCCTTGCCTACCAATACGATGGGTTTGCTGCCCTTTTTACCCCCTTTGTAGTGGAGGAGGATGAGCTTGGCATCCTCGCGGCTCCCCCTGGCCACCGCGAGCAACGCGCCCATGCCGAGCCTTTCCATGTCTTTTTCTTCCAGGATCTTGACGGTGGCCGCTGCCTTTTTACTGCCGACCATGGCCTTGGCCTGTTCCGCGAGATACGTGGGGGTACAGATGTTTCCCGGTAAGTCGCCAAGATCCCTGGCAAGTTCGATGCCTTTGGCGATGGCGACCCCTTCCCGTATCGTTTGCTCGGCGCCAGATGCGTCTCGATGCTCGGGGCGGTGTATCAGTACCTGGGTCAGGGGGGGGGGCTGCTTTTTCTTTTCGGTTTGCAGCCAGTCGCATCGGTAGCGCGCATGGAGGGCGCTTTCCACGATTTGCCGGACCTGCCAGAGGTAGTCCCTGTCCGGGATATGGAGGTCCGTGAGGAACACGGCGGCGTCTTTGGCTTTGGTGTGGTCGAGGGCCCGAAAGGCACTCGAGATCACCGATCGATATTGCCAGGGGGTGTGTTGCTTTTCCTTGCCGAATCCCACCAGCAAGACGCGCTCGGCGGGGATATTGGGCGGTTGATGGAGTATCAGGGTTTGACCCGATTCACCGTCGAAATCGCCGGTTTCGAGTATTCGTGCGATGGCGCCATCGGTGGCCGAGTTTACGGCCTGGGCGGAATCCGTAAGTTGGCAAGGCTCGGTCACGCCGAGGACCAGGCACCCGATGGGTTGCTGCTCGAGATCGATGTTTTTTATGCTGAAGTCCATAACGATACCTCGTGTCGTGGGCGTTTGTATCGAGACCCGATTTTACATTGGTTTTCGGTACGCCGGCTTTCGGTTTCCGGGAGGGTGGTGTCGTTCGGTATCGCTCGGTGTCGCTCATCCTCGGGGGGGAGGAGGAGCGGCATGCCCCATGGCGGGGATGGTTCCCCATGACAGGGGTAGATCCCATAACGAAGAGGGGAAGAGAGTAATGAGCGCTTCGCCGCCGAAGGATCGGGCGTACCGCGGAATACCGGCATGGGGCGAGTGGAGACCACGGAAAAGGGGCGTGTGGCATGGATCATTGCCGTGATACCTTATCGATGACGATCGAACAACCTTGGTGAGCGGGATCGAAAGGCTAGCTCTCCAATTTTCGCGATGGTCCGAGTTTGGCATCACTGGCAATGGAACTACGTTTGGCTCTCGGATGCGTTTCGTCATATACGTTGGCAAGGTGTTGAAAATCCAAGTGTGTGTAGATCTGCGTAGTCGTGATATCGGCATGACCGAGAATTTCCTGCACGGCGCGAAGATCGCCACTCGATTCGAGAAGATGGCTTGCGAAAGCATGGCGAAACAGATGGGGATGGAGCGGCATATCCAGGTTTCGGGCAATACCGAATTTCTGCAGCCTTGCTTGTACGCCCCGGCACGTCAATCTGGTTCTACGGCGGCTCACGAATAGCGCGGGTTGCTCCGATCCTGCGAACTGCAATCGTATATCGAGCCACCGCGTGATCGCCCGACAAGCCACTCGACCGACCGGGACGATTCTTTCCTTGTTCCCTTTACCCGTTACCCGCACGAGCCGCTCGTCGAGAGAGAGGTCCGACAGATTCAGTCCTACGAGTTCAGCCAATCGGAGTCCGGATGAGTAGAGGAGTTCCATGATCGCCCAATCACGGATGGCAAGCGGGTTGTCTTGGTGCGAATCCAGTAATCCCGCTATTTCATCGACATCGGGAACCTTGGGTAGATGACGTGGCCGTCTTGGGGCCGAGACACCCGCGAGGGGGTCGTGTGCAACGTATCTCTCACGGATAAGGTATTGGTAAAAGCCGCGCATGGCGGAGAGAAGCCGCTGTGTGGCGTATGAACTTCGCCCCAATCTGCGTTGCAGACCCACGAAGGAGCGCACATGCATGGTGTCCAACCGATCCCAGGAATGTATGCCGTGTTCTCGACAGAATGCGAGCAGGCGTTCGAGATCCTGACGGTATGCCTTGCCCGTCAACCAGGATAAGCGACGATTGATTACCAAATGGTCGATGAAAGTATCGATGGTGTCTTCCAGCTGCTGTCCGGAACGGCAATGGGGATTCGTCTTCGAGGATGAATCCGAATAGCGATTCGACATAAGCAACGCGGAATTGGTTTCCTTTCAAAAAACGAATGATTTCGATGGTCGATCTTTCATCTATTCTTGTGCATCGGAAATATAGGGGGATATTATGTGTCCGACGATTTCGCCGAGTTGACTCATGAATATCGTTCCCAACGTGTGTTGAAATCGCTTCGGATCATGGCTTCCGATACCGAGAACACCAAAGATTCTCTCGTCTTCACCTTTTAGTGGCATGAGCATTCCCGAGCCGAAAGTGGTTGCCTGTTCACCAAAAAGGCATGTCATTTGGGCAACTCGGCTTTGTACGCATACCGGTTCTCCATTGGTATCGAGCAGCGGTTCGATGACCTCGGGGATGACGCCGTTCCAATCCGAAAATTCCTTCAACTCCTGATCCAGCGTACAGCGCGGTGCGAGAAAGATACGAACCTCGACGGCACCTGCCGTAAAATCCGCCATTAGCCGATCACGCAAGGCGGAAAATATCTCATCGAGGGATGTGTAATCGATCAACTGGAGCGTCAGTTTGTGCAGTTGTTGGCTTAATATCTCATTCTTCCTGGCATTGTCCATCAATTCATTGAACTGCTCTCGTTGTTGGCGCGCCTGTTCACGAAGGACCAATACCTGACGTTCGATCAATGAGACAGTATTGTCACCACATGGGTGTGGAATATCCAGGAGCTCGAGGATATCGGGATTCTCGACGAAAAAATCGGGATTTTCTTGTAGATAATCGAGTACCGCCGTACTGTCGATGGCAGCTTCCGGGGAAGTGGTTATCGGGGAGTTGCTATCACTTGTTTTGTTGAGTTTTTCCATTACCGTCTTCTGAATATTTTCCTGTAGGAGCCTTGTCGTAAAGCCGGTCATCGGTATGATTGATCAATCTCCACCCCGATCACTATGGTTACCATTGGGTCTTCGACCCAACACGGGTGAATCTTTGAATTTGGGGTTCGGCCTACTAACAGGGTGGTGAAAAATGTAAATTTTCACCCAGCGCGCGACACGGGGATACGTCGCCATTTTCAATACTATCGATTTGTTTATTTCCCGCCCATTTTCGCAAATGAACCAGGTTTTACGAAACGATGATTTTGCTTTGACCGATGCAAAATCACGCTTCATCGGTTCGAGGCGAAGCTTTACTGGAGGCAAGAATACACGAAGCAAAGCACAGAGGCCATTCGGAGAAGGCTCATTGTTTGGTAAAGATATTTTTCATGGAAAAGTCGCCGACGACAGCCGACGACTAAAGATACAAACATGTTCCAGAACGCCAATTTTGCTTTACCGATGCCGGGTCATGCTTTGTCGGTTCGAGCACAAGCTTCACTGGTGATATTTTCACGTCGAGGAGCTCTCCGATGTCTCATGTGGATTTCGATACCGTAAAAAGGATCGTCGAGGCGGCGTTATTGGCGGCGGATCGGCCTTTGGCCATGAACGACCTGTTTGGTTTGTTTACGAATTCCTTCGAGGAAGCACCCATGGAGAAGGCGCTATCCGGAAAGGATGCCTCCCGAGGCGATTCGAAAATACCATCCCGGTCTCTGTTGAAAGAGGTTTTGTCGGCGCTGGAAAAGGATTGTGAGTCGCGCGGCATCGAACTCGAAGAGGTGGCCGGCGGTTTTCGTTACCAAATCCGCTCCGAGTATGCTGAATATATCCAGCGTCTTTGGGTGGAGCGCCCCATACGCTACTCTCGCGCCTTGTTGGAAACCCTGGCGATCATCGTTTATCGGCAACCCATTACCCGGGGGGAAATCGAGGAGATCCGGGGGGTGAGCGTTGCTTCCTCTACCATAAAGACCCTACGGGAACGGGAATGGGTCCGTGTGATCGGTCATCGTGATGTCCCCGGCAGACCAGCCATTTACGGGACGACCCGCGAGTTTTTGAATTACTTCGGCCTGAAAACCTTGGACGATCTGCCGCCCTTGAGTGATGTCAAGGATTTGGATTCTTTCGAGGGCTAGCAGGTATGGTAAAAAATGCAAGTTTTTACCCGGTGACGCGTGGCATGTTGGCAATGCGGTGAAAAATGCAATTTCCCCACTCCGTGGGTGATGCAGGGATGTGTCGTCATTTCCAATAGCGTTGATTCGTTTATTTCCCGCTCATCTTCGTAAACGAGCAGGAAGCTTCGCTATTCCTGTGGAACGAAGTTTTTGGAATCCAGCAATAGCTGTGGGTCCAAACGTGTTCGAAATAGATTTACCCGCCAATCCAGGTGCGCCCCGGTTACACGTCCGGTGGCTCCCACCTGAGCAATAATGTCCCCTTGTCGAACATGTTCCCCTTCTTTTACCAGTATCCGCTTCAAGTGAAGAAAGGACGAGGATAACCCATGCCCATGATCGACAATCAATGTGCCACCGGAAAAAAACATATCGGGATGTACCAGACTGACGATACCGCTGGCTGGTGCGCGAACCGGTGTGCCGGCAGGCGCCGCAATATCGATCCCGAAATGATGCCTGCGCGGCTTGCCATCGAGAATGCGTCGAGTTCCATATACACCGGTGATTTGGCCCCCTACAGGGAGGATGAAACCCTCCAGGAAGTCGGTGCGCACGTCATCCCGCGTTCGAGCGACCTTGACCTTGGCCGTTTCGGCTCGAATTCTGGCGAGAGTCCTTCGGGGAGGAGATACCTTGGTTTTCGGTAACCCATCGATTCGTTGAATCTCGTATTTTCGCTGTTTTATGGAAAGAGTTTTGGTTTCTCGACGACCGTCGGGGAAGGTCACGGAAAAATCGACCGTGCGTGGTTCATCACGGCCAAAGCCGAGAAGAAATACTCCTTCGCGCGAGACACGAACATCACGCCCCTTGAATACGATACGGGCCTTGGGATCGGTACGCCCCTGAACCAACCCACCCTGCACCAGCGATCCTGTCAATCCCATATCCTGAGCAAATATTGATTGGGATGACATCCAGTAAAAAAATATGATCGGCGCAAAAACACCCAGGTTTTTCCAGAAACCGGTTTTTCCGTTTGGGAATTCGGATACGTATCGATTGGTAAGCATTTTTACTGCACCGTATAAGCCTATGTGGGTAATTGATTGCTAACGAAGCTTCGCTTCGAGCCGACAGGCATGATTCAGCATCGGTAAAAAAATCGGTGCTTTGTAAAACCTGGCTCATCAGCGAAGCTGAGCGGGAAATATAAACAAACCGATATGGTGGGGCTGGGCGGTGGGCCGGGACCACTCGCCATTACCAGGGCGGGAGACCAGGAGATCCAATACCATGCCAACGGCAGCGTGGCGCATCCCGGGGATCGCATTATTTTGTTTGTTTCCGGCTTATCTTCGCACATGCCAAAGTGACTCGCTCCCGTTCACCATAATCCCGCCACGTTATTACCTGACTGTAGCGCAACTTCCGTAAAAAAGAGCGCACTTGCTCGCCCTGATCGAAACCATGTTCCAAGATGAGCCAACCGCCGGGTATGAGATGTCTCCTTGCCCCGATCGCGATATGCCGAATGGCATCCAGCCCGTCGAAGCCGCCAATCAGGGCCAAGGGGGGCTCGAAGCGAACGTCCCCGCGGGTAAGATGTGGATCACCCACTGCTACGTAAGGTGGGTTGGAAACAATCATGTCGTAGTCGATCCGATCCAACGCATGGAACCAATCTCCTCGTCGAAAGACCAGGTTCGTATATTCCCTCGCGTTTTTTCTTGCGATTGCCAATGCGGTCTCCGAGATGTCCGTTGCGGTAATCAGACAACTCGGGCGTTCCCGGGCGAGGGCCAATGCCACGGGACCGGCACCGGTTCCCAAATCCGCGATACACCACTTTGCCTTTTGCGGGATGATATCCAACGCGGCTTCTACTAGACGTTCGGTCTCTGGACGGGGGATCAAGGTATCGGATGTAACGGATAGATCGAAAGACCAAAATCCGCGCTGCCCGGTAAGATAGGCAATCGGTACCCCGGAGATGCGGCGTGCTATCAACTGTTGGAACCGTTCGTAATCCGAAGCCGAGAAGGGCCACTCTTCCGACACATAAGGCCAGTGGCGCGGTTTTCCGAGTACATGTCCGAGAAGGATTTCAGTATCCGCACGTGCGCTGGGGCTGGCCGGATCGAGGAGGCGAACGGCCTGTTCCAACGCGGATCGCAATGTCGAGGGAAAGCCAGCTTTCAAGTGGGTCGGTCCCGAAAAGCTTTTAAGGTACGTTCCCTCATCGGGTTCGTCCAACAAATGGTTCGGATGGTTTGGATTACCGTTCGATTAGGCCATTCAAGGTGGCGACACACCTCTTGGTTGCATATTGGGCGAAAACTTGCGTTTTTCACCCCCTTCTTTTGTGAAGCCGCCCAAAGCCAACCCCCTTCTGTTAAACCCGCGAAAAAGGAAATGCCATCACGGCATCCAGATTCGTTGCCGCCAGCAACATCAGTAGGCGATCGACACCCAAGGCGACCCCCGCGCAATCCGGTAAACCATGGGCGAGTGCCATCAACAATCGCTCGTCCACAGGTAATTCTGTCGACCCAACTTGCCGGCGTTTTTCCATGTCTGCGAGAAAGCGGCCTCGTTGTTCCCGGGCATCCGTCAATTCATGATAGCCATTGGCCAATTCGATGCCGTTTACGAACAACTCGAATCGTTCGGCCACCAGGGGATCATCGGCAACGAGTCGTGCCATGGCGGCCTGCGTTGCCGGGAAATGAGAGATAAAGACCGCGCCGTGCCCAAGTGTCGGCTGTACGATTCGGCCAAGCACCAGATCGAGACAGGTATCCCGATCGAAAGAGCCCGCGTCCTCCGGGTGTGAGCCGAGCCTGACGGCATGGTCCCGCAACAGGGACAATGGGGCCTGGAAGGGATCCAGCTCCGCGTATTCACGAAAGGCGTCGAGGTAGGTCATCCGCCTGGCGGGACCGATGGGGAGAATCGAGCGGACGAGCGATTCCACTTCATCCATCAACGCTTCTCGTGTAAACCCCGGACGATACCATTCCAACAGGGTAAATTCAGGGTTGTGATGTGACCCCTGTTCTCCCGCCCGAAAGGCCTTGCAGATCTGGAATATGGGTCCACTCCCGGCGGCAAGCAGCCGCTTCATGAAGAACTCGGGAGAGGTTTGCAGGAAAAGACGATGACTTGTTTCTGCGGTGTTTATTCGTCCCATCCGGGCTCGGCAGCGGATTTCCATGCTATCCAGGTGCACATCCGTGGTGGTCGTGGAGGCAAGCAGTGGCGTTTCTACTTCCAGCACATCGCGCCCGGCAAAAAAGCTTCGTATCCTCGCCAGGAGTGATGCACGCAGGCGAAGCATCGCCAGATCCGTGGTGGGCCGCCAATCCTCTTTACTATCGGTATTCGGTGCCACCGGTAACCCAGGGATTACGCCTTGGCGCGAGCGACATATTCACCTGTCCTGGTGTCTACCTTGACCAGCTCGCCTTCGTTGACGAATAACGGTACCTTGATCACGGCACCCGTCTCCAGGGTGGCGGGCTTCGTTGCACCGCTGGCGGTATCGCCGCGAACACCGGGATCGGTTTCGGTTACCTCCAGTATTACGAAATTGGGTGGCGTTATCGAGATCAGTGCCCCATTCCACAACATCGCGGTGCAAACATCTTGTTCCTTGAACCACTTCACGGCATCCCCCACGGTCACCGCGTCCCCCATGTGCTGCTCATAGGATTCGGCATCCATGAAATACCAGGAATCGCCATCGGAATACAGATACTGGAGCTCGCGTTCCACCACGTCGGCGGCCTCCACCGATTCCACGGATTTGAAGGTACGCTCATTGACGCGACCGCTCTTGAGGTTTCGATATTTGACGCGAACGAATGCCTGACCCTTGCCGGGTTTTACGAATTCGTTTTCGATGATCGCGCACGGTTCATTTTCCAACATGATCTTCAAACCGCCACGGAATTCATTCGTGTTGTATGTCGCCATTGATCTTCCTGGTTTTCTGTTTTGTTTATTTCCCGCTCATCTTCGCGAATGAGCCAGGTTTTACAAAGCACTGGTTTTACTCTATTACTGCCGAATCACGCTTCATCGGATCGAAGCGAAGCTGCGCTGGGTTTTGCACTGGTCTCGATGTTTCCGAAACGAAGCGAATCACAGATTTGGACGTGACGCCAGGGTTCCGGCAAACTTGGGCGTTATGATAACGCGTCGTTCTTCTTCTTGGCAGGTGGAATTATCGAAGGCCTTCCGGGACCGGTCGGCAATGCTGGCGGTGTTGGGGTTGTCGCCGGATCCGGATTCGGATAGGGCGGGGGAGACGCCACCGGCCAGAGCAGGAGAAGCGTCATCGGCCAGACAACCCACTGGCCAACAGGGGAAAACGAACACGACACCGTTTTCGCTGCTGGTACCCCGCGGATATGTCGCCCGGATGCGAAAGGGAGACCCACGGGATCCCCTGCTTCGGCAGGTCCTGCCCATTGCCGAGGAAAGCGCCATTTCCCCCGGATATGCCAGGGACCCTTTGGATGAACGCCATGCGTTGCGCGCCCCCGGCATCCTGCAGAAATACCGGGGACGCGTATTGCTCATGACCACGTCCGCCTGCGCCATCCATTGCCGCTATTGTTTCCGTCGCCACTTTCCCTGTGGAGGCCTCGATGGAGGCGGACACAAAAATCCCGATGTACCCGACCGGACGCATAAACCCCTTGATATGCACGACGTCTGTCGGGATTTCGCCATGGCGCTTGCCTATATTCGCAAAGACGACACCATTCGGGAGGTAATCTTGAGCGGTGGCGATCCCTTGTGCCTCCCCGACGAAAGGCTTTCCTCGCTTGCGACCAGGCTCGCCGATATCCCTCACGTGCAACGACTGCGTATCCATACCAGGGTACCGGTGGTGCTCCCCGAACGGGTCGATAATGAGCTATTGGCATGGCTTTCCGAAACCGATTTGCAAACGGTCATGGTGATCCACGCCAATCACCCCAACGAGCTGGACGATAAGGTCGACAAAGCGCTCGAACTTTTATGCACAGCGGGGACCGCGCTGCTCAATCAATCCGTATTGCTGCGGGGTGTCAACGACCGTGAAGATACCCTGGCGGCCTTGAGCGAACGGCTCTTTGCGGCAGGCGTGCTTCCCTATTACCTGCACATGCTGGATGCGGTCCTGGGTAGTGCGCACTTCGCGGTGGATCGGCAGCGGATCGAGGAAATCATGATTGGACTAAGATCCCGGCTCCCGGGGTATTTGGTTCCGCGCCCGGTTCGGGAAGTGGCGGGGGCAAGGTATAAGATTCCCGTTTAGATGAGTGGTGTTCCCTCCGATCCAAAAAGGGCATGGATAAGCATGCCCTCTCTCTAAGTCTTTGCTCCTCGATTTACTTTCTATGAGGTAATTACCTGGGAATGCTCCAACCGGGCAGTCAATTTAGCCAAATGGGTCAAAGTGGTATCGGAGGGGCACTTCAGTGTAGAAGGCGCCTTGAGCGAAGTATGATTTATGGGTCATGAAGACACAATAACGAATGCAAGCGAATTTTAAACAGAATAAACATGAATAATTACCCTATCATTAATCGGAGATCGCCCCCTAAAAAAGTTATTGAGTTTTTTCGTGAATTCGGCTTTGTGCTGGTGGAAGACTCCTTATTCGGGGAAGAGAAAATAATATCTTATTTCCAGGAGATGAAAATGTTTTTCGACCGATTCAGGAGAGAGAAAGCCGGTTATTATCTCGTCGAAAACTCCGTATATGGTGTCTATATTCCTTCCGGATATGAGCATGTTTCCAGAGAATTATTGGATACCAAGGAAATCTTCGATGTTTTCCACAGAGAAAGCTACACTTACGAATATTATGAAGCCTATAACCATAAGTTTGGATTTCGCGGCAGATCGCCCGGACCTCTTGATGATCCTTTCTTGAGCGGTGTTTTATCTCAGGTTAGAAAGAACATTTTTTCCGTGTTCGAGGGATTGCTGAAAATATTTTCGGCGGAGCTGGGTGGGTTCGACTTTGGCCTTGTGAAGAAAACCAATTATTTGTTCCGCCTCATCCATTATCCCCCTATTATCGATAGCAATCGAAAAATAACGAGATTAGGTGCCCATGTCGATGATGATTTGTTAGCCTTGGTGATCGCTGAAAACATGGATGGATTGAAGATAAAAACCCCATCATATGGCTGGTTACGGATTCCCGATCTCAAAGGTTTTTTTGTGGTATTGATTGGTGCCGGTCTTGAGTTCATTAGCGAGGGTGCCTTCAAGGGGACGGAACATAGGGTCGATGGCGAAGAAGGCTCATCACACTCAAGGCATGTTTTCAATATCAATATCGGTTCCGATTTGGACTTCACCAGGAAGTCCGAGACCGGAAAGGTTCTCGATATCTCGAAATATTATCGGAGGCGTTTCTCCAAATACTCTCTGAATACCCAACATTTATAGCTATGCTCCCGAAAACGAGGATAAAAATTCATACCAAGCCTGGCATAGGGAAAGCGGTTTTTGCGATAGTTGAAGTTCATACCAGGGAAAAAGTCATTGAAAGTAGACCTATCAAGACAGTCCCTTGCCCGAACAGATACTCCTTGGAGCTAAATGGCAATCACATCATTATCGATGAACCGGGTGTGCTGGTTAATCATTCCTGCGACCCGAACTGTGTTATTGTCCCAAATGCATACGGTGCTTTCGATTTCATAGCGTGTCGGAAGATACAAAAAGATGAGGAAATTACCTTCGATTATGAATCGAACGAATCCGAAATCACCGCTTTCAGCAACTGTTATTGCGGTGCGAAGAACTGTAGAAAGACCATGAATAAAAATAGATAGTGGAATTTCCATAATGGTAAAAAAAACGAATGAATATCCTGTTATCGATATCGATCCAACCCGGCTCGATAGTGACAAATCGGAAATCTCACGCCGAATCGGACAATATCTGAACGAATTCGGTTTTTTCTATATGAACGATATTTTCAATATCAGAGGTCATCTTGACGATACTTTATTGAAGACATTACCGAATGCCGTGGATGTTTTTTATGGCGAGGACCCACATACAGGAGAAAGCGCCCAATTTCATGGTACCTATGTTCGCCTTCGCCAAAAGGAAGAGGAGCGTTTCGATGATTATTTCAGGCTCTTTTCTATTCTGCGCACGCTTATTTCCCTCTCTCTACACGAATCGGCAGAATTTCTGGATTCCATTTCGCAAAAAAATGACCATGCCCTATATATTTATCAATATGAGGCAGCATATCTGAAATTTCTTTCGACACTGGGGAAAACCGATGTCAGCGTATCTCCCCATGTGGATAAAAGCCTGATTACCGCTGTTATCTCCATCCAAGGATTAGAGGGATATTCTCCCATACGGCGGGAATGGATACCGGTTCCGGATCGAGAAGGATATCTCATTGTTCACGGGGGTACGCTGTTGCAAGAATGGACAAGGGGAAAAATAAAAGCGGAGGTTCATCGCGTAATAGCATCCGATTCGTCGAAGGCTATATTTTGGGGATGGTTACCCCCGACGGGGATCGCAGCAAAACAATAATGTTTCGTGCAGCAATTACCTTCGATTTTTGATCCGGCAAACTTACGCTCGCGGGGAACAGGTCGTGACTATCATGATAAACAGCGATTCAATAAACCAAGGCCTGGTACACAAGCGCTTTGAATTCAAATCCGCTGAAGACGGATCGGTCTATATTATCGATGCCGATGGCAATCAGCATATCGCATCCGCTCTTTGGTTGCGGGAACGTAGTACCGCCGAAGATACGCAGAGCCGTTTCAATCACCAGCGGCTCGTCGATCCTTGGACACTGTCAACGGATTTGGCTTTGGAAAAGCGGGTGATTGCCGATGATGGTCGCAGGATTTCCTTGACTTTTTCAGATGGTCACCATTGCACCTTGACGATCGATGACCTGCGTGATGATTTCGATTCCGATGATGGTCTCCCTTCCGTCATAGGCTGGACAGGAGACCTGCCACTGCCACGCGCAACGTGGAAAGCCATTTCCAGTACCGACGCCGCCTTCATGGAGGCACTCCAGACCTTTCTGCGCTTTGGCTTTTTACTCATTACCGATGTGCCATGTCAGAACGGTATGGTACTTGAGGTTGGTAATCGGTTCGGGTGTGTCCGCGAGACGAATTTCGGTCGTTACTTCGATGTCCGTACCACTGACAATCCCAATGACCAAGCCTACACGGCACTAGCACTCGGACCGCATACGGATTGTAACTACCGTGATCAAATACCTGGGATCCAACTGCTCCATTGTTTAGTCAATCACGCTAGCGGTGGAGAATCCACCCTGGTCGATGGGCTCGCCGTGAGTCAGGCACTCAAGGTCGCTGATCCGATGGCTTACGAACTCCTGACAAAGGTCATGGTTCGTTTTCGTTTCAAGGATGTTAATACTTCCTTCCTCTCTCGGCACCCGCTGATCGAACATGATGCCGAAGGTGTATTTACCAGTATCCATTTCAGCCCACGTACCGATTTCGTCCCGTTACTCGAAGCGGGGAAGTTGAAAGCGTTCTACGAGGCACGACGTAAATTGGCACAGATGTTGGACTCCCCGGCTTTCGAGATAAAGTTTCGTCTTAACGCGGGAGATCTCATCATATTCGATAATCATCGCATATTACATGGGCGTAGCGCGTTCGATTCCCATGGCGAGCGTCATTTGCAAGGTTGCTATATAGACAAGGATGGTCCCGCGAGTCTTTTTAGGGTACTTCAGGATCGATACAGTAATGTTGCCGAAGAAATTGAAAAATAAGGCTCTTCAGGGAAATTTGTAGGTGATTATCTACTGCTACGTCTTTGGTATTAACTTATTGTGATTGGATTTCGTGAGGATAGTTGGTGGATTTGCTGGTTTTTGGTGGAGCCCCGTGGACTTGTGGACGAGCCCTTTGAGTCGATCCTCACCCTTGGGGACACGTGAACAACCCGTGGATAGCTTCGCTGGGCCTCCTCCAATGAAGCGACTATTACCGATACTCCCCGCGGCCATTCAAGGCATGGGCAAGCGTTCCGCTATCCACGAATTCCAAATCCCCTCCCAGCGGCACGCCGCGCGCGATTCGGCTCACTGGAATCTCCCGTTCCCGGACGATCTCCGCGATGTATTGCGCCGTGGTTTCCCCCTCCACGGTGGAACCGGTTGCCAGGATGACTTCCCGAATGTCGCCGGCATCCAGGCGACTCTCCAATCGATCGAGGCCGAGGTGTTCCGGACCGATGCCGTCCAATGGGGATAAATGCCCCAATAGGACAAAGAATTTCCCCTTATAATCCGTGCCCCGGTGTATGGCCGTAACGTCGGCGGGGGTTTCCACGATGCATAACAGCGACGAATCTCGATTCTCGCTGGCGCAGAGATCGCATAGTTCCGACTCGGTGAATGTACGGCAATTTCTGCAATTCCCGACACTGTCCATGGCTTTTTGCAACGCATCGGCGAGGCGCCGTCCAGCGTCGCGATCCCGTTCCAGTAAATAATAGGCCATGCGCCGCGCCGATTTCGGACCGACCCCGGGCAAACAGCGAAACCCTGTTACCAAGTGTTCGATAAGTACGCTATTGCTCATGGTCGCTCGTGCTAAAAAGGCAGTTTCATGCCTCCGGGCAGGGACAAACCATTGGTCAGTCCGGCAAGGTGTTCTTTATTTGCCTTCTCGATCTTATGCACGGCATCATTTACGGCAGCCGCGATCAAATCCTCCAGCATCTCCTTGTCTTCCTCGAAAAGTACCGGATCGATGGCAACTCTGCGGACATCATGGCGGCCCGTCATGGTAACGGTGACCATTGCGCCGCCAGCCTCTCCGACGATCTCCATATTCTCCAGTTCTTCCTGTGCCTTCTGGAGGCTTGCCTGCACCTGCTGCGCTTGTTTCATCAAGTTTCCGAGACCACCTTTCATTATTCTTACCCTCAATTATCATCAATCATGGTTACGCGCCGCGACCTCTTCGATCTTGGCATCGAATACCGTGCGCAATGCCCGGACGTTCGGATCCTCGTCGATAGCCCGTTCCGCGGTCCGTTGGCGCTCGTTGGCGATCCCTTGCCGGATACTTTCCGGCGTTTGCGCGTTATCGGTCGTGGCCACCTCGATTCGGAGCCGAATATCCTTCCCCCAATACGTACAAAGCGAACGCTCCACCTTTTCCCGTGCGTTCTCTCTTGCCAGTTGTCTGAAGCCGGATGAGATGTACAGGCGAACAAGGTTACCCTTGCATTCGGCGAGCGTGCAATTTCCCGCCAATTCCTTGGCCATGCCGATTAGCCCGAGCCCCGCGACGATCCGCGGCCAGTCTTCCGGACTTGCCGGGAATGGCAGCGCGGTGGTTCGCGTCTCATCGGCTGCCGAAGATAGCGCTTTCGCGGTGGTTTTATTTGCCGGATCGGGATTCGATCTTTCCTTTCCCTTATCGTTCGTTGTTCCCCTTTCCCGATCGGGAACGGTAACCTCGGCATCTTCGGGTCGGAACGCCAACATGCGCAGCACCGTCATCTCGAAACCACTCTTCGGATCCGGTGCCAATGGTAGATCGCGCCGCCCCATGAGACCAATCTGGTAATAGAGCTGGACGTCCTCCGGGTCCATCTCCCCGGCGAGTGCCGTTATGTCCTCTCCATCCGGGTCGAGGTCGCGCGGGGCATCCGGAACTACCTGGACAATGGCGATTCGCTGCAACATGCCCAGCAGTTCCCGCAGGGCATCATCGAAATCGGCAACCTCTTCGCCCATCGCGGCGATTCTGTCCATCAGTGCCTTGCCATCCCCCTCGGCCAGGGCCTTCAGGATCGCCCGAATATGGGTTCGATCCACCGTTCCCAGCATCGCCTTCACATCGGAGGCGGCCAGGGCACCGTCACAGTACGAAATGGCCTGTTCCAGGAGGCTCAGGGCATCGCGCATACTACCGTCGGCGGCTACGGAAACAAGGCGTGTTGCCCCCGCTTCCGGGGAGATCCCCTCCGCTTTCAGGATATGGTCCAATTGGCCGGCGATCTCGTTGACGGGCAGCCGCTTCAGATTGAACTGGAGACAACGGGAAAGCACGGTGATCGGCAATTTCTTCGGCTCGGTGGTTGCCAGGAGAAATTTCACGTGTGGTGGCGGTTCTTCCAGTGTCTTCAACAGCGCGTTGAAGCTATGCCCGGAGAACATGTGCACTTCATCGATCAAATAGACCTTGTAGCGTCCCTGCGCCGGTAGAAACTGGGCATTATCCATGAGATCGCGGGTCTCATCCACCTTGGCCTTGGATGCGGCGTCCACCTCGATAAGGTCCACGAATCGCCCTTCATCCACCGCGCGGCATGCAGTGCAATCACCGCAGGGCGTCGAACTTACCCCCTTCTCGCAATTCAGGCACTTGGCCAGGATCCGGGCCACTGTGGTCTTGCCCACGCCCCGAGTACCGGTAAACAGAAAGGCATGGTGCAACTTATCCTTGTCCAGGGCATTGATGAGTGCTCGCAGCACATGGCCCTGTCCGACCATCTGCGTAAAGTCGCGAGGCCGCCATTTACGTGCCAGTACCTGATAACTCATCCTTCGTACCCCGTTTCCTCGACAATGGGTAAACCGAAACCGAACGCCTTGATAAGGATACCATATTCCCATCCATGGAACCGCGACTCGACTCGACACCGACTCGACAGACTTTGTTTGCCGGTTCATCGCCAGCTTATCGTTGAATACGGTCCCTTCGTTCGATGATCTCTCCATCGTCATCGGTTCCGAGGCAGGCAACATCCAGCGAAGCCTGGCCTCGAACCGACAGCCTGATTTAGCATCGGTAAAGCCAAAATCGGCGTTCTGTAAAACCTGATGCATTTGTGGGGCTGAGCAGGGAATAAGCAAATTACCGAGGAGGAAAACCCCATACCACCTCGTTCCTCCATGCTCGTTCAAAAGGTTTTGTCGAATGTCGGCGGATAGATTGCAGTGAGCGAAGTAAACCCCAACAAGCTGTTCCGGTAATTCGTCTAGCGAAGCTTCGCTTTGAGCCGGTGAAGCGTGATTTGGTATCGGTCGAAACACCGATTTTTCTTTACCTGACACGGCTTAGCCGGAGCCATGAATTTCTGATTGACTTGCCCTTTGTCATTTTTCGCTGCGCTCGAAATGACGATCGGAATTTTTTGATCGTTTTGTCGAAGATTTTTTCGGTAAGGGACTCATGCCGAGTCGTACCTTGTCGGTTCGAGGCCAAGCTTCGCCAGCTTTCGATAGCATTTCGAAAACCGAAAATTCCTTCACCCGATTCCAGAATGCTTGTAGACTTGTCTCCCTCGATCATTGGGGTAATTCGTTTATTTTCCGCTCATTTTCGCAAATGAGTCAGGTTTTACAAAACAATGCTTTTGCTTTGACTGATGCCGAATCATGCTTTGTCGGCTCAAAGCGAAGCTTCGCCAGAGAACCTATGTTGAATCAATCTTCCGCACCGAAGCGTCGGCGGGGTATTTTTTTATTGCCGAATCTTCTTACCACCGCTGCGTTGTTTTCAGGTTTTTATGCCATCGTGGCGGCCATGGGCGGACGTTTCGAAGCGGCGGCCGTGGCCATTGTCGTGGCGATCATTCTCGATGGCCTGGACGGACGCGTGGCGCGGATAACGAATACCGAGAGTGCCTTTGGCGCGGCATACGATAGCCTTTCGGACATGGTGGCCTTTGGGTTGGCGCCCGCCCTGGTGGTATACGAGTGGTCACTGGCGTCGCTGGGGAAGTTGGGGTGGCTTGCGGCTTTTGTGTTTACGGCTGGCGCCGCGCTGCGGCTGGCGCGCTTTACCGTTCAGGTGGATGTGGCGGATAAACGATATTTTCAGGGATTGCCGAGCCCATCGGGCGCTGCCTTGCTGGGTGTGTCGGTATGGCTTGGCGTCGACTACGGGGTTTCCGGGGGAGATACGGCGGTATTTGTTTCCTTGGGGACGATTCTGGTCGGCATTTTGATGGTGAGTAATATCCGCTACCACAGCCTGAAAGAGTTCGATCTGAGGGGGAAGGTTCCCTTTGTTTCCGCCCTGGCGATCGTTTTGGTGTTCGTCATGATCTCCATCGACCCGCCCCTGGTCTTGTTTGTCGGTTTTCTGATTTATACGGTGTCAGGCCCCATATTGACCTTGTTTCAGGTACGGAAGCGCCGCGAGGCGCGCAAGAGTGTTACCGATGTCTTTTCGAAGAAGCCGTGAGTTGAACATGAAAATGATTTTGAAATCGATCAAGGTGTTGTTGCGAATTGTTTTTTCCGTTTTATACAGGATCCAGGTAAAGGGGTTGGAAAACCATGGAGCGGCGGGGAGGCGGGTGTTGATCATCGCGAACCATACCTCTTTGCTGGATGCCGTTTTGTTGTGGGTATATTTACCGAATGATCCTGCGTTCGTGATCAATCCCCATATCGCCAACCGTTGGTGGGTGCGTTGGTTGGTGTCATCCGTTTCCCTGCTTCCCATGGAACCCGATAATCCGTTGGCCGTGAGGACGCTGATTACCCGGCTGAAGGAGAATCGCAGCGCCGTGGTCTTTCCCGAGGGTCGTATCACGGTGACCGGGGAGCTGATGAAGATCTATGACGGCCCCGGACTGGTGGCGGATCGCGTTGGGGCAACGCTGCTTCCCGTGCGCATCGATGGTGCACAGTACACCTGTTTTTCCTATTTGCGGGGGAAGGTACGCCTGCGCTGGTTTCCTCCGATCAGGATAACGTTTTTGTCCCCGCGCAAGATCGAGGTGCCGGATGGGGTGAAGGGAGCCGAGCGGCGCAAGCGCATCGGAACGATGCTTTCCGATCTGATGATAGAGCTGGTTTTTTCCACCAGCAATACTCAACGTACCCTTTATGAGGCATTGCTGGGGGCAAAGAGTATTCATGGTGCAGGGCATATCATCGCCGATGATATCCGGCGCCAGCCGGTAAGTTACCGTGGGATTATCCTGCGTAGTTATATCCTGGGGAGCCTGATGGCCAACGAGACGAAGCCGGGGACGCAGGTAGGGATATTGCTTCCCACTTCGACGACCACGGCGATTGCATTCTTCGGCTTGCAGCTTTACGGCAGGGTCCCGGCGATGTTGAATTTCTCCACGGGTAGCAGAGGGATGTCGTTGGCCGTGGAGATTGCACAGGTCGAGACGGTGTATACCTCTCGGCAGTTCATCGTGGAAGCAAGGCTTGGGGATACGGTGGGCAAGCTCGCCGAGAAGGTGAAGATACGTTACCTCGAGGATTCGATTCGGGATGTCGGCATTGGTGTCAAGCTCAAGGGGCTAATCGCCACGTGTTTTCCGCGTCTGGCATATCGAAGGTTATGCACCGATGTCAGGCCCAGTGACCCTGCCGTCGTGTTGTTTACTTCCGGCTCCGAAGGTACGCCCAAAGGGGTCGTGTTGTCCCACATCAACTTGCTGTCCAATGTCGGACAAATAAGAGTCCGTAGTGATTTCAATGCGAAGGATACCATTCTGAATGCCTTACCGACCTTTCATTCTTTTGGTCTTTGCGTTGGGACGTTGTTCCCGTTGCTGTCGGGGATAAGGGTGTTCTTTTATCCATCGCCCCTGCATTATCGGGTGATTCCCGAGATTGCCTATGAGGTGAATGCCACGATGATGTTCGGCACCAATACCTTCCTGGCGGGGTATGCCCAGAGTGCCCATCCGTATGATTTTCGCAATCTGCGTTATGTATTTGCCGGCGCCGAAAAGTTGCAGGATGGCACGCGGGAAGCCTGGGTGAATAGGTTTGGGGTGCGTATTTTCGAAGGTTATGGCGCGACGGAAACTTCCCCGGTGCTTTCCCTCAATACCCCGATGGAGAATCGTCCGGGTAGTGTGGGGCGTTTCGTGCCTGGTGTTGCGTATCACCTCGAGCCAGTGGAGGGAATCGAAGACGCAGGCCGTCTTTGGGTGCGTGGCCCCAATATCATGTTGGGTTATCTGTTATCCAATGCGCCTGGAAAGATACAACCCCTCGATACGGATCTGGGCCGCGGTTGGTACGATACCGGTGATATCGTCAGCGTGGACGAGGATGGCTATCTTTGGATTCGGGGACGAGCCAGGCGGTTTGCCAAAGTGGGTGCCGAGATGGTTTCCCTTACCGCCGTCGAGGAGTTCGCCTATCGTAACTGGCCGGATTTTTCCCATGCGGTGGTGACAGTAGTCGATGAGCGAAGAGGCGAGCAGCTGGTTTTGGTGACCGAGTGTGACGCCATCGATCGCCAGGCACTCGTTGCCCGGGCAAAAGGCGAGGGTTTGGGCGAGATCAGCGTACCGAAACGGGTAGTTCTTACGAAAACGATTCCTCTGCTGGGTACCGGGAAAATAGACTATAGTGCGGTGCAGGGTTTGGTGGGGGAATGATTATGGATATGAACAAAGAACCCAATTTTATGCGGATACATCTGATGATTGTCAGGCGCATACGAAATCTTTGCGACATCCGAAATGCCACCCAAGATTAAGAGAATTGATCGCGGATCTGGAAAGGGCTGGATTTCTTGACCGAGGTGGTGGCAAGGGTAGCCATGGAAAGTTTGTCCATCCCAACAGTGAGAGACCTGTTATTGTATTGGTTCCAAGTTCGAATAGGATTTCGGGTATTTCTTCTACTTCAGGACATGAAATAGCGAAATATGTAATTGCTGCTGCTCAAGCGATAAGTAAAAAGGAGCATTTGCAATTAAAGAAATCAACTATTTCTGCTGGTTTGAAAGTAAAGATCACAAAAGGTGGTGGCGTCTCTGTCGAACTGGTTGACATTTCGATCGAAGGTAGTAAAACCTTCTCTTCAACCACTGGCCATCAGTTAAAACTCGTATTTGCACATCCTGAAGAGAAAAAGCGCAAAAAATCATGAGAATAGGCCACGGCTACGATGCCCATAAATTCACCACCGGACGTCCCCTGATCCTCGGGGGAGTAACCATTCCTCATGATCGCGGGCTGCTTGCCCATTCCGATGGGGATGTGCTGATTCATGCCCTTTGCGATGCGCTTCTGGGGGCCGCGGGGCTCGACGACATGGGAGTATATTTCCCGGATTCGGATCCAAGATACAAGGGCATCGATAGCCGGAAACTGTTGCGTCACGTAATGGAGGAATTGGAAGGGCTATTATTGCGGGTATTGAACGTAGATGTGACGATCGTCGCCCAAGCCCCGAAAATTCGCCCCTTTGTTGCCCGGATGCGCACCAATTTGACCTCGGATCTCGATATGGAGCCCGCTTGCTTCAACATCAAGGCGACTACCACCGAAGGAATGGGATTTACCGGACGTGGCGAGGGGATCGCGGCGCACGCCGTGGTATTGTTGGAGCAACGACCCGTCACATCGCGTATGGCATGGCGCATGTTTCGAGGCGCGGATTCTTGACGCCCTATCGCAAAAGCGATTTTCTTTCGATTCCCGGGATCACTGCATTGCCGTCAAGGACGGCGATAGTTTGTTTATTCCTGCTCATCGCAAATGAGTCGAGTTTTACAGAATGTCAGTTTTGGTTTACCGATGCCGGGCCATGCCTTGTCGGTTCGAGGTGAAGCTTCGCTAGCTTATTTCTTTTCCATCACGTTATGGTTGGAGGGTGGTTCCCGTGCCCGGCACGAGTCAGCATAAATTATTTTCCGAGGATCGATCTTCGATGGCGGTGTCCCTTGCGTCAGTGAACGGGACTCGCCTCGGCGCTGCCAACGCCAGGATCCGGCAGCATATGGGAAGCTCACAAAAGGACAGGGAAGACCTGGTCCTCGTCGAAATTGCCCAAGGCGCCAATACTGCCGCGGTATTTACGCGCAATGCGTTTTGTGCCGCGCCTGTACATGTGGCGCGCCGCCACCTTGGTGTGACCAGCCCTCGTTTCCTGATCATCAATGCCGGAAATGCCAATGCCGGGACCGGTGAAAAGGGAATTAGCGATGCCATGGCTTGTTGCGAGTTTGTGGCGGAACGCCTCGGTTGTTCACCAGAAGCCGTATTGCCGTTCTCCACGGGGGTGATCGGCGAACCCCTGCCCGTGGATTGCATCCGGACCGGGATCATCGATGCGATTCGAGATCTATCTCCGGACGGTTGGGAGCGGGCAGCAAGGGCGATCATGACCACGGACATCGTCCCGAAAGGGGTATCGCGGTGCATCGAGACCGCAGATGGCCCTGTCACCATCACGGGTATCGTGAAAGGGTCCGGTATGATCCGTCCCGACATGGCCACCATGCTCGCATTCATGGCCACGGATGCCGCCGTTACCCCCGATGTATTGCGCCAGGTACTTGCCCATGCCATGGATCGCTCCTTTCACCGCATCACGGTGGATGGGGACACATCTACCAACGACGCCTGTGTGCTCATGGCAACCGGTGCCGCCGATCTTCCTGTCCTGGATCGGGTCGAGGGGGATTTCCACGAAATATTCCAGAAAGGCGTCACCGATGTATGCGAGGCCCTGGCGAAATCCATCATTCGAGATGCCGAGGGGGCCAGTAAATTCATTACCATCGAGGTGTCGGGAGGATCCAGGGAGGATGAATGTACCCAGGTTGCCTTTTCCGTTGCACACTCACCCCTGGTGAAGACCGCCTTTTTCGCCAGTGATCCCAATTGGGGTCGGATTCTGGCGGCGGTGGGCAAGGCCGGATTGTCGGATTTCGACATTACCCGGGTTCGAATATTCATGAATGATGTCTGTATCGTCACTTCGGGGGAGCGCGCCGAAGGGTACACGGAGGCACAAGGGCAGCGTGTCATGGACGCTCCCGAGATCACGGTGCGCATCGAACTTGGACGCGGTACCTGGAACGCCACGGTATGGACCTGTGACCTTTCCCATGAATACGTCCGCATCAATAGCGAATATCGGACCTGACGCCATCGCGTCTTTATTGCCATGATTGTCGGGCAGCACGTAGCGGTAGCCGTATTGTGCAACAATCGTGGCGAGGTATTGATAAGCAAGCGTCACGACGGCGCTCATCAAGGTGGATTATGGGAATTCCCCGGCGGGAAGGTCGAACCCCATGAAGGGGTGACAGAAGCACTATCGCGGGAATTGAGAGAAGAACTCGATATCACGGTCCAGTCCGCGCGGGCCCTTATTCAAGTACCCCATGACTATATCGATCGCCGGGTGTTGTTGGATGTATGGCTTGTTACCCATTGGACGGGGATCCCCAGGGGTATGGAAGGCCAGGAGATCGCCTGGGTGTCGCCACAGTCCCTTACGGGTTATGCGCTCCCGGAGGCCGATATCCCCATCGTTACCGCCATCCAGCTCCCGGATACCTATCTGATTACCCCCGATCCGGCGCCGGATTTCGATATGGACGGTTTCCTTCATGCCCTCGATGAGAGCCTCTCGCGTGGGATTCGTTTCGTTCAGCTTCGCGCCAAACAGTTGGACGACATGGCCTACGAGAGATTGGCAAAAAGGGCCTTGGCGATCTGCAAGGCCAGGGGTGCCAAATGCACTCTGAATGCCGATCCCGGATTGGCAAGACGAATCGGCATGCACGGCGTGCACCTCGATAGCCAACGGCTCCTCGCCATGAAGACGATTCGTCATCGGACCCGGAATCATCACCGCCATCACGATGGTTTTTTGATTGGGGCATCCTGTCACAATCGCAATGAACTCGAACACGCCTGCCGTATCGGCGCCGATTTCGCCACCCTGTCGCCGATACGGCCCACCAGGACACACCCGCGGGCAAAGCTACTTACCTGGGGGCGCTTTTCGGAACTAACGAGGATATCCACGATCCCGGTATATGCCTTGGGTGGCCTGTCGAAAGGGGATTCGGAAACCGCTTGGAGGCACGGCGCTCAGGGGATTGCCGCAATTCGCGCCCTGTGGTTCCATGGGCCGATTGGGACGGGCCGGTGAAATTTCGTTGGTGGATGAAAAATCGTATTTTTTACCACTTCACCAATTCGTTGCTTATTGTTTTTCGCTGTTATTTGTTTATTTCTCGCTTATCTTCGCGGATGAGTCGAGTTTTACGAAACGCCAGTTTCGCTTTACCAATGCCGGATCATGCTTCATCGGTTTGGGGCGAAGCTTCCCTAGATGAGTTCTCTTCGCTATGACAACAGAAAACTACGACCTCATTATCCTTGGTGGTGGCCCCGGTGGCTATGTGGCAGCCATTCGGGCCGCGCAATTGGGATTCAAAACCGCCTGCGTCGATGGTTGGCGTGATGCCAGCGGGAAGCCATCTCTTGGCGGTACCTGCCTGAACGCCGGATGTATCCCTTCCAAGGCGCTCCTCGATAGCTCCCACCATTACCACGACCTGGTCCACTCCCTGCCAGTCCACGGCATCCATGTGGAAAGCGCCAGGGTCGATGTGCCCGCGATGCAGGCGCGCAAGGACAAGATCGTTACCATCCTGACAGGGGGAATCAAGGGACTATTCAAAAAGAACAAGGTAGTCTGGATCCCCGGCCAGGGCGCATTCTTGTCCAGAAATCGCATCGAGGTAACCCAGCAGAGCGGCGACAAATCCGTCATCGAGGCGCGCAACATTATCATCGCCACCGGCTCCGTCCCGGCCTCGATCTCGGTCGCTCCCGTGGATAATCGGTACATCGTCGATTCTACCGGGGCACTGAATTTTCAAGCGGTCCCGAAGCGCCTCGGCATCATTGGCGCGGGTGTTATCGGGCTGGAGCTCGGTAGTGTCTGGAGTCGACTGGGATCGGAAGTGGTGTTATTGGAGGCGCAGGATAGATTCCTGCCTAGTGCCGATGGCCGGATCGCCAAGGAGGCATACAAGGTACTCAGGAAACAGGGACTCGATATCCGGCTTGGGGCATTGGTGAAATCCGTCGAAGTGGTCGCCGTGGAAAAGGGTCAGGAATCCCCAACCGAAAAAGGGAACATTACCGTTGGCTATGAAAGCAATGGCGAAGCGCAAACCCTTCGGGTGGATAAACTCGTGGTAGCCTGTGGCAGGCAACCCGTTACCTCGGGGCTCGGGATCGAAAAGATAGGGCTGACCACCGATGACCGCGGAGGGATCGAAGTCGACGCGCATTGCCACACCGATATCGAGGGTATCTATGCCATTGGGGATGTGGTCCGCGGACCCATGTTGGCCCACAAGGCCTCGGAGGAGGGGGTCGCCGTCGTGGAGGAAATCGCCGGTCAATCGTCGTCGGTGAATTACGACACCATCCCCCAGGTGGTCTATACCCATCCCGAAATCGCCTGGGTGGGGAAAACCGAGGAGGCCTTGAAGGCCGAAAATATACCGTTCCGTGTGGGGGATTTCCCGCTGCGCGCCATTGGCCGCGCCCACGGTTCCGGGGAAACCGACGGGTTCGTCAAGATCATCGGAGATGCCGAAACCGATCGAATCCTCGGCGCTCACCTGTTCGGCGCCAATGCTTCGGAACTTATCGCGGAGTTGGTCACCGCCATGGAATTCTCGGCCAGTACCGAAGATGTGGCGCGTATCGTCCATGCCCATCCCACGCTCTCCGAGGCAATCCATGAGGCCGCATTGGCAGCCGATGGCAGGGCGATACACCTTTAGATAAGAAATTATGCCTCCTCAAAAGAACTCGTGGGTAGATTTTGGGACAGGCAAATTGCCAAGGGC
>CAZSVE010000019.1:0-42220 GCA_964610175.1 uncultured Thiotrichales bacterium
GAGTTTACTTGGTTATTAAAATCACATTACCCACACGATTTGATGAATAGCCAAACAAGCTTTCCCTCCTGATAGTCACTCGATCGCCATCGCGCTCGACGAGCACATTACTTGTAAGTGGCTTTTCGATCTCCTTCATAACTTTGCCTTGCACATCCTTGATTACCGCGTAATAAACTCGTTCTTTCGTCGGCATCTTTTATTCCTTGCCCTTGTACGATAGCCTGGATATCTTAATCGATATTCAGCATGTTATTGCTTACCCGCGAAATCACCGAATCACCGGATTGATTACATCCAACCCATCAATCCAATCGAAATCATTGATGTTGGCCGTCGCCAATTCGAGATCATGCACCAGCGCGGTAGCGGCGATCAGCGTATCTCCCAGGGACACCTTGCGTTGTTGGCGCAAGGCAATCGCCTGTTCGATGACGGGATTGGACACGGGCAATACCGGCAGAGCATGAAACAGATCTTCCAGCTTTTGTCGATGCTCGGGTGACAATCTGTGATATCCCAGCACCTCGACCTTGCTCACGGTAGAAACCATCGCCT
The DNA here is from genome assembly GCA_964610175.1 of uncultured Thiotrichales bacterium. Classification (GTDB taxonomy): domain Bacteria; phylum Pseudomonadota; class Gammaproteobacteria; order HK1; family HK1; genus CAZSVE01. Next base: position 559 of record CAZSVE010000019.1, read on the forward strand.
TTTGTTGGTCGACAAACCGCCTTACGGAATCGTAACCCGGTTCCAGCGCGTAGATAATGATATTGCTGTCGAGCAGCATCACTCGCTCCTCGAGGGCAGGGACCGATCCTTACGAACCTCCCGCTGCCATGCTATCGGATCGTCGATCCCCAATCCGCCGCTATCGGCAATCTCCTGGGCAATGTCCATCGCACGCCTGGCTTTACCGATTGTCGATTTACCGGCTGCCCGTGGCTTGTCGGAAGCAATGCGCGGAAATTGGCAAATAATGTTGAATGCCAGTTCCAGGTAGCGCTCATCCAACTGGTCGATTTCGGTCTTCAATCGTTCCCTTGCGATCATAGAATCACCTCCCATTTCGATGATATTTTGCTCAACCCGTATCAAGGATAACACATAATAATTAGGGGCCATCCTAGATAACTTGTTTTATCTAGGATGGCATAATGCGGGAAAGCAGACCAAGTTGGTACAAACAAGAGCGAGCTTTTTGCAGACAGGCAAAATCGCATCAATGGTATTGAGAATTTTTGGAACCAAGCCAAGCGCCACTTACGGAAATTCAATGGCATTCCAAAGGAACATTTATTTACCTGTTTCTGAAAGAATGCGAATGGCGATTCAATCACTCTGACCAAAAGTTCCAATTAAATTTTATAAAACAATTAGTTAGAAATGAAATGTTCTAGTTATCCAGGACAGCCCCTAAACGAAATACTCTTCGAGGAACTTCCCCAATGACAACGACGCCAATCAGGACCACATCGAAGGCGGATGCGCACCGGGCCATTGCCGTGATGGTATTGGCCTTCAGCGCGGACCCCGTCATCCGCTGGATCTATCCCGAACCGCATGTCTATCTCGGCCATTTTCCCGATTTCGTCAGGAAGTTCGCGGGGAAGGCATTCGACCGGGAAAGCGCCTATCACCTGGATGGTTTCACCGGCGCCGCGCTGTGGCGTCCACCCGGCGTGGAACCGGATAGCAAGGAAATCGTTGCCTTCCTGCAGCGCACCGTGCCGAAGACCCTGCAAAACGATGTTTTCACCCTATTCGAGCAGGCAAGCCATTATCGTCCCGATAAGCCCTACTGGCATCTATCCCTGATTGGCGTGGACGCCAATCAACAGGGGCGAGGTCTGGGTTCGAAGCTCATAGAGCATGCCCTCATACCGTGCAACCGCAAAGAAGAATTTGCTTATATGACGCAATCGAACCCGAATATGATTCCCTTCTACGAGCGTTATGGATTCCAGGTGCTGGATACCCTTCGGGTGGGTTCCTCCCCCCCGCTGTTTCCCATGCTGCGCAAGCCGCGATGAAAACGCAAGGCTGGTGATTTTTGGGTGGTTTCGACTTTTTATGCAATTCCTCCTCGACAATCGACATGACCGCGTGAATGTTTGTGCTTGGTCGAAGGGTTTTACCGATTGTGATTTCACGAAAATTCACGGGTAGTTTTTGCCATCCCTGGCATCTGGGTCCCGGCAATCCCTGACGGAATGACGGAAGTGCTGAATTCCTACACAATCGCCCGAAAAAACCTCCCTCGTCATCCCGGCAGGGGAATGCCGGGACCCAAACGCCAGGGACGACAACAGGATTTGGTTGCGGCCTCGGTCGCGCTATGTGATGTTGCAGACCAAAGCGACAGCAGACAGGGAGGCAAGGGTTACCCGGGAAGGAGGGGATTACCAGGGGATTGGGGGAAATCATCGAGACCGAAGGGGTTGCCCAGGAGAACCCGGACAACCGATTCATTACCTATCCGGGGCAATCCCTTTTTATTCGGAGAAGGGTGATTCCCCTTTCCTCATTGGATTAGCGTCATGCCACAGTGTTTGGCAACGCCTCGGTCGAAGGTGAATGTTTGCCTGCAGCCTGCCTTATGGGTAAGCCTTTCGATGAGGCAATCGGCGAAGTCCCCATGGCTGGTTTCGTAATAGGGAATCGTTTCTTGCAATACGTCGATTTCGGCGATCACGAATTCCTCGGCACGGAGTAACCTCTTCAGTATCTCGGCAATTTCCACGCGCCCACAGCCATAACAACCCGACAACACCCAAACAAGTTCGATAACCGATACCAAGGTTATATAGCCTTGTAACCCGGGGGTCAGTGACTCGATGAGGCGGGTGGCTTTGGGTGATTGGATGGGATCATCCTGAGTGAGGTAACGCACCAGCACATTGGTATCGATACCAATCACCGCGCTCGCGCCCCTTGGGCAGCAATTGCCAGATTCATTTCTTCGATACCGATGGGGTGCCTTTTCCGTCGTACCATGCCCTTCAGGGTAGTTACGGAGCATCTGCCATAGGCCTCTCGAGAGGGGGATTGTCTTCGTACCGATGGCTCGATGACGGGGCGCGGCGCCGATTCATCCTCGGCGGCCAGCACGATTACCCTGACCTTCTCTTTCAGCCAGTCACCATGGTGGGACGGTACCTGGATGGTACCATCGTGGATTTCGGTGTTGAATTCGATTGCCTGCATCGTGGGTATTCCTCGAGTCCTAGTATCAATTATGGATGCATTGTACATGGAAATCTTGTACAAACACCAAAGCTTCGTCTTACGAACCCAAGCATTCCGAACATCGATATTTCGCTTATTTCCCGCTCGGCTTCGCTGATGTATCAAGTTTTGCAAAGCAGAAATTTTGCTTTATCGATGCATGAATCATGCCTTGTCGGTTTGAGCACAAGCTTCGCTAGCGCATAATTACCCGAATCAAGGCGCAACCCACAATTCGTAAATAGCAACGAGAGATAATGGACCCATGCAATATGCCCCCGATACACAATCCAAACAAACCCAGCTTCGAGAACAGCTCGCCAAGAAGATCCTGATCCTGGATGGTGCCATGGGCACCATGATCCAGAGACACGATCTAGATGAGCAGGACTATCGGGGGAAACAGTTCGCCGACTGGCCGACGGATGTCAAGGGAAACAACGACCTTTTGGTGCTTACGCAACCCGAAATCATCCGGGAGATCCACTCGGCCTACTTGAAAGCGGGTGCCGACATCGTGGAGACCAATACCTTCAATGCCAACCGCATCTCCCTGACCGATTACCGGATGGAACATCTCGCCTACGATCTCAACGTGGCCGGGGCACGCCTTGCCCGCTCCGCGGCAGACCAGGCCGAGGACGAAAATCCGGGTTGGCCCCGCTTCGTGGCGGGGTCATTGGGGCCTACCAACCGCGCGGCGTCCCTGTCACCGGATGTGAATGACCCCGGGTTTCGCAATGTCACCTTCGATGATTTGGTCGCCGCCTACGAGGAATCCGCGCGCGGACTCCTGGATGGCGGAGCGGATATCCTGCTCATCGAGACGGTGTTCGATACCCTCAATGCCAAGGCGGCCATCTTCGCCATCGAAACGGTCTTCGACGAGCGAGGGCAACGCTGGCCAGTCATGATCTCCGGCACCATCACCGATGCCGCGGGTCGTACCTTGTCCGGACAGACCACCGGTGCATTCTGGAACTCGGTGCGTCACATGAAGCCCATCGCCATCGGGTTCAATTGCGCGCTGGGTCCCGCGCAACTGCGCTCCCATCTCGAGGAACTCTCCCGCATCGCGGATACCCACATCTCCGCTTATCCCAATGCCGGACTCCCCAACGCCTTTGGCGGTTACGACGAAACACCGGAGATCATGGCGCGCGAGATCGGCGATTGGGCCGAGCGTGGTTTTCTCAATATCGTCGGTGGCTGTTGCGGCACCACTCCCGAACACATCCGCGCCATTGGCCAGATCGTGGCAAAGTCCCCGCCCCGCGAAATACCGGCAATCGAGCCCGCTTGTCGGCTCTCCGGTCTGGAGCCACTCGACATCGATGAAAAATCCCTGTTCGTCAACGTGGGGGAGCGCACCAACGTATCCGGTTCCGCTCGCTTTCGGCGGCTCATCCAAGAGGAAAACCACGAAGCCGCCCTGGAAGTCGCCCGCCAGCAAGTGGAAAACGGCGCCCAGATCATCGACATCAACATGGATGAGGGGCTGCTGGATGCCAGGGCCGCCATGATCCAGTTCCTCAATCTCATCGCCGCCGAGCCCGATATCGCGCGGGTCCCGATCATGATCGATTCCTCGGAATGGCAGGTCCTGGAAGCCGGATTACAATGCATTCAAGGCAAGGGTATCGTCAATTCCATCAGTCTCAAGGACGGCGAAGAGGCGTTCATCCAAAAGGCCAAACTTGTTCGACGCTATGGCGCGGCTACCGTGGTCATGGCCTTCGACGAGTTCGGGCAGGCCGACAATCTGGAGAAAAAGACCGCCATCTGCCGACGCGCCTATGCGTTATTGACGAAAAAGGCCGACTTTCCGCCCGAAGACATCATCTTCGACCCCAATGTCTTCGCCATCGCCACCGGGATGACCGAACACGACCACTACGCCGTGGATTTCATCGAGACGACCCGAACCATCAAACAATCCCTGCCCCTTGCCCTGATCTCCGGCGGCATCTCCAATGTCTCCTTCTCGTTCCGGGGCAACGACCCGGTACGCGAGGCCATCCATTCCGTATTCCTCTATCACGCCATCCGCGCCGGTCTCGATATGGGCATCGTCAACGCAGGGCAACTTGCCATCTATCAGGAACTTCCGGCCAATCTCCGCGCCGCAGTGGAAGACGTCGTCCTCGATCGTCGCCCGGATGCCACCGAACGCCTGTTGGCCATTGCCGATGAATATCGGGGCCGGGAAAACAGCGAGGCCGAAACCGGAGAGACCCTTGCCTGGCGTCGATGGCCCGTGGAGAAACGCCTCGAGCACGCCCTGGTCACCGGGGTCGCCGACCACCTGGAAGAAGACGTCGCCGAGGCGAGAAAACAACTCGGCAAACCGCTCGCGGTCATCGAAGGCCCGCTCATGGACGGCATGAACGCGGTGGGGGAACTATTCGGGGCCGGCAAGATGTTCCTGCCCCAGGTCGTCAAGTCCGCCCGGGTCATGAAAAAGGCCGTTACCTGGCTTACCCCCTTTCTCGAGGCCGAAAAATGCGCCGCCAGGAGCGCCGGAAAGATCCTGCTCGCCACCGTGAAAGGTGATGTCCATGACATCGGCAAGAACATCGTCGGCGTCGTCCTCCAGTGCAACAACTTCGAGGTCATCGATCTCGGCGTCATGGTCGCCGCCGACAAGATCCTGGAAAGCGCGCGAGCCGAAAACTGCGATGTCATCGGGCTCTCCGGGCTCATCACCCCCTCCCTGGGCGAGATGGTCCATGTGGCCGGCGAGATGCAGCGCCAGGGATTGCAACTCCCCCTCTTGATCGGCGGAGCCACCACTTCCAGGATGCATACCGCCATCAAGATCGAGCCGGCATATCCCGAGGCAATCACCGTCCATGTCCCCGACGCCTCCAAGGCCGTCGGTGTCGTGCGGAATCTCCTCTCGCACGGGCGACGCTCTGACTACGCAGAGGAGATACGCGACCAATACCGAAAACTCCGGGAACAACACGATGCGCGCGGAGCAGGGCGTACCGTGCCGCTATCGAAGGCGCGCGACAACCGATTCCAAACCGATTGGTCCGGGTATTCCCCCCCCAAGCCCACTTTCCTGGGTATCCGGATACTCGATGACTTCCCGATCTCCGAACTCGCTCCGTACATCGACTGGACACCATTTTTCCGGGCATGGGAACTTCGTGGCAAATTCCCCGAAATCCTCCAGGACCCCGACGCGGGCAAAGAGGCCCGTGGGCTCCTCGCCGATGCACGGGAGATGTTGGCCGAGATCCACGCCGAAAACTGGCTGACGGCCCGTGCCGTATTCGGATTCTTCTCCGCCAACACCGTTGGATTCGACGACCTCGAAATCTACACGGACGACCAACGCGACACCGTGCTCGCTACCCTCCACTTCGTCCGACAACAAATCGACAGACAGGGGGACAAGGGAAACCACAAACCCAACCTGTGCCTCGCCGACTTCATTGCGCCCAAGGAGATCGGCATCCCCGACTACCTCGGTGCCTTCGCCGTGACCGCGGGGATTGGGTGCAACGAAAAGGCCACCGAATTTACCGAGCAGGGCGACGACTACCGCGCCATCTTGCTCAAGGCCCTCGCCGACCGCCTGGCAGAGGCATTCGCCGAATGCCTTCACCAACGGGTTCGCAAGGAATCCTGGGGCTATGCGCCCAACGAAGACCTCGGCAATGAGGCGCTCATCCGCGAGGCCTATCGCGGCATCCGCCCCGCGGTCGGTTACCCCGCCTGCCCCGAACACACCGAAAAACTTACCCTGTGGTCGTTACTGGAACCGGATCGGAATGCCGGGATTCGACTCACCGAGACCCAGGCCATGATGCCCGCTGCCTCCATCTCCGGCTGGTACTTCTCCCACCCCGATGCACACTACTTCGGCGTCGGTAAGATCAAGGAAGATCAATCGATCGATTATGCGAAACGCAAGGGGGTACCACTGGAGGTAGCCAGACGGTGGCTGGGGCAGTGATGCGAAGTGGTGTCGTGGTAACGAGGACATTTCGGATGGAAATCCACGGATATCTGCCGGTATATGTGGTCGGTAACGACATCCACAAATGGCAGGAGATCCGGGATGAGCATCGTGGCGAATAGCGCCGGTCTTTACTCGATTGACTCTGGCGTCATCGGTGCGCCAATCGCTCATCCGATCGGTAGCCCGATCATTACCGTATCCCTGGCCTGGTCATGGTGGCCGCTCGAGGCCACTTTCGAGCAAAAAAATCGTTTCCAAATACTCGGCGACCAACAAGGGGTTCACCGCTCGGAGCTGGACAAGGGCATCGGTGTCGAGGGAATACTCTTGGGCACGTCCGCCCCGTGTCTGGCGCGGAGCGTGCCAAGGGCGGCCCGATGATCACGCCGCAAAACAAGATTCGCCACGATAGGGATGTTGTCGGCAAAGAGACCATCCGACGCCTTGCCGTCGATCTCGCCACCTATCTGCTGGGATTGTCCATCGACCCCGATTCACTGGAGGTCCTGGCTACCGAGCACCAACGCATCGAAGATCGTCGCGCCGATCTGGTGGTCAAACTACGCAATCGGGAAAGCGAACCCTTCCTGTTGCACATCGAGATCCAGAACAACAACGATCCGACCATGCCGGTGCGCATGATGCGTTATCTCACCGATATCCTGCTGATCCATCCCGGCTTGCCGTTACACCAATACCTCATTTACATCGGTGCCGAGCCGCTGCGCATGCCCGATGGGATCGACGGACCGGGGTTCCATTATCGCTATGGTATCCTGGACATGCGCGATGTAGATTGCCGCTATCTCCTGGAAAAAGACACCCCCGATGCACTGGTACTGGCCATCCTTTGCAGCTTCGGCGATCATGATCCCCAGATGATGGTCAATCATATCTACACCCGCCTGCGGGCCCTGTTGGCTGACAATCCCGGGCGATTTCGAGAGTATGTGGAAATGGTGCACGTGCTTTCCGTCAATCGTGACCTTGACGAACAGATAGAAGAGGCAGAGAAAATGCTCACCCAAATAGATGTCGAGCGTATTCCCACTTATCGGTTGGGAATGGAAAAGGGAATGGAAAGGGGAATGGAAACGGGAATGGAAAGAGGAATGGAAAGAGGAATGGCACTAGGCTTGGGAAAAGGCGAAGCGGCGCTTCTGACACGTCAGCTTGGCTACAAGTTCGGCGCTTTGCCGCAGGTTTTGGTGGACCGCATTGCCAACGCCGGTTCCGAGGAATTGACCTTGTGGGGACAGCGGATATTGAGCGCGAAAACGCTGGACGAGGTATTTGCCGATGAAAATGACACCGCCTGAAACGTGATCGTCCCTGCGCCCGGACCATCGTGCGCGACACGGGACGCATGGAAAGGCCAAACATGGTTCGAATTTCAAAAACGACGCGCATGGGGAGGAAGGCACGGTATCGCTATCGAAAATACACAATGACCTATTAATTCGTTTATTCCCCGCTCGGCTTCACAATTGGATCAAGTTTTGCAAGGCGCCAATTCCGCTTTACCAATACTCAATCTTCATCGGTTCGAGGCGAAGCCTCGCTAGGGATGGACCGAATGATTGGGGATAATCCGCACAACCGGAGTAACCGATGGCCGCATTCGAATATCTGGCGGTAGACGCCCAGGGCCGGGACAAAAAAGGCGTCCTCCAGGGCGACACGCCACGCCAGATCCGCCAGCAGCTCCGGGATCAGGGGCTCTCTCCGGTCCGCATCGACGAGGTCGAGAAAGAGACCCGGAGCGCCAGAATACGGCCGCAATTCCACCGCCGGGTCGGCAACACCGAGCTTGCCGTGTTCACCCGCCAAATGGCCACCCTATTGCGCGCCGCATTACCCCTGGAAGAGGCACTGCACACCGTGGCCGAACAAAGCGACAACGCCACCGTCAGGAACATCATCATGGCGGTACGCTCCGCGGTACTGGAGGGCCATTCGCTCGCCAGGGCACTCGGCCATTTCCCGCGGGTATTCCCCAACTACTACATCGCCACCGTAGGCGCCGGGGAACAATCCGGGCGTCTCGACATCCCCCTGGATCGGCTCGCCGACTACACCGAAGAACGTCAGCTACTCCAGCAAAAATTCCAGCTCGCCCTACTGTACCCCATCATGGTCACCTCGGTCGCCATCCTGGTAATCGCTGGCCTGCTCACCTACGTCGTCCCCCAAGTGGTACGGGTATTCGACGACATCGGCCAGGAACTGCCCATGGTCACGCGCATCCTCATCGCATCCAGCGATTTCCTGCGCGCCCATGGCGCGGTGTTGCTGATGGCGCTCTTGACGTTATTCCTGTCGATCCGTCTGTTGCTGCGCTACGAAGCGCCGCGCCGCGCCCTGGATAGACTGTGGCTCCACCTGCCATTCTCGGCGCGCCTCACCCGCGGCAAAGACACCGCGCGTTTCGCGCGCACCCTGGGGATCCTCATCGAAAGCGGAGTCCCGGTCGTGGAAGGAATCCGCACCGCGGCGCGCGTCATGGGCAACCGAATCATGCAAGACGCCATCCTCAAGGCCGAGCAGCGGGTTCGCGAAGGCGTCAGCCTGTACGCCGCCCTGGAAGAGTGTGGCTACTTTCCCCCCATCGCGCTCCATCTCATCGCCAGTGGCGAAAACAGCGGCAACCTCGAAGAAATGCTGGAACGGGCCGCACAAAATCAGGAACGTGAATTGCAGACCATCCTGTCGGCGATCCTCGGCATGTTCGAACCGCTCCTCATCCTGGTCATGGGAGGCATCGTATTATTCATCGTCATTGCAGTACTGTTACCCATTTTCGAAATCAACCAACTGGTAGGATAAAAACAATGAAACCCAATCCCGGATTTACGCTCATCGAAGTCATGGTCGTCGTCGTCATCCTCGGAATTCTCGCCGCCATCGTCGTACCCAAGGTCATGGATCGTCCCGATATGGCCCGGGTCACCAAGGCCGAACAAGACATCCGCGCCCTGGAAAACGCCCTATCCCTGTATCGATTGGACAACTTCCGCTACCCCACCACCGACGAAGGACTCGAAGCCCTGGTCTCGGGACGGGTGGGCAACAGGACCGGGAAATCGGGCGGATACCTCTCCCGGGTCCCCAAGGACCCCTGGGGCAACGAATATCTGTACCTGCAACCCGGCGAACACGGCGAAATAGACATATACACCCTGGGCGCCGATGGTCGCGCCGGTGGAGAGGGTTTCGATGCCGATATCGGGAATTGGAACCTGTAGCGGAGAGGACATCGAGATCGGCGAGGTACCGAACCGAGCGCTCGACGCCTATACTCGGGCCTTCGACGCCGCCAAGGATCTCCATGCCCAGGCCGAACACGCCATCGCCACCAAGGACGAGGCCCTGCAGGCATTGATGGATGACATGAAGATGCCCCCGTGTGCAACTTTTTCTTTCGCCTACTGAAAACCGCAGAAAGATAAGGTTTGGAAAAAATTGCACACGGAATATTGACAGATGATAGCGGTACGCCGAAAACGTCACCCATTACGACGACGCCAGCCTGAAATTCCTCGGCTGGGGCGGACGCCATGCCAGGACCTCCCTGGAAGTACCCGGTCGAACCCTCCCTTACGACCCCGCGCCAGGGCGAGGGCTGGATTACTCTCGATTGGAAGGAATCCGGCGACGGTGGCAAGGTCGCCGCCTACAAGATCCAGCGCCGGGAAGGGGATTCGGAGACCTGGGTCGATGTCGGCACGGCCATCGGAACCGAGATCACCCTCTCCGACCAGCCCGGCGGTAAGCGGTTGGAATTTCGCGTGCTGGCCATCAACAAGGCCGGAGAGGGAGAGCCGAGTAATGGGGTGTTGGCGGTGTTGTGAAAGGAATGCGGGATAGGAAAAAGTGCAATGCGCCGTGCCCATCATCGGCCAAGGAGATAGCTATGCCTCACCTTACCTATCTTGAGTAGATAAATCGTTGGACACATGAAATTACGGGAGAAAAGAATGATGAAAGCAATCAAAATCATGACAACTTTGGTGGTAACCGTTACCCTTATCGGTTGCGTAAATCTCAAGGAAGTTAGAGATTATGCGAGCGAATCGGCAAAGCTATCCGCATACACGGAGTTAACCACTCGTTTCCGCAATACTTATGAGCGAGAGGAACCGTATCTTTTCGGTAAAGCGAAACAGCAAGCAGAGAATAACGATAAAAAACGTAAAGCTGCTTACGAAGACTTGCTAAAGATCCACAAGACAGTTTCCCTTTACATGCAGACTCTTGCAAAACTTGCGGGAGAAGATACCTTCAAACTGTCGACGGAAATTGATTCTTTAGCCAGTGGAATCAAGGCGCACCCTGATTTTGGTATTGATGGGAAACATGTGGATGCCTATTCTAATATCTCAAATGTGATCACGAAATGGATTACTTCCTCATATCAAGAACGTGCGGTTCAAGATATGGTCAAGGCGGGCGATGCGCACTTACAGACGACATTAGAAGGAATGATGTCGCTCGTTGATTATTACAAAAAAACCAATGAGAACGAGAGAAAAACAGTACTTGGTTTTTTTGCAGTAGAGATTCCATTCGCCAATTCCCCAAAAGATAAGCTTCTCCATACGTTGGCACGTGCACATGTGCAATCCAAAATATCTGAATATGAGAATGCTCGGCTGAAATACAACGATGCTGAGAAAGGAATCATAAGCGTTAAGGATGGTCACTCGAAGCTTCTCGAAAATGTCGATAACCTATCTAAGGCTGAGGTGAAAACAGTAATTAGCGAGTTTGCTAAGGACATAAAGGCAATAAGGGAAAATCTTCGAACGGTTCGCAACTGATGCGAACAAAAACATTTCATAGATAGGAGAAATATTAATGATTTTAGAAACATCAGACCAGATAGTGGCATTAGCGGACCAGATAAGTACCTGCGCAAACTCGATTCATGAACACCTGATGACAAAAATCAAAGAGAATAAAATTAGTCGACATGAGGCTCAGTCGGTATTTCAGAATGAAGTGATTTTACGCCAGTACGCTAATAGCCTATATATTGATGCAGTTAATAATGTGATTATTGGGCTGAAGGGATCTCAGAAAGAATTAACTGGATTAATCGATTCAGCAAAAGAAAAGATCAAAACAATAGAGGAAATAGCAAGTTTCATTGATTTGGTTGCTGATCTTGTCGCATTTGCCGCAGCTGTCTCCGCGAAAAAACCAGCGCCAATCCTTGCTGCTTTAAAAGAGATTGAGGAAGATGTAAAGGCTTTAAGTTGAAGAGCAAAGCTCTGATTCAGCTATGACCAACTATTCGCATAGTCCGTAAGCAATACTCTTCTTGTGGAGTCAGATTACCGCGCCAAGTTTCCGCCACTTGGCTTGATAAGGATATCCACCTGGCACAAGGCGTGGGGTGATTGTGTCACGTTCGTTCGAGACCGCGCGCCCAAAAAGCGAACGATGCACTGGCATCGGATCTACATCGCTTCGCTTTTCATCAGGGAACTGCCGACATATCGACAACGCGGAAACGCAACCGATAATCAGGACAATCTGCCGGGAACAGGGCTTTCCGTGCCCGGAGATTGCCACGCCAATCGAACTAATGGGAGTTTGGAAACCATCGATGGATGAAATCTTGAGAGACCTTTGGCGGGTCAATAATGATATCGCCAAGGAAAGCAACTACAGCCTGGATACGCTGGTTTCGTATCTACGTTCCAAATCAGGTAAAACCATTCTCCAGGAAGGCGAAACCAAGGAACTCGAACGGACGATTCTCGGAGAAGATGCCTTGAAAAATCCCACACGGGCCGCAACATCGGAGAACCCATGTCGAAACTTGATCTCGCCAAAGAAGAGATTGCCTACCTGAAACCATGGCTGGGTCATGGTGTTTGCCGTGGGCGTCACGTTGATCGGTTGGCTGCTCTCGAATTTCCAGTCGGCCCATTGGCACCTCGTTGCCGCCGGTATCCTGGCCTTGCTGCTGATCGGCTTTGTCGGCTATGCAATCCACACTCGGATAGAAGACAAGATTACACGTATCGAGGAGTTATGACATGACAATTCTAATGGCTGTCGTTTTGCTTTGTGCCGTCGGTTTCTTCGCTTATCTTGCCCTCGATGCCGTACGCAAGGCCGAGTAGCCCGCACGGAATCATCAATGTCAGGGAATCCCTAAAACTGGAGCCCCTGGCTATCCGGGCCTGGGCGGAAAAACGGTTGGTTTATCTGGAGTTGACGGACGGACAGATGGTCGGTTTCCCCGCCGATCGTTTCAGGGTTCCTGGCCGGGCATCGGATCCACATCGCTTCGCTTTCTACCAGGGAACTGCCGCGCACCGTCAGGACCATCCGCTACTATTCAAGGTTCCGTCAATTTCCCCATCGGGCACATGATGGCGGTCACCGGCGAGGCGAGCGAGATCTTCCGTCCGGTGTCGATGTTCGATCAGGGCATCGATGGCGAGGTGGAGTTCAAGGACGACCAGGGACGAGCAAGCGGGCGCAAGATCTACGTGCAACTAAAAAGCGGCAATTTCTATCTGCGCACCCGAAAGGGCGACGGCCGGGAGGTCTTCGATGTGAAGGACGAACGGCATCTGGACTATTGGGTGAGCCAGCCGGTGGATGTCTATCTCGTGATTCGGAAGACCGAAGACAGGGAACGGATGGGTGTACCGGGCGACAGCCGGGGCGCCGAGGGCACCATCCGCTGGATGAATGTCACCCGTTACCTCGAGGAGCGCAAGGACAAAAAGGGCCGCCAGATCGTCTTTCAGGGAGAGAAGCTGGACAAGGCGGCACTATGGCGGGTGCGCGACGGGGTTCTCGGCTGACGGGTTTTGGGCTGATGAATTCTGGGCCGATGAATTCTGGGCTGATGGATTTTGAACCGATGGGTTTTGGGTTTGGGCCGCCGGATCGGGAGAGTGCAGAAAAGGGGGATGGTTTTTTCGGCACCGTTCATGCCCATCATGCCGAAGAACGGTCATATCGGAATCCCCGTCCCCCCCCCCAAGGAGAATATGTTAGCGCTTCGCGCCGAGACTGAAGCGGGACGGGTCTTGGCGTACGCAGTTTTCTCGGGATCTTTAGTTTTTCCGATGCATTGAAAAAGTCGCCACAGGTGGAATCACGGAGCGTATTCCACCATTATCCACGTGGAATACGGTGCTGCACGCCTCCATTTCACCCTACGGCCACGGCCCGCACTTTCATGGCAACACCCCCTTTGGCGCCACGAGTTCATCGTGCCTTGCGATGCACCAAGTGGCCAGGGAGCGCGATCCATCGACGAAGGGGTCGTTCAATAGAGATAGACCAGATTGCAGTCCTGGCTGTCCCCCTGGACGTTATAGGCATTTTTGGACTGGATTTGACAGGCGGTTTCGGAATCGGATTGCCCTACCTCGCCGAAGACGGCGTCTTTGGCGACTGCGATGCGAATGCTCCCCGTGAGTGGTTTTCCATCGTCCATCTTTACATCCACTTGTCTTGCGATATCCACGGGGATACCCCGGCCCAATACCATGTTCAATGCGACGCTGGACGAGGCGGTGCTCATATAATCGGCGGTCCGGCCGATCACCATGGGCTGGTTGAATGGATTGAGCGGCGCCACGCCGTTGTCGGCATTGGGCGCGGTGCTGCCACCGACGTAGTTGCCTGCGATGAAGCCAGCTTTGGAGAGCTGTTCCCACAGTGCGTTGGCTTCGCCCCAGGGGGCGTCGCTGGGATTGTCGAGGCGCCCATTGCTATTTCCGCCGCTGGAGACGGTTACGCCGAGGGCGGCTGTCGCGCTGGCTGCGGTCATGTCTCCCGGTATGGCGCGATAGCGGTCGAAGAAGCCGTAGTATGCCGTTTGGGCACTGGTGGCCTTTTCGGCAAGGCTGCGCGCCCGTGCATTGTCGATGAGCGATTGACCCTTGAGAATACCGCCGAGCAGCAGCCCGATGACGACGAGCACGATGGCGATCTCTACCAGGGTGAATCCGGATGGTCTGGGTTTCATGTCATTTGTCCGAATGTGTCCGGGTTGGGGGCTTTTCGGGCCAAGGAATCCGTTCGATTAGTCCCTGGCGGGAAGAGCAGGGGTCTTCGGTGACGGCTCCCGTATCCATTTCAAGATGCGATCGGCCACATCCTGCCATCTCGTATCGGCCATCATGGCGTGTCCGGTGCCGGAAAAGATTTCCGCCTCGGGGGCGTCATAGGACTTTGCCGTGGCGCGCACCATGTAGGGTGTAACGAAAAGATCATCTTCTGCTCCGAGCACCAACACCGGGGTCCCCCGGTTTTTGGGGATATAGGGCAAAGAGAGATCGAAGACGACCCGATAGGATTCTGCCTGGGTACGCTTGAGGAAATCCAATGCCTCTTCCCTGGGCATGTTCTTGGAGAAGATGATCTTGCACATGGCATTTCGCGATTCGGTATCCGAGCCAAAAAGATGCATGAGGGATAACTGCGTGGACAAGAGCGGCTTGGTCAGGAATACGCTCATGGCCGATGCAATCATGCCGTGAGGGGGCCCCGATCCCATGAGTACCACGCCGGGGAGGACATGGTCCCGCAGGTATAGTTGCCCAACGACCCCGCCCATGGAGTGTCCGATGAGGATGGGTGGTTTATCCATGGCTTCGATGGTTTTGGTGAGGTCTTCCACATAATCGGCGAGCCGGGTGAAAGGGAGGTTGTTGTAGCCTTCGCTGCTGCCATGGCCGCGCAGGCTTAGGGCATGGGCCGCGAATCCATGTTCCGCGAAGTAGGACAGGAAATGTTCATCCCAGACCCACGCGCCACAGAATGCACCGTGTAGAAATAGAAGGGGCGTCGGTTCGCCATCCGCTTTCGGGAGGCGGCTGATCATCTCAAGTTTCATGGGTAGTTACTCGGGTTGTGTTCGGGGTTGGGGTATTTTGCTTATTTCCCGCTCATCTTCGCAAATGAGTCGAGTTTTACGAAATGCCGATTTTGCTCTGTTAATACCAAATCATGCCTTGTCGGATCGAGCACAAGCCTTGCCAGGTCATTTGTCAGTGCTTTTCAATGGGATGGGCTCGGATTCCGGCACCGGGTTTCCCAGGGTTTTTTCGATACCTGAATTCTTCCAAAACGGGTGAAGTGTTTTCGAGGGACCGGTTGCCCTTCACCCGATCGGGAAAGCGAACATTCGAGCGGGGCATGGATATTCTAAGCGGTTTCAAGAATGATTTGCCCAGCAAATTCGTCTGGCGAATTCGTTCGGCGGGGCCTTGCCGGACGTGATCCGTGAATTTATCCGGAAACGGACATAGTAACGCTTCGCGCCAGGCCTGAAAGGGGATGGGTACCGGTTCGCGCATCGATCCCCTCGGGATCTTTATTTTTCCGATACCTGAACAGGACGGACAGGATCGAAGGCAGGCCCTGGCACGAGCCGGGTCGATATATCCGAGATCCGTTTTTCGGATGCGCGCTACGTTACTCGGCCGTGGCATTTTTTATATTTTTTCCCGGAACCACAGGGGCAGGGTTCGTTCCGTCCCACCTTGGGGGTCGAACGGACGTATGGTCCCGCATTCGGCGCGGAGTCTTGCAGGCCCCGATCTCCATGTCCTCTGTCCTCGCCCAGGGAGGAAGCTTCTCCCGGGAAGCCCGATTGTCCGTCGCCGAGAGAGTCGGAATGCAGGAATTGTATCGGCACGATCCTGTTGCGGCGTTCCGCTTCTATGGCCTCGACATCTTCCTTTGCCCGCAACTGGGCCCTCGAAAGGGTACCGACGACCTCGTGCTTGACGCGTTCCAATAAAGAGCGAAACATTTCGAATGCCTCGCGCTTGTATTCCTGTTTGGGGTTCTTCTGCGCGAATGAACGCAGGTGAATCCCTTGACGGAGATAATCCATGGCCGCCAAGTGTTCTTTCCAGGAGGCGTCCAGGATCTGGAGCATAAGCGCCTTTTCGAAATGGCGCATCACCTCTGTCCCGGCGAGGGCGGTCTTTTCCCGATATTCACGTTCGATTTCGGTCAGGATCCGGCGTCGAAGGGATTCTTCGTGGAGTGATTCGTCGGCTTCGAGCCATTCCGTAATGGATTGCTTCGTGCCGAACTCGTGTTCGATGGCCTTTTCGAGCCCGGGTATATCCCATTGTTCATCGAGACTTTGGGGTGGAATATAGGTGTCGATACACTCGTTCACCACATCTTCCCGTATGGCGTAGATCCGTTCGGAGACGTCCTCTTCGGCCATCACCTCATTACGAAGCCTGTAGATTTCCCGACGTTGATCGTTGGCGACGTCGTCATATTCCAGTAATTGCTTCCGGATATCGAAATTTCGCCCTTCCACTTTGCGCTGCGCATTTTCGATGGCCTTGGTTATCCATGGGTGCTCGATGGCCTCGTTTTCCTGCATACCGAGTTTCTGCATCATGGTGGCCACCCGATCGGAGGCGAAGATACGCATCAGGTCGTCTTCCAGGGACAGGTAGAAGCGACTGGAGCCCACATCTCCCTGGCGTCCCGAGCGGCCTCGCAATTGGTTGTCGATCCGCCGGGATTCATGGCGTTCGGTGCCGATGATATGTAGCCCGCCGGCCGCAAGGACTATCCGGTGCCGCTCATCCCAGTCCTCTCGCGCCATCTGGATACGACGGGCGTTTTCGCTGGTCAACGGTTGTTCTTCGTCGGCCAGTGCCGGGTGGGCGAGATCCGATTCGCCGGAAGGTTCGTGACCCGATTCTCGAGAAAACACCGCCTTCAGCGCCGCGATCTCTGCCTGGAAGTTTCCCCCCAACACGATATCGGTACCTCGTCCCGCCATGTTGGTTGCGATGGTGATCGTGCCCGGCTTTCCCGCCTGGGCGATGATCTCGGCTTCCCGCGCGTGTTGCTTGGCGTTCAGCACCTGACACGGGATGTTCTCTTTATTCAGTAATCCGGACAGGTACTCGGAGGTGTCGACGGAGGCAGTGCCGACCAGGATTGGTTGTCCACGCTGTCGACAGTCTCGGATGTCGTCGATGATGGCCACGAATTTTTCTTGTTTGGTCAGAAATACCAGATCGGGCAGATCTTCGCGGATCATCTCCCGGTGTGTCGGTATGACGACCACTTCGAGACCGTAGATCTGTTGAAATTCGGGGGCCTCGGTATCGGCCGTTCCGGTCATTCCGGCAAGTTTTTCGTAAAGGCGAAAATAGTTTTGGAAGGTAATCGAGGCCAGCGTCTGGTTTTCGTGCTGAACGGAAACGCCTTCCTTTGCCTCTATGGCCTGATGGAGTCCCTCCGACCAGCGACGACCCGGCATGGTCCGCCCGGTGAACTCATCGACGATAACGATTTCGTCGTCCTTAACGAGGTAATCGACATTGCGATGAAATAGCGCGTGGGCCCGAAGCGCGGCATTCAGATGGTGCATCAATACGATGTTTCCGGCATCGTATAGGTTTTCCCCTTCACCGATGAGGCCCTCTTTTTCCATGAGGCGCTCGATATTCATATGACCTTCTTCTGTCAAATGCACCTGACGCGCCTTTTCATCCACACTGTAATCACCGGGCCCTTCCTCCACTTCCTGGGGAACGAGCCTCGGTATCAGAGCGTTCATCTTGATATAGAGATCGGAACGTTCGTCGGTGGGGCCGGAGATAATGAGTGGGGTGCGTGCCTCATCGATCAGAATGGAGTCCACCTCATCGACGATGGCAAAGGGCATGTCGCGCTGCACCTTGTCCGCGATGCCGAAAGCCATATTGTCCCGCAGGTAATCGAAACCGAATTCGTTATTCGTGCCGTAAGTCACGTCCGCGTTGTAGGCATCACGCTTTTCCTCGGGAGACATGCCTGCCACCACGACGCCTACGCGCAATCCGAGAAACGAATAGAGCCTGCCCATCCATTCGGCATCGCGACGCGCCAGATAGTCATTAACGGTAACGACGTGAACACCGCGTCCGGGCAGGGCATTGAGATACACCGCCAGGGTTGCCACCAGGGTCTTTCCTTCGCCGGTGCGCATCTCGGCAATCTTTCCCTGGTGAAGCACCATACCGCCGATGAGCTGCACGTCGAAATGGGACATATCCAGTACCCTTCGGCTCGCCTCGCGAACCACGGCAAATGCCTCCGGCAACAGATCATCCAAGGATTCGCCATCCTCGTTGCGCTTGCGAAACACATCGGTCTTGTCGCGGAGATCGGCATCGGAAAGCGCATGTACCTCATCCTCGAAGGCGTTGATCCGATTTACCGTTCGGTACATGCGTTTGATCAGGCGATCATTACGGCTACCAATAATTTTCTTGAAAAATCCGCCAATCATGGAATTTATAGCGCCTTAGCGTGGGTCGACTCTTTAGCTGGTATGCTAAGGTGTCATGATGAAGTGATCCGCGGCTTTTGGGCTGCCGGGATCGTTATCGAAGAGAACCGGAAATATCGTGTTCCCACCGTGGTGATTTCGATCCCCATAGGAGACTCACAAGCAAAATCATCCGTAAATGATGATATGGTGAATCGGAAAGACCCTCGATGACACCGGAAAACGGTCCCGCACGGGGTGTATGGAAGGGAAAACGCCCCTCGATTTCGCTCAGTGGTGGTTGCATATTTTTTCGGGCGCCGAGGTAAAACCACCCCTTGCGGGCAGAAACTTTCCCCGTGCGTCCAGGAAGGTAATCAGCTCGGAGGCCGTCATACCCTCGGTCGAACAGGTAAAAAAGCGGGCATCCGAGCCAAATCGTTCCACGATGGCCGATTGCAATGATTGCCGAGTAAATGGTTCCCTGGAATCGACGATCATTTGCAGCACTTCATGGCCATGAATATGGTTTGTCATTGTATAAAACACCTTACTAGTTTGCTTATTTCCCGCTCATCTTCGCAAATGCGTCATGTTTTAAAAACAACGATTTCGCTTTGACCGATGCCGAATCACGCTTCCTCGGTTCGAGGTAAAGCTTCGCTAGCAATGTATTTTCCTAGCGAAGCTTCGTCTCGAACCGAGGAAGCGTGATTCGGTCACAATAGAGCAGAACCAGCATTTGGAACATGTTAGCGCTTCGCGCCAAGACTGAAGCGGGGTGGGGCTTGGCACGCACACTGGTTCTCCTCTCGGGATTTTTGTTTTTCCGATACCTTGAAATCCGACTCATCTGCGAAGATGAGCGGGAAATAAAAACGAATCGATGGACCCATTCGGCAGGGGGCGGACAGCATCGGACATTGCGGGACTGTAACACAGGACTCCGATCCCGCGCATCTTGACGGGAACCCGGTTCATCCGTGATCGCCAACGCGAGGCCGGGTTACGGATACCGATCCGGTTCCGGAATATCGCAGAATACCAAGCCCCCGGCACGGCGCATGGCACCCATCAGTTTGCCATCGAATGTCGCCATGACGGCATCCGTGCGTAGCGCCAACTCCAAATAAGTGGCGTCATAAGCGCTCAATTCATGCTCTCGCGCAAGCGCCATGACCTGATCGCGACGGTGCGCGGGCAACGTATCATCCATTGTTATCGGTAACCTGGACAACTTGCCCAGGTAGTCCACTACCTGGGCTCGCGTTACCACGAGGCGACGTTCCCCCACCAGCAACGCATTGGCAACCTCGGTGTACCAGAGCGATGGTACCAGGGATTTGGCGCCTACTATGGACAACAACACATGTTCGGCGCAAACAATCTGTTCGGCCTTCTCACGCTGGAACAACCACGCCAATGCCATGGATGCGTCTATGACGAACCTCATCGCCGACCTTCCGCCACCCATTCGGTCATCGTCCCGTCCGGCACCCCCTGTATCTTACGAATATCGCGCATGGCCTGCACGGCCGTGCGTTTATCCTGGCGAACAGTACTCCCGCTTGGAACCAGATCGGCGATCGGTTTGCCACGTACCGTGATCGTATAGTTTTGCCCGCCCTGCACATTCCTCAATAGCTCCGATAACCTGGTTTTTGCGTCGAAAGCTCCAATTTGGGCATGCATGATGGATTCTCCTTACAAGGTTAGTAGGAAAAACTAGTTTATATCAGGGAAGAAGGTGCATACCAGCAGCAGGGTGCGAAAAAAGTCCATTCTTTACTTTTTCACCCTACGGGATCGAAAACATGCGATTTTCCGATCCCTTGATTTTCAATGGCCGAATGGCTATTCGGATAGGGTTATTCGAATGAATACTGAAACTGAAAATGGCGATACATCCCTGTTACCGCACACTGGATGAAAATTTTCGTGTTTCACCATTCTTCCGAGTCCAAGTCTCTCCCCCCATTGGCCCAAAGCAGAAATACCCCTCGTGCAATCCAGAAATGTCCCTTTTCGGGGGTGCCGCGCAAAGAAAACATCTTCGATAATCAGCCAGCGAAGCTCCGCTGGCAGAAAAGCAGGTTGACAAATCCGAGTCTCTCACTTTCGGTTTTTTGCGTTATACTCAATCTACTGATACGTTTCTCCCCGATGTGGCTTTACCCGTTCGACGTTTACATGGTTTGCCTGGTCGCCTGATTCACTGGCAGCGATATATCATGGGCCGTCGATGAGTAACGCCAATGGTGATGCGCCAGGAGTGATGCGAATTGGCAATCTTCGCGTGCTGCCTCGATCGCCATCCCCATCGTGAAGGATTCCCGACAAACAACCACGATAGTTCCTGTGCACCGCCTCTTCCCATATAGTGTTATTCTTCTTCTGGCAGCCTGTGCCTCATCACCACCTGCACCTCCTCATACCCCGTCCACCGGGCACCTCCACGGAACGCCACCCAGCGCGCAAACCACGCAGGCGGAGATTCCAAAACCGGTGACTCGAACACCGGTGCTATCGAAGCCAAAGCCATCACCCCCCCTGGAAACCTATACCATTGTAGTAAATGATGTACCCGTCAAGGATCTTCTGTTCGCGATTGCGCGCGATGCCGCCATCAATGTCGATATCCATCCCGACATCCAGGGCGCGGTTACCGTAAACGCCATCGGTGAAACCCTTCCCCGGATACTGAAACGTATCGAAGGTCAGGTAGCCATCCGTCATGAGTTGCGCGACGACACCCTCGTCATCATGCCCGATACGCCCTTCCTGAAAACCTACCGAGTCGATTACGTCAACATGGAAAGAAACAGCAGTAGTCAAGTAGGGACATCCACGAGGATTGCCACGGCGAGCGGCGAGGCAACAAACAGCGGAGGAGGAAACACGTCCAACACGCTGATAACCAATGTGTCGGGCAACCGATTCTGGAAGACACTGACCCGCAACATCATAGCCATACTGAACGAAGCAGATACGAGAAGGCCGGGTATCCAAGGCCAGGAAATGGGAAACACGAACCCCATGAATTCCAACTCGGTCATCATCAATGCAGAAAGTGGTCTCGTCACGGTGCGGGCCACAGCCGCGCAACACCGAGACATTGCCCTATTCATCGACCGGGTAATGACCAATGCCCGTCGTCAGGTACTCATCGAAACCACCATCGTGGAGGTGGAGCTAAGCGATAATCACCAGGCAGGCATCGATTGGGAGACCTTCACCACGGGCGCGGGGCTGCGGGCCGCGCAATCCATCATGGGGGCATTCTCTTCGCATCTATCGAGCCAAAACACCACTGGATTGACGATCCGTTATGCCGATGCCCCAAGCGGCAGCGGAAAACTGGATGTATCCCTGACGGTAAAGCTCCTCCAGCAATTCGGCAACGCGCGGGTACTCTCCAGCCCCAAGATCATGACCCTCAACAACCAGACTGCTCTCCTCAAGGTCGTGGACAATGAGGTCTACTTCGAGATCGAATTGGAAGAAAAGGAAGACGAAAAGACCAATACCACGGATCTGACCGTCAAAACCAGGGTAAAGACCGTGCCGGTAGGTCTCTTGATGAATGTCACGCCCCAGATCAACGATCAGGATTCCGTGACCCTGAATGTGCGCCCCACCATTACCCGGATCAAGGAATACCGGGAAGACCCCGGTGTTGCCATCATCGCCAATCGCCTTGCCAATTCCAATATCACAAGCAAGGTACCCATCGTGCAGGTGCGGGAAACGGAGAGCGTACTGGAGGTCAAGAGCCGACAGATTGCGGTGATCGGTGGTCTGATGCAGGATCGCGTTCAAAAGGACCAGGACGGCGTGCCGTGGCTGAAAGAGATCCCGGGTATCGGAAATTTGTTCAAGTATCGATACCGCGGTTCCGTCAAGACCGAACTCGTCATTTTCCTGCGTCCCACCATAATCAGGGATGCCAACATCAAGACCGAACTTAGCGACTTTCGACAGTTTCTGGACCAATAGCAGGGTGGTGAAAAATGGTTTTTTCCGCCCAATGAAAGGATCGAAAAAAAACCATTTTTCCAATTCCGTGAGTAAAAAAGTCCAGGATGGACTCTTTTACCATCATAAGCCTCCCCCAGGAAATCCCCCCCTTGGCCGACGTCGATAAGGCCGGAAAACCTGCCAGCAGTGTGCCGAATCACGTTGCCACCATGCCCCACAAGCATCGAAACACTAGCGAAGCTCGTGTTCGAACCGACAAAGCATGACCCAGCATTGGTAAAGTAAAATTGGTATTTTGTAAATGGTGACTCATTTGCGGAGCTGAGTGGGAAATAAACAAATCAAGTAAAAGTATTGAAAAATGTACGAGTCGCCTGTAGGATACGCATCCTTCAATTGCGGGGTGGAGCAGTTTGGCAGCTCGTCGGGCTCATAACCCGAAGGTCGTAGGTTCGAATCCTACCCCCGCTACCAAAAAACCACGGTTCTCCCGATAAAAGCGTATTTAGCTATCGGAAAAATAGAAACCCCAAGAGAACCGATGCATGCGCCAAGACCTACCCCGCTTCCGTCTTGGCGCGAAGCGCTGGCATGTGCTGCCCTTCCATGCGCCGAAAAAACCGGGTTTCGCGAAGACCTAAGACCTATCGCGGGGTATTTACCTCTCCTCCAGCCCGACACACTCCCCCGAAGTTCCCCCGCACGAAATATCCATCGGCGTTCGCTTCGCCCTTTTGGTCGGGGAATAGCGGTTACCTTCAAAGATTCTCTTCCAGATCATAGGGTAGAGAGTGCGCGATGCCCTTGTGGCAGTCGATACAAGTCTTGCCCGTCTTGAATCCCATGATATGCTGATCCATACCTCGTTGTCCTTGTTTTACGTAGTCCATGGATGCGCTATCGTGGCAATTGCGACATTGGCGGGAATCGCTCTCTTCCATCCTCTTCCACTCCCTGCGCGCCAATAGAAGGCGTCTGGCCTCGAACTTTTCGGGGGTATCGATGGTTCCCATGAAGTGCCGATACACGTCGTTGGCAGCCCCTATCTTCCGCTTCAGTTTCGGGAGGAATTCCCTCGGCACATGACAGTCCGCGCAGGTGGCGCGTACCCCAGTCCGGTTGGAGGCGTGAGCAGTACCGAGATAGTCCTGATATACATTCTCCCGCATTTCGTGACAGGAAATACAAAACTCCTCGGTGTCCGTAATCTCCAGGCTGGCATTAAAGTCACCCCAAAGAACGGCCCCCAGCACGACAGCCAATACCAACGATACGATTTCGAGCTCGATTTTATGTGTGCGGGTCATCGACAGTCACCTGCCGGCATGGCCGGAATCAAAAGGGGAATCCGGAAAGTCGTGGTTTCGGAAAACGTTTGTGTCTTCATACTACTATCCGTCGATTTCTTGGCTTTCGTGCAGATTTTTTCTCGAACGTCGGTGTGTCATTTCGAGTGAAACGAGAAATCTTCCGATCCGGAAGGAGTTTCCAACGCGCAAGATTTTTCCCTTCGGTTGGAATGACATCCGGGTTGTGTGGCATAGCCTGAGCCTGGCTGAATTCGGTTGCGGTTCGGCGGCGCTGTGCTCGATCGATCTTGCTTATTTCCCGCTCAGCTTCCGCAAACAAGTCGAGTTTCACAAAGCGCCAATCTTGCTTTACCAATGCATGAATCATGCCTTGTCGGTTCGAGCACAAGCTTCGCCAGAGAGGTGCTTTGCGACGTTTGAAATCTCTTGGGTATTTCGTTCAAGGTTTTACGGGTAGTGGGTTATCCGTGAAATCTCGAACGAAACGATGAAAAAAGCCTGGTTTGTCCTTTCGACCAAAGGAAAGAGAGAAATCTTATGCACTGAATCCACTTCGGATCGGAGGCTCTCTTCCTCCGATCGAGATGACATGCCGCAGTCGAATCAGGATCCTTTAGCTTTCTGGTTTGTCGGGTTGGGGAGATAACGGTTCCCTTCTTGGATTCAACGCATCGACCGCTCGAAACCGGTTTTTCACCAATGACGGCATATCGGTTTGAGGGACATGACATTGAAGGCAAAAGTAGCGGCCGGCGGCCACGTCGGATAATTCATTGCCCTCACGGTCCCGAAAGTGGGTGACACTGATCTTGACGGCATCTTTTTTTCTGTAATTGGCCCATGAATGGCAGGAAAGGCATTTGTTGATACGCAGGTCGACCCGGTAGCCCTCGATGGAATGTGGGATCAAGGGCGGTTGCTGCACGAAGCTGCGCACCATAACCTGATCATTGTCTACGTAACGCCTGACCTGCGAGGCGACGCTATCGTTCCCGATAGAGGTCCCGCGCAGACTTTGCAACTCCGCTCGCGCAGCGACCGACATGGACAGGATGACACCGACGGCGATGGTCCGAAAGATCGCTCTCATCATCGTTCTTCTCCCGATTCTTCGCTGAAATAATTTGTTTATTTCCCACTCAGCTTCACAAATGAGCCGAATTTTACGAAACGCTGGCTTTGCCTTACCGATGCTTTTAGGTCTGCTTTAGGTCTGCTTTGTCGGTTCGAGCACAAGCTCCGCTAGTTCGATTCACGCCTTTCGTGGTTTTCCCGAACCGAGTTCCCATTCGAAAAACCTCCTGCCCACAGACATCGATACAACGCCCACAATTGGTGCAAGCCCCGGATTCGATTAGATCCGAGCCTCCCGGCGCACCCTTCAGCGCGGGTGTGATCACATTGGGTTCCGGGCACACCACAAAGCAGTCCAGGCAGTCGTTGCAAGCGTCGCGCCGTTCGGCGCGCACCCGCACCAGGCTTTTCTTTCCAACAAGAGCGTAGAGGGCTCCGGTGGGACAGAGACGACCACACCAGCCATTCCCGGCGATCGATAGATCGAAAAGGAAAACGCCGAATACCACCAGCCAGCCGACCCCCATGCCGAAGATTAGCCCCCGATGGGTAATGGTCACCGGATTGACCGTCTCCCAGGCCAATTCTCCGGTAACGAGGGCCAGCAACAGGGTTGCCGCCAGCAGCCAATAGCGCATGCTACGGGACAGGTTGGCGCCCCCCTTGAGACCGAAATGGCGGCGCAACGCGGCGGCGGCGTCGGTAACCAGGTTGACGGGACAGACCCATGCGCAAAACACCCGCCCACCGATTATCCCATAGAACGACACCACGATGATAACACCTGCTACCAGTTCCGCGGCGGGCCAATGTCCGGCTGCCAGGGTCTGCAGAAAGGCATGGGGATCGGTCATGGGGACTTCTCCCAACAATAAACTGGCACTGAGATTCCCGGTGATGATCCATATCCCGAACCAGGGCCCGAGCAAAAACAACCCGAGAATGGAGAGTTGACTCGCCCTGCGCAACAGCAGCCACTTGCGGGTGCGCAACCAGCCTCTTTCTTCCACAGTAGGCGAATTGGAGTTCGCTGTCTCCATGGATTGACCCTCAGCCGGAAGTCACCTGTTGCAAAAAGCCACTGAACACCAACATCAACAGCACCAGCCCGAGCACGATCAGGACAGCACCGAGGATCTGCGAATACAGCGTCATCCGCTTCGAGGGCGGATCGACAAGATATTTGTCCAGTTCACCGTTGGCCACCAGGCGATCGTACTCGGTCTTGCGTTCATGCTTGAACTCATCGAGAGACAGGGTGCCGGTAAACATGACGATGTCGTGGGGCAGCTTGTACGGCCGCCAGTGACAATTGAAGTAGTGGATCGTAAACAGAAACACGGTGGCCAGAAACGCCTCTTCTCCATGCACGATGGTGGCCACATTGAACACCCACCCCGGCAGGAAGGAGGCGGTGATCGTTGGGAACCACAGCATCAGACCGGATAATCCGATGATGAACATGCCCCAGAAAGGTGCCCAATAATCGAACTTTTCGAAATAGGTCCAATGATCGAATACGGGACGGGGTCCCTTACCCAGGAACCAGCGGATCATGTTTCGCAGATCCTTGAAATCCTGCCAGCGCGGCAGCAGGGAATAGGGACCAAACCACTGGAAGGTGTTTCGGTTCACGATCAGCGTGCCGTATAGCGCGTAAAGGATGTGACCGAAGAAGATGATCGCGAAAATAATCGCACTGGTACGGTGTATGATTGCCGCCACCTTCGGCCCGCCGAGCAGCGTCATCACGGTCGGTGCCCAGAAGCTGTCGGCGTAGAGCACCGTGGTGCCGGTCAACACAAGGACCATGACAGCAATGGCCAATACCAGGTGGATAAGACGCCACTGCCAGGTGAAACGGAGGACATGCTTATTGCTGCATTCCGATTCCGGTATCGGGATCACTTCACCCTTCCCATTCGTGAGCACGTGGCGCTTCGTTTCCTTATGCTCCTTCCATTCGTGGTAAAACCACAAGGCGGAATGGGTCCAGAAGAAGGCGAACACCCCGACCAGCAACGCGATCATGAACTTGGACGCAAACCACATGTAGGGATATTTGTCTATGTCGTGGGTGGTGCCGTGGGGATGAAAACCGATAAAGCCTTCCGTAGCTTCCTCGTGACAGGTCCGGCAAGTCTCCAGGCGATTGTCCTTATGTACCTTCGAGGTCGGATCGTCCACCCTGGACGTCTTGTGGTGGGCGTGGCAGTCGAAACACTTGGCCGTATGGGCCCAACCGAGGGACGCCACTTGACCGTGGTAGGTTGCGCGGTAGCTTTTGTATTCCGGGTCGTGGCAATTGCCGCAATTTCGGGTAATTCGGAGTTTGGGGGAATCGCCCTCCGGCTTCGATACCTCGTGCGCGGTATGGCAGTCGGTGCACACCGCGGCATCCTTCCTGCCGTAACGATCGATGGCAATGCCATGCACCGAATCACTGTAATCGGCCAACTGCTCTTCATGACAACGCCCGCAAGTCTCATGGGTAGCCATGCGGAAGGCCTCGCCTTGCTTGCTTTCCAATGGAAAAACATAGTGGGCACTATGGCAGTCGGCACAAGTGGCATTGACTCGGGTCGGATCATCCTCGCGAGATTTCGCATGAATGGAGGCCATATAGTGTTCGGTTTCCCGAATCGCAAGATCGACCCGTGCCACTTCCCGTGTTTTTACGGGATCCCCCTCGGCGGCTTCCCGGATCTTGGCGTGGCATTCGACACAATCCACCGCCCGTTGCAGATCCTCGCGATGAGGTAATTGTTCGATATCGACATGGCACTCGACGCATTTCTGCACGCCGTGGGCACTCCTGGTAAAGGCATCGATATCGAAAGAAAGAGAGCGCTTTTCCGTGAATCCGTGTTCTCCCAGGGGCGTGGCGAATCCCTCGACACCATGGCATTCCGTACATTTTCGATTTTCCGTATCTCGGGTGACGGGGATAAGATCGATCGAATCGCTTCGTGCATTGGCGGTAGTGGGTAAGAGAGCAACGCAGAAGAGCGCAATCAATAACGTGAAAAAGAATATCTTCGGGAAGGATGTCATTTGGTCTGGTGATGGTACCTGGGGTCTCGGATGTTGGGGTCTCGGATGTTGTCGGATAAAGGCTGGCGAAGCTTCGCATCGAACCCACAAAGCGTGGCTCGTCATCCTCGGTAAAGCAAAATCGGCGTTTCGTAAAATTCGACTCATTTGCCAAGATGAGGGGGAAATAAACGAATCATCGCTGCCTCGCGTATCCCTGTCGGGATACCATGTTCATCGATCTTCATTACTCACTTCGACCACGATTGGATGGAGATATTCCTGCAGCTTGTGCTCCGGGACACCGAAACGTCCCTCGGCGATGGCGAGAAGGCTCGCATAACTGTCTCGAAACATCCCGATGAACTCACCCGCCGCGTGGATATCGGCGACGAATCCATTCGCGTCCGTCATGTACTCGTGGATTAGCCGGTTTCGCAGCTCCCGGGCAGTTACCCATGCCTCCGCGTTCTCGATCCATCCCAATTGTTCCGCGCGCGACAGGTTATCGATGAAACTTCGAGGGCGCTCCAGCAGCACCACCAAGGCGCGCGGGATGAGCTTATCGCCCACGGTATCCTGAAAGCGCCCGAATCGCGACACGAATGCCTCTAGGATTTCCGCGGCAGCCATATCGTCGGTCAGTCGCCGAACCCAATCGGCATCCATGGTCATGGAGAAGAGCCTTGTGTGGCTGTAACCGAAAACGAGCAACTCGCGTCGCGCGACCTCCAGTGTCGCGAGAAAACGGGTCCTGGCGTCGCTTCCCACCCCGATCACAGCACGATACCCTGCTCCATCGCCGCTTGGTGAGCCGGGGAGTGTCGGCATCCGGGCCAGGTATACAGGATATCGATCTTGCGCTCGCCCAATCGAAACTGGATCCTGGCCGCCATGCGCGCTGCCGCGAGTCCAGGGTCTTCCACGGGCGATGGACACTCCACGAGCAGATCGATATCACCGCCTTTTCCATGGCCATCGATCCGGGAACCGAACAACCGAACGCTCGCCTGCGGTCCGAAGGCTTGCAAGGCCGTATCGTGGATGATTTTTCTTTGCCGGTCAGTGATTCGCATGATGTTAATCAGGTGTTACTTTACCCCCAAAACCTTGTTTTTCTGGGATACCGTTATCCAGGCTACCGAGGATTTCATTGATTGTATCTTCCGCCCCCATGGCCGTTCGGCGGGCATAATCGTATAACTTGTATAGAGGGAGATCATCGATGAGTACCTCGTCCATGAGTTTTCCTTCCGCATTGTAGAGACCAAGCCATGTTCTTTCGATCGAACTCCACGGGTCATCCTGTTGTCCTTGTTTTTTCCTTACACGAATCGAAGCGTTTGGGAAAGCTACCTGATAGACATCTTCCTGCTCGGTTTCCTTCCAGGGAATATTCCCCTCTACTGTCCGCTCGTACAGTTGCTGGATCATTCGATCCATTTTCGGGTAGCGCATGATGTCACCTTCCTATTTTCCCTTTTACGGCAATCAGGACCTCCTGCAGGGAGTCCACACGCTCCGATATGATGGTATTCAGTCTTCCAAATCCTGCGCGAGGCGAAAATGGAACACACCTTTGGTCAGATGAAGGAAGGATGGTTTGCACCTTGCAAACCATCCTTCGGGAGGACCTGGCTGGCTACTAATGCCCTTCGGTGAATTTCTTCATGAACTCCTGTCGCCTCTTGGTATGGGCAGCCCTTTCCGGTGAAGTCTTGCCGAGGAACCACATGTGTTCGGGTCGATTCAGGATTTCGTCCACCAGAGCAAGGACCTTTTGGGCGCTATCCGTCTTACCGTGCTTCTCAGCCTCATGGGCAACTTCCTTGATCTCGGGAATCAATTCCATATAGAAGCGATCGGCCACTTCGTAGAAGCCGTGCCACTGCACGTAATCCGGCCCTTGCATGGCGGCGCCGTGACGGGCGCGACGGCCCTCGTGGTGCCATAGGTAGAACCAAGTCCATTCGATCTTCTCGTCGAATGGTTGCCTGGTCCGCAAGCCTTCTTCCAGCAGGAGTTTCATGAGGGCGGCGCCGGGCTTGGCGAACTTGCCGTTGTAGGTATGGACAACGGCGTCGTACTGCTCATACCAGTTCTCGACCCACTCCACCTGGTGGCAGGAGTAACAGACGCCCTTCATGTCCTCGCGCCGCTCCAGCCAGGGTCTGACTTCGCCACTTTGCTTGCTGGGTCTTTCGTCCACCTTGACGGAGATCGGAGGGCGCAGCGTCCAGGAAATGCGATCGCCGATGTCGTGGGTAATAGGAAGCTCCTTGGTGGCCGACATGTGGCAGGTGGCGCAGGTCGGGGCTGCATGATAGTCCTGACCCGGGATCCATTTTTCCGAATCCATGTCCATCTTGTCGAGGTTGGCGCGGAACGCAACACCGTGCTTGGATTCCTCGTAGATTTCCTTTTGCGGATGATCCGGCCCCATATGGCATTTGCCACAGGCCTCCGGGTGACGGGCCTGGCGCTGGGAGAAGCTATGGCGCTGATGACAGGCCGTGCAGGCTCCCTTGGAACCATCGGGATTGAGACGCCCGATACCGCTGTTCGGCCAGGTAGCGGGATCCAGCTTGCCATCGGGCAACACCTTCACGGGAGAGCCGTGGCATTGCCAGCAACCCTGGACGGCCGCCGCCGACTCGCCTCGGATGGCCATTTTTCCGTAGATGGAACCCTCGACCACCTCGGCCAATACATTATCCAGAGAACCCAGGATCAAGCCCCCGGTGGCATGATGCGACCCATCGAATTCCCGCACCTCCTGTTCGTGACAGCGGGCACAATCCTTCGGCGAAACGATGGTCGAGATCATGAAATCCTTGTGGCGGACGGCATCGGGTTCTTCCTTCTTTGCCTGATGACATTCGTAGCAACCCACATTGGCACCGTAATGCTTCGAATCCCCCCATTGCTGATAGATACCGGGATTCTCCTTCATATGGCAAGAGACGCACATGGCACTTTTCTTGCTGAGCACCTTGAATGTTTTTGATGGTCGGACCGGTGCCTCGCTTTCGGCAAGCGTTTCACCGATCATGGCCTTGCCGACGCCCTTGGCCTCCAGGTGTCCATCGGCGGCCAGGGCAGGTATACCGTACAATCCCGCTCCGCCCAAACAGATTACAACAAGCACTCTCAATACGATCGTCAATCCAAAACGTTGGTCACTGTCGCTTTTTTCCGTAGCCGACATGATTACCTCCTATCGATGAATAGCTTCAAGATACCCATCCGAATGGCGCCCGTACTCGCAGGGATGATTTCGCGAGCATCCGAATCCCGTGTCCAAAAGAACGGCGTATTCCAAGGACTGAAAAGCATGCTGTCATATCCTGGCCGGACAAAATCCCTAGCGAAGCTTGTGCTCGAACCGACAAAGCATGATTTGGCATCGGTAAAGAAAAACCGGCGTTTCGTAAAATTCGACTCATCAGCGAAGCTGAGCGGGAAATCAGCAATCGAAGCCCCGGGGCTATCTGTTCGACGCGCAGGATGGATAGATCTTCGGTGGAAAATTTCCAATGAAGCCACGGCAGCAGATTCTGCCACTATCGGGATCCAAGAGTACCAAAGAGGAGTATCCCAACAGCCGGAAAAACCTCGATCCCAACCCCATTGGGTCGATTGGAAACGATACGAAGGTCTGCCAGCGGCTTGATTATGATTAACAGCTAATTTTAGCAGAAAACATGCCAGTCCTGCATCGGGAAAGGACTCGGGTCGTGGGGAGTCGAAACAATAGCGGATAGCAGCAGGTCATGCACCAAATCGACACGGCATTTTCCACGCCTGCGCCAGAAAAGTGCGACAATGATCTCGGCTGCCCAACCCCTCCAATCGCGGAATCGAAGACGGAAGTCGAAGCCCCGAAAAACGCCTGTATCCTCATGATGATAAAGGCGTATCTTGCTTACCCGGAATTCCCTGCGAGATTTTATTCAGGATTTCACAGCGCGACCGATCCGCAACTAAATTCAGCCAGGCTATGCTACACGACTCGGATGTCATTCCAACCGAAGGGGAAGATCTTGCGCGTTCGAACCCCTTCCGGATCGAAAGATCTCTCGTTTCACTCGAAATGACACACCGACGCTCGAGAAAAAACCTGCACGAAAAACAACAAATCGACGGATAGTAGTACGGATAACGCACAAATAGACAGGAAGACGCATTTATTCCCGAATCAGACCGCGCCCCGCATGTTCATAGTTCATGCCTTTCGGCAAGTGGTAGCGATGCTCCGCGTCGGGTGCCACCAACGCCTCACCCGATCTCCCCTGCTCTTCCCAACCGAGACGATAGTGTTCTCCCGCCGCGCCTTTGGCGAGTCGTAGCGGATAGACCTTGATCGCTGCCCTCTCCAGGATACAGGCCTGCTCGCATTTGCCGCAGCCCGTGCAGCTCTCCGAATGCACCACAGGGATCATCATGGCATGTATTCCAGTGCGGGGATTGGCGCGTGGTTCGATGGTAATGGCCTTGCCGCGCACCGGGCAGATGTTGAAGCAGACCTCGCAGCGCAGCCCCTGGAACGCGATACAGGCCTCCTGATCCACCAATACAGCGATCCCCATGCGGGCCTCGTCGATATCCGACAATTCATGGTTCAGGGCACCGCTCGGACAAACCGGCACGCACGGAATGTCCGGGCACATCTCGCACGGTCCGGTGCGGGCCGTAAAGAAAGGGGTACCTGTAGGCACCGGTTCCCCTGGTTCGGCAAGCCGCAATATCTCGTAGGGACAACCACGGACACACAGCCCGCAACGCACACAGGCAGCGAGGAAATCCCGCTCCGGCAATGCGCCCGGCGGCCGTAGCGCCTGGGCGGGCAAGGCCTTTTGTCCATGCAATCCGACACCGAGGGCCAACAGCCCCACGCCAGCGGCATGCGCGGTACTCGTGATAAACTGTCTGCGGTTAATCGTTCTCTCCTTCTGTAAGTCTCGGCATTGCACCCTATTTCAGCCGATGATCCAGCGACAACTCGTGCTCGAACCAACATGGTCGAGTACTGGTAAGGCAGAATTGGCGCCTTGTAAAACTTGATCCAATTGTGAAGCCGAGCGGGAAATAAACGAACCGCGCGGTTTCCGGTGCCGAAACTCTTGCGCCTTTCGATGCCGACGGAGCATCGATCCCGAGGGACAAGTCGTCGGCATCGGGAGGGGTTTGCCGTGCTATGGAAAGAGTGCTTCGAATTGCTTCGGAATCGATGGCCGCCCCCGAGCATCAAGAGCCGTCCCGATGATCTTGGCCTTCAAGACGAGCTTTTTATCCTCGGCCCGATAGATATCCTGGTAAAAGGCAAAACGGACCTTGGACTCGCGCGCCGTATCGAGGCCGATGATGAAGCGATCGCCGGCGGTCAGGGGATGTTTGTAGTCCAATTCGGCGCGAACGATGACCATGTTGATACCCTGGCGCGCGTATTCGACGAAATCGATGCCATTTTGCTTGAGGAATTCGTGGCGCGCATGCTGAAGATAGTTTAGGTAGATGCTGTTGCCGACGATGCCCTGGAGGTCGCATTCGTAGTTGCGTACTTCCATGGTCATGGAGAATGCATAGTCGTTCAAATCGGTTTCTCCCGAAGTGGTTTAGGGTTTACTATGAAAGTACATGCCAAAGAGGGTCACAAGATCCCTCGCTTCGCTTCGGGATGACAAAAAACATGTCATTTCGAACGCAGTGAGAAATCTTTCATTTTCCGGGGTGATGGAACCTCTTTTCATGAGCGTTAGGATGGATTCGGATATCGAGGACTGAAGCTGTTACCCCAGAAGTGATCATGGTGCCGCCACGAAGGCTAGCATGGAAGCGGGGAAGCTGTCGGTGACAAGAAGGAAACCACACTTATCCAAGCTTACTATTCCCTCCCAATTGCGGGGAACGCCATTGCGGAGCGTAAGTTGAATGGGGGCCTTGTCGATCGACATCACACCCTCGTCGATATACTGGAATTGGACAAGTCGCTCGATGAAATCGTTTTTTGGCATGTGTGGCGCCAATTCCGTATTTGGCAACAAAGGGATCATTCCCGGCATGGAACTCATGTTTTGCCTCCCCGAAGAGGTAGCCGATGACCCGAAAATGCCCGCTTCCGTCAGGTGTCGTCGCATCCGCAATACGATGTTCCATGTTCGGGAATGGTATACCTTTCGAACGCTGGAGTTGCCGGTCGAATCGACGCACCATGGGGGATTTATCGATCTTCGCGCCATTTAGTTCATGAATGGTGATGATACCGTTAAAATA
The DNA here is from genome assembly GCA_964610175.1 of uncultured Thiotrichales bacterium. Classification (GTDB taxonomy): domain Bacteria; phylum Pseudomonadota; class Gammaproteobacteria; order HK1; family HK1; genus CAZSVE01. The sequence goes on from CAZSVE010000019.1 coordinate 34,991, forward strand.
AAGCATCGATTCCTCGCCGAAATGATTTGTTTATTTCCCGCTCATTTTTGCAAATGAGTCGAGTTTTTACAAAGCACTAATTTTGCTTTGCCAATGCATGAATCATGCCTTGTCGGTTCGAGCACGAACTTCGCTAGACTTGTAAAACTCGACTCATTTGCAAAAATGAGCGGGAAATAAACAAATCATTTCGGTCGAGATGGATTTTCGAGCCGATTGAAATCCAGGATATCGATACAGTATTTCGTAGTCATGCTACGTGGAGATCAAAAAATGATGAATCAGCATAGTTTATTCGGCTTGTTTGCTTGTGGCTTATTGTTCATCGGAGGCGCCTTGCCACAAGCGCTGGCCGAGGAACCACCCGAGGAAATGATCGATTACGAGGTTGTGGGAATCGGTATCCCGGAATCCCTGATCGGAAGATCCGGCGATCCGGATAAGGGTCGCAAGCTTGCGATCCAACGCAAGAAAGGCAATTGTCTGGCCTGCCACAGGATGCCGATCCCGGAGGAGGACGACCATGGGACTGTCGCCCCCGACCTTGCCCATGTGGCAAGCAGACTGACCATCCCGCAACTGCGGCTGCGCGTTGTGGATTCCAAGCGAATCAATCCCGCCACCATGATGCCGTCCTTCTACCGGATCGACGGCCTGCATCGGGTCGCCGAGAAATTCAAGGGCAAACCGATTCTGACAGCCGAAGAAGTCGAGGATGTCATCGCCTACCTGACTACGCTGAAATAGGCGGGTGGTTTTTCGAAAATACTTACGAACGCTTATATGACGAGGTTCTCAATGAAACAAGAAATTTTTCCCATCCAGGATTCCCGGCGCAACTTTCTCGCGTTATTGGGTATCGGTGGCGTTGGTCTCTTGTCCTCGGCGCTGTTTCCACACCGAAGCTTCGCGACGGTCGAGGAAACCCTCGATGCCATCGACAAGATCACCGGCGGCAAGGCCCCAACCGAAGGCAAGGTATCCATCGAGTTGCCGAAGATCGCGGAAAACGGCAACACCGTGCCGATTGTGGTTAGTGTAGAAAGTCCCATGACGGATCGGGATTACGTCAAGGCAATCCATGTCCTGGCGGAGGAAAACCCCAATCCGGATGTCGCGACTTTTCACCTGACCCCCATGAGCGGCAAGGCCTGGGTAAAGGGACGCATAAGGCTCGCAAAGACCCAAAAAGTAGTTGCGGTGACCGAAATGAGTGATGGCGCGATGTATATCGCCAAACAGAAAATCAAGGTTACGATTGGCGGCTGTGGCGGTTGATCCGGGGGAAGTGACATGAAGCAGAAAGCAAAAATCAGGGTACCCAAAGAGGTCGAGGCAGGTAAAGCATTCCTGGTCAAGACGAGACTCCAGCATCCCATGCAAAGAGGCGGCGAGGATAAGAAAACCGGGGAGAAGATTCCGCGTAAGATGATCGACCGGGTCGAGGTTACTTTCGGCGACGAGCTGATCTTCGCGGCCGATCTGAAGCATGCGATATCCGCCAATCCCTATCTGGCGTTCTATTGTCGCGCCGATGCCAGTGGAGAATTGGCGATTACCTGGTTCGAGAATACCGGTGAAAAAATAACTTTGACCCAAACGGTAAAGGTTGTCTGACCATCTGCTCGAATCGATAACGAGGTGACCAAGATGAGTAATAACAAACGATGGGGTCTCATCGGGCTCGGTATGCTGACGCTGACGGCCACGGCGGCCCCGAACCTTTCGGATCCGGTGCTCCAGGACTATATCGTCGACAAGCGCTATAGTGGATACATCGTCAGCATCCCGGAAACACGCACCATGCAGGATGATGATTTCGAAAATCCGGGGTTCATGTGGGTGGATCGGGGTTGGGAGCTTTGGGGCAAGGTCGAAGGGAAAGCGGGCAAATCCTGCGCCTCCTGCCACTCCGAAAATCCCGAATCCTTGAAGGGTGCGACCACGCGACACCCGAAGGTGATAGGTGGCATGCTAATGACTGTCGAGCATCGCATCAACCAATGTCGACGCGCCAACATGCAGGCCGACGAATGGAAATGGGAAAGCGACGAGATGCTCGGCATGAGTGCCCTGATACGCTTGCAGTCACGCGGCATGCCCATCGATGTCGAGATCGATGGTGAAGCGGCACGCTTTTACAACCAAGGCGAGAAATTTTATCGTCAACGGCGCGGGGTACTGGATTTGGCCTGCCTTCACTGCCATGAACTCAACCATGGCAATAAGGTACGCTCGGAAGTGCTCAGCATGGGCATGCCGAATGGTTTTCCCACCTATCGCCTGAAATGGCAAAAGCTCGGTTCCCTGCACCGGCGCTTCCGCGGTTGTAATAAAAATATTCGATCCGAACCATACAAAGCGGGTTCTCCGGTGTACACTGCATTGGAACTGTACCTCATGTCCCGAGCAAAAGGATTGCCGGTGGAAACCCCTTCCGTTCGTAAGTAACCCGATGTTGCCCGATAGCGCTTCCCAGGCCTTCGGCTTGGGAGGTCGCTATTTCTATTCGGGAAATCCACCGGTGGTATCGGGAAGAATCCGCCCGTGCCCGGAATGAAAAACCTCGGAGGCCTAGGCTCTCCCCCCAACCCGGCATCGCCGGAATCGAAGTCCTCCGGACAAAGAACAACGGATGTCATTTCGACTCTCTCACGATAGGAACACCCGTTACCGGACGCCCCCTCCCGTACAGACCCGGACGTTCGGTTTTCCCGCATCCGGTCCCTCGGTCGTACTCGCCTTCGCGCAAGTAATTACCCTCATGCCTGGCGAAGCTTGTGCTCGAACCGAGCAAGGCATGATTCATGCATCGGTAAAGCAAAATTAGTGCTTTGTAAAAACTCGACTCATTTGTGAAGCCATGCGAGGAACAAACAAATTAGCGCGGCCACTGGCCACGACCAAAATCCGCAAAACAACCTCTTCGACCACACCCGAACATTCGCGCGGTCATATCAATCGTCGAGGAATAATTGCAGTACCCACGTGCTTGGAGCTTGGGCAAGTCAAAACATCATGTCCAATTCGGAGATATCCCGCGGAGGTACCCCGTTCGATAGTTCGATACGATTGGCCCTGGATTTCGATGGTGTGCTATGCGACAGCATGCGCGAGACCGGCATCAGCGCCTGGAACGCCTGCGCCGTGATCTGGCCGGAGATGTCCGGGGGACTGCCTTCGGAGGCGCTGCTCGCGGACTATGGCCGGGTGCGCCCGGTGGTGGAGACCGGCCACGAGGCGATCCTGGTGATGCGGCTCCTCGAAATGGGTGTCGCGCCCGCGGAAGTCATCGGGCGCTTTCCGACATGGAAAGCAAGGCTCCTCGCGGAGATCGACCGGGACGAGGATGCCTTGAAAGGCCTTTTCGGCGCGGTGCGCGACCGCTGCATCGCCACCGATGCCGAGGGGTGGTCGGCCATGAGTCCGCTCTATCCCGGGATAAAGACATTTCTCCAGGGGCTATCTGCTGTCGTGGATGCCTATATCATCACCACGAAGCAGGAACGCTTCGTGCGGCGACTACTGGATTACAATGGCGTGGCGTTCCCCAGTGATCGCATCTTCGGATTGGATCGCGGCGTACCCAAGGAGGCGGTGTTATCGGATCTGTCGAAGCGCCATCCAGGGAGTTGCTGGCACTTCGTGGAGGATCGCCTGGCCACCCTGGTCCGCGTCATGGAGCGCGCGGATTTGGCCGCGGTTCGTCTTTATCTGGCCAATTGGGGGTACAATACCCGTTTCGATCGGGAATCGGCCCGAGGGTCGAAAATCGCTATTTTGGATCTATGTGATCTTCTTGCACTTACGTTTCCAGAGGATAATCAATGACCAATCGTTTTACCTTGAACGCCCAATTGGCCCAGATGCTGAAGGGCGGCGTCATTATGGATGTCACGACCCCGGAGCAGGCGCGGATCGCCGAGGAAGCCGGAGCCGTGGCGGTCATGGCCTTGGAGCGGGTACCGGCGGATATTCGCGCCAAAGGGGGCGTGGCGCGCATGTCGGATCCGGGCATGATCCGCGAGATCAAGGCATCGGTATCGATCCCGGTGATGGCCAAGGCGCGCATCGGCCATTTCGTCGAGGCGCAACTACTGGAGGCATCGAAGATCGATTATATCGATGAAAGCGAGGTATTGACCCCGGCCGATGAGGAGTGCCATATCGAGAAGAGCGCCTTCTCCATTCCCTTCGTGTGCGGAGCGCGGAATCTCGGGGAGGCCTGTCGCCGCATTGCCGAGGGTGCGGCCATGATCCGCACCAAGGGCGAGGCCGGGACCGGGAACGTAGTGGAGGCGGTGCGCCACATGCGCACCATGAATCGCGAGATCCGCCAGGTCCGCAATATGCCCCTTGCCGAGGTGACGGCGTTTTGTCGTGATAACGGCATCCCATTCGATGTCGCCCTGAAGGTTCGCGAGCTTGGACGCCTGCCGGTGGTGAACTTCGCGGCGGGGGGGATCGCAACGCCTGCCGATGCGGCATTGATGATGCAGCTCGGTTGTGATGGCGTATTCGTCGGTTCCGGGATCTTCAAGTCCGGTGATCCCGAAAAACGCGCCGGCGCCATGGTTCGGGCCACCGCCTATTACCAGGACCCGGAAAAGGTGTTGGCGGCCTCCATGGGTCTCGGAGAAGCCATGCCCGGCATCGAGATTCCCACCATCCCCAAGGAACAGGTGCTGGCGGGGCGCGGCTGGTAGGCTTTTGGTGAAAATGGCGCGGATTGGCGTCGTCGACCTCCAGGGGGGCGTCGTCGAGCATCTGATGCATCTCGAGGGGATCGGCGTCCCGGCGGTGCGCGTCAAGGAGCCTTCCGATCTCGATAACCTCGCGGGTCTCATCATGCCCGGGGGAGAGAGCAGTTGCCTCTCCCGGTTGTTTCGCCGCTACGGGCTGGATGTGGCCATCCGGGAACGCTTTAGCGCCGGGCTGAAGCTATGGGGTACCTGCGCCGGGGCCATTCTCGTGGCAAGACGAGTAGACGGGGAACCCGGACACCTTGGGCTCATGGATATCGACATACGACGAAATGCCTTCGGCAGCCAGTTGGATAGTTTCGATACCAGGGCCGAGATCCCCGCGGTAAGCGATCGACCCTTCCTGCTGACCTTTATCCGCGCCCCCAAGATCACCCGACTGGGAAAGGGCGTTCGCTCGCTATCGATGCTGAACGATTATTGGGCCGCGGCCGAGGACGCCCAAACCCTGGTCACCGCCTTTCACCCGGAATTGACCCCGGACTCGAGCTTTCATGGGTATTTTTGCCGCAAGTGTGGCCTGGATACCGTTGCCGCCCCGGTGTCGCCACAACTATCGACGCAGCAATGGGATAGCTGGACGCGGCTTGCCCCGATCCCTTGAGTTGTAAAGGAAAACCGAATTCCCCTCCCCTATTCACCAAGACTTTGCCCTGGCAGGGCGGTAAAAATTGCATTTTTCAAGGTATCGGAAAAACAAAGATATCGAGAAAACCGGTGCGTGCGCCAAAACCCATCCCGCTTCAGTCTTGGCGCGAAGCGCTAACATGTTCTCACCCTGCCAGCGGGGTTTTGCTTCGGACCGACAAGACATGATCCTTGTCATCTCGACCGTAGGGAGAGATCTTGTGCGTTCGGAGTAGGTATTCGATTCCCAAGATCTCTCCCTTTGGTCGAGATGACAACGAATAGACGCTGGAAGATCTCGTTGGAAAAACCCGATTCATTCGTAAAGATGATCGTGATCAAGGCTTCCAGGGGATCCGATGGGAATCGGGATCGAAGGCCAGGACCACTTCCTTGTCGTCGAAAGGGGTTTTGATGCCGTTACTCTCTTGATAGGTCTCGTGTCCCTTGCCCGCCACCAGCACGATGTCCCCCGGATCCGCCAGCGATAATGCCGTTTCGATGGCCTGTTTTCGATCCGGGATGCGCAGGGTGTCTTGCCTGTCGCTCCCTTCGATCCCGTGCTGTATATCGTCGATGATGCGTGCCGGATCCTCGGAACGGGGATTGTCGGAGGTCAGGATGACCTTGTCGCTGTAGCGGGCGACGATTCGCCCCATCAGGGGACGCTTGGTCCTGTCGCGGTCACCGCCGGCACCGACCACGGTGATGATGCGTTGTTTCTCTGTGGCGCGGTCCCGACCCCGGATGCGCTGGATGGTTTCCAGGACGTTTTCCAGGGCGTCCGGGGTGTGGGCATAATCGATGATGGCCGTGATCCCCCAGCTCTTTTGGATGCATTCGAATCTTCCCGCCACGTTGCCGAGTTCACCGATGGCGGTAAGCACCGAATCCCCTGGCTGCCCGAGCAGGATGGCGGCGCCATAAACCGCGACCAGGTTGGCGGCATTGAATCCCCCGGTAAGCCGGGTGCGCACCTCGGTGCCATTCATGTCGAGAAGCATGCCATGGAGCCGGTTTTCCAATATGCGACAATGGAAATCGGCGGGTGTCCTGGTGCCGTAATGGAATTTTCGCGAACGGCAATCACGCAGCATGAATCGGCTATTGGAATCGTCGCCATTGACGAGGGCGAAGGCATCGCTCGGGAGGGCATCGAAGAAGGACTTTTTTGCCTGCCGGTATCGGTCGAATGTCTCGTGATAGTCGAGGTGATCCTGGGTGAGATTGGAGAAGATGCCGCCCGCGAATCGAAGGCCGGCGATGCGGCGTTGCGCCAGGGCATGGGAACTTACCTCCATGAAGCAATATCGGCATCCGGTATCCACCATGCGCCGCATGAGCTGGTTGATTTGCAGGGCGTCCGGGGTGGTATGAGTGCTGGGTATTACCTCGTCGTCTATTTGGTTTTGGACGGTGGATAACAGCCCGACCTTGTATCCTTGCCTTTTGAACAAGCGGAACAATGAGGTGGCAATGGTGGTTTTGCCATTGGTTCCGGTTACGCCCACCAGCTCAAGTGATCGGGAAGGCGATGCATGGAGATTCGATGCAGCGATCCCGAGCGCCGCGTTTGGGTCTTTTACGGTAAAGAGGGCGATGTCCCGGGGGGCAGTGAACGGGTGTTGGCAAACCACGGCGCGCGCACCTTTTTCCATGGCCTGGGCAATGAATCGTCGTCCATCGGCCCTGGTGCCCTGGAGGGCAAAGAACACATCGCCTTGTCGTACCCGACGGGAGTCGCAGCGGATCTCGTTAACGGCGATATCGTCATTTCCCTGCTGGGTAATAATCTCGATATTTTCCAGTAAATGGTGTAATCGAACCATGTTTCAAGAAG
>CAZSVE010000020.1:0-41763 GCA_964610175.1 uncultured Thiotrichales bacterium
CCCTTGGCAATTTGCCTGTCCCAAAATCTACCCACGAGTTCTTTTGAGGAGGCGATTTTTTATACATTTTATCAATGGGGCATTTTTCCAGCTTTGAGAATTCTACGCTGGCATATTTAAAAATCGAGCCACATTGCGTCACCTGCACTCGATTTTAGCGCTTGCTGCGTATACGTACCGACAACTTCAACAACTGTGGCCCATGAGTGTTGTATTTTGCTTCTTATTTGGAGTTCGACTGCCATCCCTTTATATTTATCTTTGCTGCCGTTGCATTTGAATATTAAGTGAATACCCCTATAGCCTGACTCTTTAGTCCCTCACCGGGAAGATCTTCGACAAAACGATCAAAAAAATTTCCGCTGGTTCCCAAAGCGCAAATGTAGGGACTCTTTTCCGGAAGCTGTAGCTTGCCAGGATCCACGCTCCCAGGCTGGCTTGGGAGCGGTGTGAGCCGCAGGCGTCGTCGGCTCAGTCTTAAACGGTGCGGCCAATCCGATACAGGATGTAATGGACTAGTCTAATCCTAACTGTGCGGGTCCGTACCTGTACAGAACTGCTTGCTCGAACTCACCTTTTGGTGGGGTGCGCAGCCAGCGTCGAAGGGTGACCGACGGCGATGGAGTGGCTAGGTAAGCAGGAGTCCGGGGGGTGTCGCCCAGTTTGTAATATATTGGGGCCTTTGGTGTATGCCAAACGCAGAATATACGGCTATTTGCGTTACACGTCAGGGGTGTTTGGCGGTGTCACCTGGACACAATGGCTGATGATGTCGACCGGTGAAAGTCTCACGTCGTCTCCGACTTCGTCGGAGTAACACCTACCTATAAGTCACTGGCGAAGTGGTGGGTTTACGCGGCGGCGAGGCTTTCGGTACAGCAGAAAAGCTTGCCTCTTGGGCCGGGGTCTGCCCAGGCAATCATGAATCGGCTGGAAAGCGGGTAGCTGGCAAGAAGCGCAAGGGCAATCCACACGTCCGGCGAATCCTATGTGAAGCGGCCAACGCGGCCAGTCGCACACGCTGCCTGCTTCGGGAGAAGTTCGAGTCCTTGCTCGTCAGACGAGGACGAAAGTGGGCGATCTTTGCCCTGGCAGACAAAATATCGAAAATCGTTTTCGTATTGCTCTCGCGTGGCGATTACTACCGGGACGCCACGATCAATGAAAATGGTCGAGAACCAAAGCAGCACCCGGGAGGTTTTCCCTGACCGCCTTGATATAGGCTGGTCCCATATTCGACCTTCGCCCGACTGCACCTCAACCGCTTCCAAAAAGGCGTGAGGGCCTGTGCATGTTTTCCTTCTGCCACTTCAACCATCGCACCGCTATCTAAATCCATCACGATTGTCAGATAACCGCTACGGCTACCGAGGTAGATCTTCATCAATCGCAATTCGTTGATTGTCATGTGGCGCGATAGTTCCAGTGCATAGCGCTCGAAACTCTTCGTGTAGCTTCTCCTTGGTGAGGCAAATGGAATTTTGACTTGGCGGACACAACCACATTTCAGACATTCGACTCTGTGCACTGCTATTTGGATGAATATAGAGCGAGAGCCAACCGGAACTGCCCTGAAAGTGCGTTCAATCACTCCGCGTTTAATTACTTCCCGGCTACCACAGCATGAACTACGCAGGCTTGAATTATTCTGCCTCACCCTGAAGATCGTGTTACCCCGTTCGTAGCGAGTATGGACGTAAGTGCATCGCGGATGCCCCAAGTGTGATAGAGCAGGCTTGTAGACATAGATAGTCCTCCAGATTAAGAACGACTACTATGCCTCACTTAACCAACCAGAGATAGAACTAAGTACACTTCACCCGGATGAGCCGCATTTATCCACATTTTGTTCACCGCCGCGCAAAACATTAAAGGTTGCTTGCCGTGGACAAAGCGTGGATAAACCATCAGCGTCGAATTGAACAAATCTCCTATCGGGGTTTGACGGGTCAAAACATATCAGTTTATTCCCTAATCAATGCTCATTATTGCTTCGAAACCCAGCAAAAGACTTGGTTTCTAGCTGCAAAGTTGTACGCAGTGCTATGACCTTTCAGTCACCAATGCACGACATTCCCCTGGGCGAAGTTCATAGGAAAAGGGCTCGGGAAGGAATTCCATGGGATCCTCCGGGGACACATCACGGAGTGGTGCACCTGCCTGTACATACTGCTTTAAGTTGTCCACATAGAAATGCTGTCGGTTCCAGGGATCCTTGTTCAAGATAATCAGTCCTTCCCCGGAAGATGTTCCGGAAGCCTTCCACATCAACAAGATGCCCGGATTGTCGTACCCGATGATCGTCGTAGGACAATCTTCCTGAAAGATGTTATAGCTTGCCTTTATGTCGTTGATCTTTGCTATGAAATCACGAAGATCCACGTCGGTATTTTCCCAGTCCTCGGGTCGCGTTTGGACTACGTGCAGTGGCTTTCTGAATCCGAACTCGAATCCTATGGGCATCATGACCCCCGATGAGAACAAGGCGGAAAACATGTAACGCTGCTTCATGGTGTTCAGATTACCGTTACTTTCCTGGAAAAGCCGCTCTGTGTCATGGCTTTCCGGGAAGCTGATGGAGGGAGCACTTTCACGCACCAGGTGATATTGTTCAAGGAGCCACGGACTGCCAAAATCCCACCATTTCGAGCTGTTGAAGACGTAATCGAAACCGGCTTGCGCGGTTGTCTTGGTTTGGTCTGCCGTACATCCCAGGGTCTCGGCAGCAAAGACAGCATCCGGGTTCTCTTCCTTGATATCATTGATAAGCCGCGACCAGAAGTGACCGGGAATCTGGTAGGCCGCATCGCACCGAAACCCCTTGAAACCAAGTCCAACCAGGTATCGAACGATTTCACGGCAATACTCGTATAGCCCATTGGGATCCGAGGTATGTTGGTGCTCGAAACGAGCCAGGTCATGCCAGATCACCTTGTTTCCATCTTCCATACAAAAGGGATGCGCGATGCTACCGTCGTGTTCGTGGGCGAACCATTCTGGATGTTCGTGTACGAGATTGGAATCCTCCGCACAATGGTTGATAACAAGATCCACCATCAAACGAAGTCCTCGTTTTTCCGCGGCGTCGGCGATTTCCTTTATCTGTTTTTCCGGAGATTTCTTGGTGCTCGGATCTACCATCCCTGGATTTAGTTGAAAATAATCGGAAATGGAATACAGACTTCCCGATCGACCTGTTTTTTGAATCGGATTGACGAAGATCCAATCGAAACCCATTTCACGCGCACGATCCAGGTGAACCGGCCAGTCGGCGAATTTACCAGCCAATAATGGAAACAAGTTATAGATTCTCATGTTGTTCTCCTCATCGTGTGTAAAAATTACCGGGTAGATTTGGAAAAGGCGAAGGATGAAGGCTCGAAGAGATCACCATTGCGACGAGTCTCCAAACATATTCTCCAACGCCGCCGATGGGTGCGAAAGGGAATTTCTGTGGTTTGGAATTCATGTACTGTCGATGCACGGGGATGGTGCTTTAGGTTTGGTGTCAACCGCAAACCAACGGGATTCTACCGCCAGCCGGAAGGGAAGGCATCCTTTGTTGTTCCTCCACCACGTAATAGATCCATGGTTGCCTTACTCACTGGCAACGAATCGAGTTCCTCGGATGTCACCCACCGCGCTTCCAGTGCATCATCGCCGGCCATAGGCCAGCCATCCAGATAGTCGGCCAAGAGATCGACGATAACATAGTGATAACGAATCTTACCCTCCTTATCCCTATCAACCGTGTCGAAAATATAGATTGGCCTGCGGGCGCGGATGCGAATCCCCGTCTCTTCCCGTATTTCTCGTTCTGCGGCTTCCTTGAGGGTTTCGCCTAATCGAACACATCCCCCAGGGATCGCCCAAAGGCCTTGATTCGGAGGTTGGCCTCGACGAATCAAAAGCACGGATCGATCCTTGAATACGACGGCTCCTACGGCTGCGATAGGTTGCGTTGGATAGGTATGGCTCATCTAGCGAAGCTTCGCCTCAAACCGACATGATTTAGCATCGGTAAAGCAAAAATTTGGTGTTCTGTATAATTTGACTCATTTGCGCGGCTGAGCGGGAAATAAACAAATTAACGGGGATATGGATGGAACAGAATGGCCCTTTCGGAAAAGTTTTTGGAGAATTTTTTCTGTGCATGGAAAAGGAGAGTACTACCATCGGAGAGTCGTGGTTCTGGCAACGCATTTCAGACATCGTTGTCTTTCGGGCGAGATTTCATACATTGGATGAAAAGATTTTCGGAAACTTCGCCTTCACAATGCATCAAGAGGTTGTCCGTTCAGGGATTTGTCAAATCTATTGTGGCCAGTTACCCATGAAGTCTTCAACAAAGTGAAGCAATTCAGCTTGAACGACTACCGCATTCCATTCCTTGGGACTGTCCCAACGGAAACCATGAAGGACTGGTGTCGGATATCCTCTCCATCTTTGAAAAACCAAAGCGAGGAGGAGAAAGTGACAATGGCGGTTCGTGGCTTCTACCAGATAATGGATTTTCCAGGGAAGCCCCTTTTTTGTTCTGTAGCGGGGAAGGATGCGAAGTTACTATTTATTTCCCGCTCGGCTTCGCCAGACCCACGGCAACGGATCACGTCGAGTATTCGTTACTTCCGATGACGAAAGAGGGCATAGGGGATCGGGCATGCCGCGCACAGCACATTCTTATAACAACAGAAATCCGGTTCGTAAGTCATGAGGCAATTAGTGTTGGTTATTAATTGCCAATTTTTCCCGCAACCGCTCATTGACTTGCCCCGGGTTGGCTTTTCCCTTGGATGCTTTCATGACTAATCCAACGAAAAATCCCAGTAATTTTTCTTTTCCGGCCCGATATTGGGCAACCTGATTGGGATTTTTTTCGATGGCGTCAATGATCAATCGATCGATTTCCTCGGTGTCGGTAACCTGCCGAAGCCCTTTAGCCTCAATGATATCATCGGCTTCGCCTTCCTCGTTCCACATGGCATCGAAAACCAGTTTGGCGATCTTGCCTGAAATCGTACCATCGACAATTCGCCGAATCATGCCGCCCAGCATCTCCGGGTTTACCGGACTTTCCGTAATTTCCTTGCCCACCTTGTTCAATGCACCGGTAAGATCGACCATGATCCAGTTGGCCGAGAGCTTTGGTGCATTCATTGATGCAGCCACGGTGGCCTCGTAAAAATCGGCCAATTTCCGACTCGAGGTCAATAATCCCGCATCAATGGCGCTGAGCTCGTATTCTGACTGAAAACGGGTCTTTTTTGCATCAGGGAGCTCTGGGAGAGTTCTCCGTACACCCTCGATAAAATCAGTATCCAATACTACCGGCAGCAGATCGGGATCAGGGAAATAACGATAATCATTGGCTTCTTCCTTCGTGCGCATGGATCGCGTCTCATTTTTTTCCGGATCATAGAGCCGCGTTTCCTGTAATACCTTATTCCCGGATTCCAGGATATCGATTTGCCGCTCAATTTCATATTGGATCGCCCGCTCCACGAAGCGGAAGGAATTGAGATTTTTCAATTCCGTGCGAGTACCCAATTTTCGTTCTTCCTTCGGTCTTACCGAAATGTTGGCGTCACATCGGAACGAACCCTCTTGCATATTTCCATCGCAAATCTCCAAATAGCGAACCAGGGCGTGAATCTTGCGCATATAGGTGACTGCTTCACGAGCCGAGCGCATGTCCGGATCGGAGACGATTTCGATAAGCGGTGTTCCGGCACGATTGAGATCGATCCCCGTCATACCATGGAAATCCCCGTGCAGAGATTTCCCTGCATCTTCCTCCAGGTGAGCACGAGTGATGCCAATGGTTTTGGTGTGTTTCTCTTTCCATTCGATATCCAGACAACCACCGTGGACAATTGGTAGCTCGTACTGACTGATCTGGTAACCTTTGGGTAGATCCGGGTAAAAGTAATTCTTGCGGGCAAAAATCGAACGCGTTGTAATCGTTGCGTTCGTGGCTAACCCGAATTTTACCGCCATACGCACGGCTTCTTGGTTCAAAACCGGCAATACACCAGGCAGGCCAAGGTCGATGGCGCACGCTTGGGTATTCGGCTCCCCGCCGTAGCGTGTGGAAGCACCGGAAAAGATTTTGCTGGCCGTCGCGAGTTGCGCGTGAATTTCAAGACCTATGACGGGTTCCCAGTTCATATCGTTCGTGTTTGGTTTGATTTGGTATTCTACTTATCCAGTCTAAGCTTCTATCCAGAAAATATACCGAAAAAAATAATCCTGACGAAGCTGAGCGGGAAATAAACAGAATAAGTATATTCTGCACTACTTCACTCAAACTTGATGACAAAGATAAATATTTATCCGTTGAAAATATATTGATCCATCAGGTGTTTTATATTATTTGCTGATACATCATACGAATGTAATTATATATATTTTTTATCGAGTCCGATGGTATCATTGGGCTATTGAGGGTTTTCTTATCATCTTATTCCTCTTTAGAGAGACAATAATTCCTCAATGATGCAATATCCTTTCTTCTTCAGATCTCTTTACGGCAGGAGAGTAAAAATACTGCTTATGTTGGATGTAGGCTCCAAGAAGAAAGTAAAATAGCGAGTTCATTTGCCGTCGAGGTTGTGAGCAGTTGAGAACCCGCTTCATGGACGTCCAAGAGGAATTAACAACGATGATATTTTTACCGTCTCGTCCAATGAGTTCGATGTCTGCCAACCTGGATATTATCCAGAAAAGCTCGCGGCTTTTTCCAGATGGTCCTTCCCGATGTTCCATAACGAGGGTTTCTCGTGTTCAAAAAAGATGATCAGATACATCCCTTATATAGGCATGCAGTGTTCCTTGGGGGAGCCACGCGACAGTCTCGATTTCCTTCGGATCGAGGGGCGGAAGTGGCTTTCGCGGGTCGTTCCAACGTTGGTAAATCAAGCGCAATCAACACTATCACTGACATTCGGACACTCGCACGCACGAGTAAGACGCCTGGCAGGACACAACAAATAAATTTCTTTCAATTGGACGAGGGAAGACGTTTGGTAGATTTGCCCGGTTACGGATATGCCAAAGCACCCGAAAAGCTTCGCCGGGCATGGGCCGCAATGGTGGGGGATTATCTTCGTTACCGACAGTCATTGCAGGGTGTTGTGTTATTAATGGATATTCGCCGCCCTTTGACTGCTCTGGATGGTCAATTGATCGATTGGTGTCTGGTGGCAAACTTGTCATTTCATATCGTACTGACAAAATGCGATAAATTATCCCATACTCATGCCCAGTCTGCGCGCAAAGAAACACTTCGCCGCTTGGCACCATCAACCAATGCAGTGGATGTGGTTCTCTTTTCCGCAACCCGAAAGCAGGGAATCAACGAGGTTCGGCAGTATCTCGACAACTGGTTGGATAACTTGGTTGTTACCAAAGACGCCCCATGATTTATCCAAGAGCCCCGCACGAAATGTGCATTCCAGCATGAGGGATTCTACCGTACCGATATTTACCCCTTTGTTATCCCCTTGAAAAACAAAAAGCGGCCGAAGCCGCTTAAATTATGGTTGATGATTACTTTGTTATTATAATTACAACCATCAACCATAGGCGGGCGATGATAGTCTTTCGTAAGAAAGACGTCAAGTAACTGATTTTTCAACAGTAAATTAGAATCTTCTAATTTAACGATTAGGGAAGAGGAGAATTTCATGGCAAAAATGGTGCATTGTGTTGTACTGGGGCGCGAAGCGGAAGGGCTTGATAAGCCACCTCATCCCGGTTCGTTAGGCGGGCAAATCTATGAAAATGTATCGAAAGAAGGTTGGGAACAGTGGCTGATGCGTCTACAGATGATCATCAACGAAAACCAGTTAACGACAGCGATGCCGAGCAATATTGAACTCATCGAAAAATATATGGTCAGCTTTCTGTTCGGTAGGAATGAGACGACTTGATGAGAGATTCGCCATTGCCTATTCGGAGGGCTTAGGCACTACCGGGATGGAAAAATGCTCTTGGTTCCTCCGATTTTTGGGATACCATCGTCCAACCCGGCACAAAGCCGGGTTGCCAAAGGTTCGCGCCAATCAAGACAGAAGAAACCAATCGCCGCAGTTTCCATGCGTATATGTTTGTAAATAGGAGCTATCCTTCAGCACGCGGGCCCACGTATAAGGCGAAATTACCGCTAACGTCTAACGGGATTTTCGGACGTCCCTCCCCTATTTTTTCCCAAGCTGTGCTTGGGACACCCGAGAGGTAAAATAATCATCCGCCACGTCAATGACGACTTCATTGCCCGCATTATCGATCAGGGGTTGTTCGAAATCATTCCAACCTCGAAGACCAGTCTTCAATGAGCAGACGCGAGTATATCCCATTGACTGTAACGTTCTACCCGCAAGGAGGCTACGGTTGCCTGCACGGCAAAGAATAACGATTTCTTTATTCCTGGCCTCGACAAGTTCGGGAACCGTCTCTTCGTAGCCCCATTCCACGGCAGATTCCAATATACCTCTTGGGACACCAAGTGAACCCTTAATATGCATTTCATGAAATTCGTAGGGTTCGCGGACATCCAACAACAGTATTGGATCGCCTTGTTCCATTTTCTCCACAAGATCCCATGGGAAAATTTCCAGCACGAATTCCCGACACTTCTCAATGAGGTCGTTAAATCTGAATATGGCGACTGATTGCGACTGTGTTGTCATCATTTTGTACCTGATTAACGCTCATGAAAAGGGCTTATATCACCTCGGAAAATGAAAGATCCTATGCAGGAGACAGGGGAGCGAGGTCGATCGATTTTTTAGAAATTCGATCCTGATGTCTAGCGAAGCTTCGCCTCAAACCGATAAAGCATGATTTAGCATCGGTAAAGCAAAATTGGTGCTTTGTAAAGTTCGACTTATTTGCGGAGCTAAGCGGGAAATAAACAAATTAACGTGACCGGTGGCCGTTGCCCGTACCCCGGAATGCATCATTAAAGAGCGCATTGTAATAGGGTCGGGGCGCGTAGTGCCTCAGAGCAATTACAATGGCCACATCCACTGTCTTCCTATTCAGAGTCTACACCGGGAGGGAGATGTCATGGAACTCTAGTCTCTTCCAAAGGGAGTTCAGGGCAACGCATAAAACGAATGCAATTTTTGGTGCTCGGATTTGTCCAGATACGGATAGAAGAAGGCTTTGCCAGCGATACTGCCATCAGGTTACTACCATTGGTTGGAGAAGTTATTGTTACCCCGGGCTCGAGGGATAGGCATCTGATGAGTCGAATTCGTGGAGTCCACGAAACTTCTTGGAGTACCTATGGTGGTTTACGGGCTACCATAGAGTTTGCATATCCAAGGCGAGTAAGTCGGTAAAAATCGGGTAGCTCGATTAATGAGTGGGAACGCCATTCGAGGCAGGCAATTGTGTCCTCCAGGCCGAGTTCTATACGAGGCCGGAGAATGGTTGCACTTCCACGAGCGTTCCTGGTTCCACAGTTTCCTGCTCTGGGGGAAGGACGATAAAACAGTTCGCCACACTCATGGAATGGAGGATCCCGGAACCCTGCACACCTGTTTTACGCACGGTGGGTCCATCCGGACTTGTCTCCAATATACCTCGGACGAATTCCGTTCGTCCGATTTTCTTGGAAAGACGTGATGTGCAGGGAACCTGTTGGATCGGTACGAATGGCGGATCGTTCTCTCCTGCCATGCGGGCTAACGCGGATTGCACGAATTGATAGAAACTGACCATGACCGCTACGGGATTACCCGGTAGCCCGAAAAATTGCGCCGTTCCAACTCGTCCGAAGGCTAGTGGACGTCCTGGTTTTATAGCGACTTTCCAAAAACCTACTTGACCGAGTTCCTGTAATACGATCTTTACATAGTCCGCTTCGCCCACGGATACTCCACCAGTAGCAATTACCATATCCGATGTAGCCGAGGCCTGCTCGATGATTCGATGTATTGCCTCGTATCGGTCCGCGACGACGCCTAAATCATCGATTTGCACCCCAAGTCGGGTAAGCATCCCGTATAGGGTGTAGCGGTTGCTATCATAGATGTTCCCCTTTCCCAGTGGCTCTCCGATGGATCGCAATTCATCTCCCGTGCAGAAGAAGGCTACCCGGGGGCGTCGGTTGACGTTGACTTCACCGATACCAAGAGATGCCAACAAGCCGATATCCGCCGGCAAGGTGCGTTTACCTGCGCGCAGCACCAGTGCGCCTTTAACCATGTCTTCCCCCGCAGCGCGAATGTGCTGTCCCTTTATCCACGTCGATACATGCGCGGAATCGGCCCGAATGGTATTTCCTTTTGGTTGTGCATGTGCATGCTCTTGCATGAGTACCACATCTGCTCCAACCGGCATGATTGCGCCTGTCATGATTTGAACGGTCTCGCCGATTCGTAGGGGAGGACCTTTGTATGGTCTTCCCGCCCACGCGGTACCGACTACGGAAAATTCACGAAGATTCTCCGAGAGAAGGTCGGTGCTTCGAACCGCATAACCATCCATTGCGGAGTTCGTGTGGGGTGGAACATCGAATGGTGCAAGAATGTCTTGGGACAGTACACGCCCCAGTGCGCCGCGGATATCGACCGACTCTGTCTCGGTAATAGGAGCGATCTCGCGCATAATGCGCGCGCGTGCCTGTAAAACGGAGAGTTGTTCCCTCCCATACTCGGGTTTTTTAGTATTCACTATGGCAATTCCACTGTAAGTATGGATTTCTCCGAAGAAGGCTGACCAGGATGGCGAAAAGGCTATTGGAGACTTTCATCGCCTATCTTGTGATAGCGAATTTTGGATCTTGCCGCTTGTTTTTCTCTTCTTGGGGGCTGTATTTGCTTTTGCGGAATTTTTCATCACCCTGCTAAAGGTTACTTATGTGATTTTTACCACCCTCGTTCAAGGACACTCCTATGAAAATCCGAATCCTTGAATCCTTCCCTGAATCGATAGTTTTTCCACGTAAGCGTTGTGCTTTTTCCGGTTTGTCGGTTGACCATTTCCATTTTGCGAGGACGCCAATATTTACTTAGATGTTTTTTATAGCCGTGAAAAGTAAGAATTTTCAACAAGGCATTTTTCCGATCGAAGAATTTTGTCTTGAGTGGCTGATATATGTTCTTGTCGACCCATACGATTTGACGCGTATAACCGGAATATTTGTAGACGGGATAGCGTTCGACGACAAAGGTTTTTTTCCCATTCAGGATTTCATTCCGCAACCATTTATAAGTGTATTTCTCTACTTCTTGCGAGGATAAATCCTCATAGGCAAATTCACTACCCATGAAAGGTCCTGACTTATTCTCTGAGGAAATACGCTTGACGCGCTTTAGCGACGGCATATAAAGCCATTGGTCGTCCGCCTCTATTGGATGGGTATGGCTTAGAAAGGCGGTCCCTTCCACGTCCTTGGGGGTATCGAATAGCGTAAAGCTTTTGTCACCATCCCCTATGACTTCCAAGGTTCGGATTCGTAGAGAGCGTGTGCTTTTTTCTCCCTGGCGGTTCCGGAGCACCATGGTCATATCGGCCTGTTGATCCTCCCAACCGGTGTCGCGGCGATCCACTTCGGTCATGATGGCAAGTCCTTTCTCCTCTGGTGAGGAAGACGAAGCCAAAGCGCCGGATGACGGCAGTGCAAATAGCAATAGCATCGGGAAGAAACATCTATGCACGTTATGCACCAATTTAGACATTAGTTTTCTCCTTGAAGGTTTTTCTATAGTTGGAAACTTTGAGTACAGAACTTCGATTATCCTCGATGGTAAGGCAAAACGGTGGGTAAAAGCTGCATTCATAGACGAATTCTAACCACGAGATCAGGAGCCTTGTCATCGGCATTCAATCTTTTATCACCAAAACCAGTATGGCTTTTTAGCCGGAAAATTTCCAACAGGACGATCTTCGATAGGATAATCGGAGAATTTTTTGGTTTTATCGGGTTGGGATATCCAATATGAGTCATCATCGGCATTACATTGGCGAGGGCATACCCCAACCCGGCCTGGCCGGAATCAAAAATCTTCACTACTGGGTAAGGGAGAGGCCTTAGCCACTCCCTCCCCGTTGCCGCGAAGGGGTTGATTCCCCTCATTTACCGACGTGCCCGTTTCGGGCATCGGGCGACTCCGCCCGGAGTACCCCTTGCGGGGAGTTGTCCGTTTTGGCTTACGCAGGTTGAAGATATTCCCCCTGTTTACCCCGCAAAACGTTCAACCGAGATACTTTGTAGTTTAAGCCGTGGCAAGTGTTTCTTGCGGTTATCGGGTTGCCCGCATGAGGGCCGGGCAGGCCATTTAGTGGCCACAGCCGAAGGTGCTAACTGCTCGCATGATTTAAACTACGCAGCGTCTCTCTGAAACGGATCTCCCTATCACCTGTCACCTGCTGTTCAGGATTCAGGCTACACCGGGAGAGCTGCCATCTCCGAGAGAGAGGCCGGGGAGCCTTCCCCTCGCCGCCGCGTAAACCCACCACTTCGCCAGTGACTTATAGGTAGGCGTTACTCCGACGAAGTCGGAGACGACGTGAGACTTTCACCGGTCGACATCATCAGCCATTGTGTCCAGGTGACACCGCCAAACACCCCTGGTGTGCAGCACAAGTAACCGTATATCCTGTGCTGCGAAGGCACTTTGTGCCATCGGTGCTTCGGCCAAACCTGGAGCTTGGCATACACCAAAGGGTCCAATATATCCCAAACTGGGCGACACCCCCCGGACTCCTGCTTACCTGGCTCCTCTTGTGGCCGTCGGTCGCCCTTCGACGCTGGCTGCGTACCCTACCAAAAGGTGAGTTCGAGCAAGCAGTTCTGTACAGGTACGGACCTGCGCAGGTAGGATTAGACCAATTCGTTACCTCCTGTACCCGGTTTGGTCGCACCGTTTGTGACTGAGCCGACGATGCCTGCGACTCACACGGCTCCCAAGCTGGCTTGGGAGCGTAGATCTTGGGAAGCTATAGTTTTCGGAAAAGATCTCTTACGCTTGTGCTTGGGAATCAGTGGGGATTTTCTGATCGCTTTGTCGAAGATTTTCCCAGTGAGGGACTGATATCTACAAAGGCATGTTTGAATTCGTGGCTTCGTTTACAAAGTATTTGATTTTCAATGGTTAGTTGTCCTCGTTTGCGTAACAGATCTCGTATCGCCCGATCCGCCTTGGGGTAAATATATCCCACTGGTAACAGTCCCAAACGCAATAACTTCGCTAGCCATCTTGCATCGGAATCGTCATCGGCATATTTCAGCCCTTCGTACTGCACGATCGCCGCTGTGTTAGCCAAGTGAACCCAACAACCAGCCTCTATCAGACCATCCACAAGCCAGTACCAGTTGTATGTGGATTCTCCACCACCAATCCCTCGAGAGAGTCCCAATACGGTGCCAGTTCTTCAAGTATCAACTCCAGATCATTGGCTAATCGCCTTCGGTAGTGCGTTCGATCTTGTCCGTCAACCAATACAATCACGTTATTGTTGGAATGCAGATCAATTCCACCATATAGTTCCACTTTCGATTCCTCCTCTCCAGGTGTCTTTCGGTTGTCTTGTGACCGAAACTCTACCTGATCCTGAGGAGCCGGCTAGATGATTATCAAGTTTTACAGAACACCAACTTTGCTTTGCCGGTTCGAGCACGAGCTTCGCCACGCTATTTTTAATGAAGGAACCGAAAAATCATGTTCTTTCCGATTCCGTCAGTGAAAAAATCAACGAATGGACTTTTCCACTATTTTTTTGACTACCCACCTCGCCCCTTTGTTTCGATTGTGCCGCGCCTTCGAGACCTTAAAACGGCAACGGCAATCCAGAATCGATCCGAAGCAGCACATTTCGAAATTTTTCCTTGATGCGATGGAGGGCCGATTCATCATCGGCTTCGAAGCGAAGTACGAGATTCGGTGTGGTATTCGATGCGCGTACCAATCCCCAGCCATCGGGATAGTCGGCGCGGAGTCCATCGATGGTGGTGACGTGCGCGTCGGAGAACACGGCGGGAAGCCGATTTCCACCTATTAATTGTTCCATGAATGCGGTGCCCCGGCCTTCCGGCATGTCGACGCGAATCTCCGGTGTATTGACGCCACCGGGTAGAGTGGCAAATACGACATCGGGGGAATTTCGCGTGGTTACCAGAATCTCGATCAAGCGGGCCGCAGCGTACAACGCATCATCGAATCCGTACCAGCGTTCCTTGAAAAAGATATGCCCACTCATCTCTCCGGCAAGCAGTGCGCCGGTCTCGCGCATTTTTTCCTTGATGAAGGAATGGCCTGTCTTCCACATGACAGGTCGACCGCCCTTTTTTTCGATGTCCTGGGCAAGGTGTCTGGAGCATTTGGTATCGAATACGATGGTGGCATTCGGGTGTCGAGACAAGATGTCTCTCGAAAATAGCATCAATTGTCGATCCGGCCAGATGATGTTCCCTTTGTTGTCCACCACGCCGAGGCGATCGCCATCTCCGTCGAAGGCAAGGCCAAAGTCGGCATGGCTGTTCACCACGGAGTTTATCAAATCCTTCAGGTTCTCCGGCTGGCTTGGATCCGGGTGATGATTGGGAAAGTTTCCATCGACTTCACAATACATTTCCCGTACATCGTGGCCCAGGATGCGAAACAGCTGGGGAGCGATACTTCCCGCGACCCCGTTACCACAATCGATCACGATGGTGAACGTATTTTTTGCCTTGGGTATGTCCCGAGATACGCGATCGAGATATTCCTGAGTAATGTCCTGTCTTTTCCTGTTTCCCTTTCCCGATATGAAGCGGTTGCTCTCGATCCGGGCATGCAAGCCCGCGATGGCGTTACCGAAAAGGGTCTTTCCGCCCAGCATGATCTTGAGACCATTGTATTCGGGTGGATTATGACTACCCGTGACCATGACGCCACTACCTGTCCCCAATTGGTTGGCAGCGAAATAGAGCACCGGCGTCGGTACTTGGCCGATATCGATGACATCCCGACCGGTCGACAATATTCCCGCGATAAGCGCCTCCTGCAAAGCAGGTCCCGACAAGCGACCGTCGCGACCGACAACCAAGGTCGATTGTCCCTGGTCGTATGCCTCGCTTCCGATGGCACGACCAATCTCATACACGATTTCGGATGTAAGCACTGTGCCGACAATCCCACGAATGTCATAGGCACGAAATATGGTAGAATTCAACATCTTTCAACAATCGATATCACCACGGGATACGGTTGGGTACAGGTACCGAAAGTACCAAAGGATGCCATTTCGGCTTTGCATGATGTACTTGAATTCGACTGCGGTGCGATCATGGAAGGGTGGTGGCTTTATGTATGTTCTGCATGGGGAGATGACCGCGAGGTAGAGCCGATATCTCCTTTGCGCATTACCTCGATCTCCATTTGGGCAGAATACCAAGACCGAATCCAGTCGATCTTTACGTAGCGGGATATGTGGTGGATATTCAGACAACAACCCTTCATGTGGAATCCGGAAATTTTTCGCGATACCGCTCGGCAATCAGCGACAGCAGCTGATGGGCGACATGCCATTTTTGCGCGCTGGGAACTTTGGCATTCCCGCTTTCCCAATACACGTCGAGGGCGTTGTGATCACTGTGGAAGCCAGAATTGGGTACTCCTACGAGATTTGCCGCAATCATGTCGAGGGATTTTTTTGCCAATTTTTGTTTGGCATTGTATTCCACGTCATCGGTCTCCGCCGCGAACCCCACCGCAAACGGATGGCCCGGCATTGAGGTAACCTCGGCCAGGATGTCCGGGGTAGGCTCCAAGACAAGATCCATGTTCATGGACTGTCGTTTGCGTTTGCTGGCCAGGTAGTTGGCCGGTCGGTAATCGGAAACCGCAGCGGCGGAAATGAAAATGTCCTTCCCATCTATATGGTCCATTACCGCGTTGCGCATCTCTTGCGCACTGACCACATCCACGCAGTCGACGCCGGCCGGTCTGTCCAATGCAGTTGGGCCACTGACCAGAGTAACGGGAGAGGCCCCAGCCTCCACAGCCGCCCGGGCGACCTCATAGCCCATTTTCCCGGAACTTGCATTGCTGATGAACCGCACGGGATCGGCAGCCTCCCAGGTCGGGCCTGCCGTTACCAGAATGGAAAGCCCTTTCAATACCGGTTCGATAAATAATCCGCGCACACGAGTTGCAATGTCTTGCGGCTCCAGCATTCTTCCTGGGCCGACGTCTCCACAGGCCTGTATGCCCTCCCCGGGGCCCAGGATAATCACGCCACGTTTTCGTAACAGCTCGACATTGCTTTGGGTAATCGAAGCCTGCCACATTTGCTGGTTCATGGCGGGGGCGATAACGATATCCGCCTTGGTGGCAAGGCAGATCGTGTTCAACAAATCATCCGCCATGCCATGGGCCATTCTGGCGATTCTGTCCGCTGTAATGGGCGCAATCAGAACCAGATCCGCCCACCGGGCGAGTTCGATGTGGTCCATGGCTATATCCATCGATTCATCGAACATGTCTTTGTATACGGTATTGCCGGAAAGTGCCTGGAAGGTAAGCGGCGTAACGAACTGTCGGGCACTGCGCGTCATTACCACCTTGACTTCGGCATCCCATTCGCGCAACCGCCGCACCAGATCGACGGTCTTATAGGCTGCAATACCACCGGTGACGCCGAGCACGATGCATTTATCAGCAAGCGGGTTCGTCGAATTTTTATGATTCTCGAGAAATCTGGAATTCACCTGGCGAGGATCTCTCTGTAAGGATGTTATCGACGAGGGTTCATCTAGCCCGATAGGTGATGCGCCCCTTGGTCAGGTCATAGGGAGTCAGTTGCACAGTCACCTTGTCACCGGTAAGGATCCGGATGTAGTGCTTGCGCATCTTTCCCGAGATATGCGCGATTACGACATGGCCATTGTCCAGTTCCACCCTGAACATGGTATTGGGTAGCGTCTCGACGACGCGACCCTCTATTTCGATATGATCTTCTTTCGGCACGATTACCTCTTACTATTTCAGTCAATGGTTTTGATCAATATATAGGATTGTGTTGAGAAATCCGGCGGAATCCATATCCCACTGGGGCATGGGTTCATCGGACGTGTTACTCGATGAGTGATATTCTGGTTATGGCCTTTATGCTTTTCTTTCCCACTTGTCCCCTTGTAGATGCTCCTGGGGTCGATAGTCGCTTTTGTAACACATTTTAGGCGATGTTTCGATCCAATAACCAAGATATAGCCAATCGAGTCCTCGATGCTTGGCCTCGTAAATGGACCAAAGTATGGCATAGACGCCAAGGCTTCGCTCCGGGTAATCGGGATCGAAAAACGTATATACAGCGGACAAGCCATTATCCAGACAATCCACGACACCAAGGGCCAGCAATCGATGCTTGAGGCGAAATTCGATGAACAGGGTCTCTGCCCAGGGGGCGACCAAAAAATCGAGATATTGCTCCGGGGTCGGGTTTTCCATGCCGCCCCCGGCATGTCGTGTATCGATATACCTTCGATACAGATCGAAATGCTCCTCGCAAAATAGCGCCGGACGGGAGAATGTCGTGAGATCCCGATTTCGCTCCCAGGCGCGGCGTTGGCGACGGCGCGGCTCGAAATCGGCCACCGGCACGCGCACGGGCACACACGCCCGACACCCCCTACAATAGGGTCGATACAGGTGTCGTCCACTCCTTCGAAAACCGTTCTCGGCGAGGATGGTCTGCAATCGTTTGTCCTTGGGATAGCGTGGATCGGCGAATAGGGTCATCGCACGGCGATCGGGCAAATAATTGCAGGGGTGGGGCGGCTCGATGAGAAATAACAGTCGATGCGGGAAGGGTTGTTGATTCACTCGCGGGTCAAATTCCTCGGCCTGGAAGGTTTGCACAAAGAATGACCAGCGAAGCTTCGTTAGTCTCATGTCTTACGTTTTCTTGGATCTCATCCATAATCTACCATTATTCATGATTTATCGCTCAACGCGAACAATAATCCTGCTCCAAGAACCAATTCACGGCATCCGCCAATGCCTCGCGTGCCGGGCGCGATGAATATCCCAATGTTTGCCTCGCCTTGTCGCTGCTGAAGTACATGTGTTTTTTGGACATGCGCACGCCGTCTATGGTGGCGCGGGGTTCACCCCTCCGAGACAACCATGTCCAGGCCTCGCTGAGATAGGCGATCGATAACCCCACATTGTGAGGAATTTTTATCCTGGGGGCAGGACGACCGGTTATTTGGGCAATGACGTGGAGGATTTCTCGCAAGGTCATGTCCTCGCCACCCAGGATGTAACGTTCGCCGATCTTGCCATGTCGTAACGCGAGCAGATGGCCTTTGGCGACATCGTCGACGTGGACGATATTGAGGCCGGTGTCCACATAGGCAGGCATGCGTCCACAGGCGGCGTCGAGAACAACGCGCCCGGTGGGAGTCGGCTTGACGTCGCGGGGTCCAATGGGAGTAGAGGGATTTACGATGATCACCGGGAGGTTGTATTTGTCGATCATGCGGCGCACGATCTCCTCGGCGAGGTACTTGGATCGCTTGTAATGACCGATCATGTGGTCGAGGGCGACGGGGGTGTTTTCATTGCCGGGTGTGCCGTCGCTGTTTAGGCCGAGTGCTGCCACGCTGCTGGTGTAGATGATCCTGGAGACGCCCTCGTTGCTTGCGGCATGAAGGAGTGCCTCGGTGCCCTGTATGTTGGTGCGGTATAGGATTTCGCTGTCACGAACCCATAGCCGGTAGTCGGCCGCGACGTGAAATAGTGTATCGCAACCCTCGATGGCACCCTTCAAGGTTTCGGGCTGCGTCAAGTCGCCCGTGACGATCTCGACCCCAAGGTCGCGGATATTGGTCAATATGCTTTGTGGTCGCACCATTACCCGGACGTAGTGACCGGCGTCCAGTAAACAACGCGCCACGGCGGATCCGACGAATCCGCTGGCACCGGTAACGAGTGTGGTCATAGCACCTCATGGAAACATAGATCGAAGCCGCATAATTCCACGATTCCCCGAAGGCTTTGTTTGGCACTGGCAAAGGAGCGAATAAACCGGGGATAGTGGAGTACTTCGCGTGGTCTTTTCATCAGGGCGACGGAGAGCCCTCTCATGGAAACCCTGCCATACTGATCCGATGCATCGATGGCGCTTTTGGGAATGTGCATGGCGGCAGTGTCGGATATGCTTCTGATGACCAGGAAAGGTTTCTTTTCCTTGCTGGCCACTGCCGCGATGGCGGCGCTTTCCATATCCACGGCCAACGCCCCCGTGGCTCGGTGTAGTTTTATTTTTTGTCGTGGACCTTGTTGCACCTCCCGTGTAGAGGCGAGGTTCCCATCATATATTTTCTTGTGGCCCAGCTTGTTTTTCAGGGCGGTATGCCAACGCTGGTCCACTTGGTATTGCCTTTTATCGGAGTAATCGATGACAGCCACGGGCAATACGATGTCGCCGGGAACCAGTGCCGGATGCAAAGCCCCCGCGCTTCCCCAGGATACCAGGGCATCGACATCGGTATCGATGAGGGATTGCGCCGCTCGCATGGCGTTTTTAGCGCCCATCCCGGCGTAATGGAGGAATGAATCTTCGGAGATGATTCGGTATGAGTCGGGGTCGATGTCTATCTTGGCGAAACATTTGGCCTCGGACGACAAGGCGGCGATGATCCCTATTTTGGCATTCAATGCGTAATCTTCCTTCAAGAGGGATTGGGAGATATCGAACAGTCGTATCGGGCCAGCGCCCAGAGTGGAAAAAAATCATCATAACCGTGATATTTTAGATAAAACACTCGCGGGAAGCCGGGGGCGGTAAATTCCGGGTCGTGCCACAGGCCATCTTCTCTTTGATGATGCAGGAGATATTCCATCCCCTGCTTTACCTCAAGGGAATTTACTTCGCCTGCTGCCATCAATCCCAATAGTGCCCATGCGGTTTGAAATGCGGTACTGCGTTCTCCGATGCCTGCGAGTGTGTTGGTTTCGTACGAGTCGTTGCTTTCCCCCCAACCACCATCCTTGTTTTGTTTCGATTTGAGCCATGCGACGGCGCGCTTTATCATGGGATGCTCGACATCGACCCCGGCACTTTCCAGGGCTACCAGTACGGACCAGGTACCATAGATGTAATTGGTTCCCCAACGACCGAACCAAGCGCCGAATTCCTCTTGCTCTTCTTGCAAAAACGCCAATGCCTTTTCGATGATCGGCTTGTATTTGTCATGATTGTATCGAGACAGGAAGGTAATGCATCTTGCCGTTACATCGCTGGTGGGCGGATCCAATAATGCCCCATGATCGGCAAAGGGAATTTCGTTCAACAAGTAATGGGTGTTATCGGCATCGAAGGCGGCAAACCCGCCATTTTGCGATTGCATGCCGACGACCCAAACGGCGGCTTTTTCTATAGCACTTCCATAGGTTGCCGGATCATGGTGATGCATGGCCCAAACGACTGCCGCGGTATCATCCAGATCCGGATAGTAGGGATTATGGAATTGGAATGCCCAACCGCCGCCCGGCAAATCGGGCCTTTGTATTCGCCAGTCGCCCGGCTCATCGGTAATTTGCTGGGTTATCAGCCAGTCACACGCCGCCTTTATCGGTTGGACGATTTCCTCGTCCTTGGTTTCCAGTAGCGCCAGCATCGCCAAAGCAGTATCCCAAATAGGCGATACGCACGGTTGACAGTAGATCCCTTCCTCACGCTCGATGAGCAACTTTTCCAATGCCGTCTTGGTCTCTCTTCTCAGGGGATGTTCTTTTTCATAACCTAACAGTTTCAACGCCTCGTGGGCATTGACCATGGCGGGAAATATGGCGCCCAGTCCATGTTCACCATTCAATCTTTCGATAAACCATTCTCTAGCGCGCTTTATGGCCTTGTTGCGAACCGCCTTGGGCATCAATCCATCGAAGCGACGTGCGATTCGCTCCAGTATCAGGATAACCCGATTCATCCGGGAGCGAATGGGGAAATAGTTTTTCTCTTCTTCCGGATCTACCGTGAAGAGTTCCCGAATATGGATCTGGCCGGGATTTTCCGCTTTTGCCTTCAGGGTATACAAGATAGTCAATGGTACCAATACGGTACGGGTCCAATAGGACACCTTGTCGAGATGAAAGAAAAACCATTTCGGTAACAGGACAATTTCAGCCGGGATATAAGGCACCCCCCGCCACGGTATTTGCTCGAACATAGCCAGCATCAGGCGCGTAAAGACATTGCAGCGGGATGCCCCCCCCTG
Source organism: uncultured Thiotrichales bacterium (assembly GCA_964610175.1). Classification (GTDB taxonomy): domain Bacteria; phylum Pseudomonadota; class Gammaproteobacteria; order HK1; family HK1; genus CAZSVE01. Next base: position 21,218 of record CAZSVE010000020.1, read on the forward strand.
TCTCAAGATGAGTTCCCTGGCCTTTTTCATGTGTGGCGCATCCGGGTCGTCACCTGCAAGCTTCAATGCATAATAGGACTTCACGGTACAACTGATATCGGGAAATCCCTGGTAATAAAGCGGCCATCCCCCTTCCGGTTGTTGTTTCGAACGTATGTAATTCGTGAGTTTTGCTTGCAGTTTCTCGTCCACTTCACCCATGAAGTGCATCATGATGATGTATTCGGCGGGTATCGTGTCGTCTGCCTCCAGCTCGAAACACCAATACCCATCGGGGTGCTGTAGATCGAGCACGGCGCGCCTTGCCTTGTTTACGGATGTGCGTAGTGCGTCTTTCCATGGCAATTGGAATAACGGTTTTTCGAACGGAACGATTCGCTCGTTCGATTTCAACACCGCGTTTACCATTTCTTTCAGGGGTGGACGAGACATTGTTTATCTACTTGATCGTATTATCAATTTTCCTATTTCCCGCTCATCTTCGCGAGTGAGTCAGTTTTCACAAGACACCAATTTTGCCTCACTCGATGATACATCATGCCTTGTCGGTTCGAGGCGAAGCTTTGCTAGAGATCCATATGGGAATCTATCCAGGAACCGAGGTCGGGATTCCGGTTATGATTGCCGAGATCCCCATATTTTTTATATCTTCATCTTGTGACGTCTCTTTTCCCGTCACTCTGGAATACAGCGATTCAGGCGCAACATCGAAACCATAGTCCCAGGCGATCGTGGGCCAGGAATCCAGATAGAATTGCGAAAAACGAACCGGATCACGCGACGGTGCCGCAATTTCATATCGCCAGACGACGTCTCTTAGATCGACTTCCCCCGATTCCCCGGTATTGAATTTCAAGAATATCCTGAAATCTCTTATATAGCGCGCTTCTGATACGGAAATACACTCCGTTGTAGTCTCCTGGACAAGAGGTTCTATGGTATGAAATGTTTTCGTTTCCTACATTTCCAGAAGCTCGTTTTGGTGTAACTCTGCCCATTCCGCCACAAGCCCACGAACCTTGGCGGGAAGAAACCCTGAGATAATATTCAGGTCTTTTATATTCATGGATGCCCGATATTCGTTGTACCTGATATGAAAATGTGGTGGATTGTACTCGTCGAAATACATTGAAATAACGATTCCCAGAAATCTGGCTATTTCCGAAAATGTTGGCTATCTTATTAACTCCGAACAGAATTTTCTATGGCTTTCTTCCGAGATTTGCTGCCGTGATTATTACACCGGAGATTTCCTGAGTATTCTTGATTCCAGCATAATGCAAGGACAAGTGAATTTTCAGCGCATCTCTCGCAGCAGTTCCTTCACCTGTTTTTCAGTGGGAATATGATGCCCCCGCAGGGCAAACTTTCGGAAATTTACGTGTCCCCACGCTGTGCGCGGGAACGTAGATATCCCCTCACAACGTCGCCGACACCCCATTACTCGGCTCGCCATCGCCGGCCTTGTTCACCGGCCACGACGCGGAACTCTGGTCTTCGAAAACCCGGTGATTTCCAACCGCTAACCGAACCCATGAGGTAACGACAAATGCAGACCGCCAAACAGGAAGCCATTGAAGCCATCCAGCGATTGCCAGATACGGTGGATACTGAAGAGATGATGTATCGGCTCTATGTGCTGGATAAAATCAGGAAAGGTCAGCAGGCCGCCGCTGAAGGCAAAACCATTACCAGCGAGGAGTTACAAAAGGAAATCGAAACATGGTGATTTGGTCATTACCGGCCAGAAATGATTTGAAAGCTATCCATGATTATATTGCCAAAGACTCGCCGTTCTACGCCAAAAAGACCGTGCAGGATATTCGGGAGAAAACGGATGCGCTGGATGAACTGCCCTGCAAAGGGCGCAAGGTGCCGGAACTGAACGAAGATGCCGTGCGCGAGCTGGGGCTGTATTCCTACCGGATCCTGTACGAAATCGAATCCGACGATCTCATTGAGGTGCTAGCCGTGATTCATAAACGGCAGTATGTGGAAGTCGAGGATATTCCGAGGGACCAATGACGACAAAAAAGGAAAGACCTGACCCCGTAGTCGGCACTTTGGGTACCGACTACGGGGTCAGGTCTTTCCTTTTTCCATCAACCTTGCCGAATCAGCTGCCCGGATAATTTTACTGACTCGCGAATAATGTAGCCGGAAATAGTCACGGAACCGATTGAAATACAACCAATACCGACCGCACTCAAGAAGGTAAGTATTGCTACGGTAAAACCCCTATGCAAACATGACAAGCTTCCAAACCTAGCGAAGCTTCGCTAGGTTTGGACTTCCACACAACGGAGGAAACAGAGCATGAGCATTCAGATTCAGCCCATGCAGCATCTGGTAGAGAAGATTCAGTCGCTACCACCTGAACGGATCGCCGAGGTGGAGGATTTCGTGGATTTCCTAAAGCAACGCGCACAGACCAAACAGCCAACCCGGCGCGAACCGTTGGATTTTCCGGTGATCAGTGTGGGCCAGTGGCCCGGGGATTCGAGCTTACGCCGCGAGGATATGTATGGCGATGATGGACGAGAAGGCGTTGTTCGTCGATACCAACGTTCTGGTCTACGCCAACGTTATCGAAACACCGTTTCATGAACAGGCGCTGACGGCGATCAACGCCGTTCACCAAGCTGGCCGGACAATCTGGATCAGTCGTCAGGTCATCCGAGAATACTTGGTTACCATGACCCGGCCTCAGGCCTTCGAGAACCTGCCCAAGACCACAGTGCTCGAACAAGTCGGTCAGTTCATCAAGCGCTTTCAGGTAGCGAACGATACCACCGCCGTTACCAGCCAACTCATCGAGCTGATGGAGGATTTCCAGATCGGCGGCAAGCAGGTACATGATGCCAATATCATCGCCACCATGCTGGCTTACGACATTCCTTCCCTACTGACTCACAACACCAAAGCTTTCGAACGCTTTGGGGAGGTGATCAAGATTGAGGGGATTTAACCGAATTTAGCAACCTTTTTACTTTAGCTGGCCCGAGGGGCGGAGGGCAGGATGTCTGGAGTAACGGCTGTGGTTGGAGCGGGCCGGTTATCGCCGGTACCGCCGTTAAGGTCAGGGTTATGGAGAGATGTTTGGTGATTACAGCTGAAGTGTTAGTTGATTTAAAAGCGAAGCCTCGCAGATGCGGTGCTTTTCGCATCAGTTGAGCCATTCGACTTTAGAATGTTTCGGTAAATTCAAATTTGTATCGTTTCCACCACACTAAATAGCACCCTCAGGCGCATTCGGCAAACCCTTTGCCAGAAGCTCGAATAGCCAGCGTGCACGCCGGTTGCCGCCAACCACCAGTTCCGTCGCCGCAATGACGGCCTTCAGACTACGGCGGGATATCTTGACCTCTCCGCCCGATTGAAAATCCCGGTGCTTATCGATGTTGCGCAGCGTCAACAACGCCATCCCCAAGGCCCAGAAACAGAACCTGCGTATCCCTTTCTCCTCGACTGGTATCAATAGCGTGTATTGCAATGCTCTGCGCAAATGGTTCGATGCCACGCCAATCAGGTTGCCCATCCCGGCCAGGTAACAGCTATCGTTTCTATGATCGGGAATCTCCTGTAGATCGAAGGCACACTTCGAAAAGACATCTCTTGGCAGCCAGCAAGCGCCCCGTTGCCTGTCATCCCAGATGTCTTTCAGGATATTGGTCATTTGCAGTCCTTGCCCGAAAGATACCGCGAGTTTCAGCATCTCTTCCCGATTGCGCGCCATTTTCCGCGAATATTCACTGAATAATTCCGTCAACATGATGCCGACGACACCGGCCACGTAGTAACAATAATCGCCCAGTTCGGCGATATCGCGCAGTCCATTCAGGCTTTGCTGTCTTTGATAATGCACCATCCCGATGGACATCTCTTCGACGCAACGCGCGATTGCGCGGCGTTGCGATGCGGTAAAGCTGTGCGTCAAACGAATGACCCGCGCGGCATTGCGGATCAAATCCCGCTCGGCCTCGGGGGTACTATTCGTCAGGGCGGAAGAGAGTGTATTGGCAAAGGTATTTGCCGAGGCGTTCCCTTTGACCACATGGATAAAATCGTTGGAGAATTTTTGCTTTTGTTCGATGGTCAGATAGGGTTCGTCTTCGATGGTGTCGCAGGTTCGGCATAGCAGATAGGCATTTCCCACCTGCAATCGTAGCCTCTCCGGCAACTGTGGAATGGTCAGCGCAAAAGTACGCGACACGCCTTGTAGACTGTAGGCCTGGTAAGCCTCATCGGTCATGTCGGCGGTATCTTTCGCTATCCAATGTGGCATGTTTTTTTCGGGATTTTATCGAGTACCGGGTTCGATTTCGGTGTCGGATTCCATTGCGAAGACGAGCGGGGAATAAACGAATATCGGGTACCTTCGAGTATGGGCTTATGCGGTATCAGGTCCTCTCAAGGCAATGCGCAGTGCCTTCAGGGGGTGGAGCAGGGTATCGTCGATGGCGGTCGGTTCGTAACCGCAATGCATCATGCAATTGGCGCATTTGGGATTACGCCCGGCACCGTAATTGTCCCACTCGGTTTCCTCCATGAGTGCCTTGAAACTTGGCGCATAACCCTCGTCCGAAAGCAAATAACACGGTTTTTGCCAGCCGGATACATTCACGGTGGGGGTTCCCCACGGCGTGCATTGGTAATCCTGGTTCCCCGCCAGGAAATCGAGAAACAGGCTGGACTGATTGAAGGGCCATTTTCGCTCTGATTCCTTACCGAGCCGAAATACATCGCGGAACAGATGCTCGCTCGCGGCGCGCTGTAGAAACGCTTCCTGTTGTGGCGCACCCTCATAGCGATAACCCGGCGACAGGGTGATGCCCTCGATGCCGAGATCCGTGGCAAAGTCCAGGAAATCGGCCACTTCCTGTGCAGTTTCGCCTTGAAACAGGGTGTAGTTGATGGTGACGCGAAACCCTCCATCGAGCGCTGCCTGGATAGCTTCCACCGCCTTGTCGAATACCCCTGCTTGACATACGGAGGCATCGTGCCTCTCCCGCCTGCCATCCAGATGTATCGAAAAGGTCAAATATCGGGAGGGGGTGAATTTGTGTAGATTCTTCTTGAGTAGCAAGGCATTGGTGCAAAGGTAAACGAATTTCTTCCTCGCGATGATGCCCTCGACAATCGCCTGGATCTCCTTATGGATCAACGGCTCCCCCCCAGGGATGGATACGATTGGCGCACCACATTCATCCACGGCCCGCAGGCAGGCCTCGGCGTCGAGCTGCTTGTTCAGGATCTCATCGGGGTGATCGATCTTCCCACAACCGACGCAGGAGAGATTACAACGGAACAGGGGTTCCAGCATCAATACGACAGGGTAACGTTCGACGCCACGGATTTTCCTGCCCAATAAATATTTACCGATCCGATACTGCTGAACAAATGGAATACCCATAGCATTCGATGTATTTGGCAAGTGTTTCCCGGAAACTCGACTCATTTGCGAAGCCGAGCGGGAAATAAACGAATTATTGTCGATAGTTATCCATCGATCGATTGATCCACCAATTGTTCCGGCAGGGAAAATGTGATTTTCTCCTCCACCCCCTCCATGGGATGCACCGTAGCAACACCGGACTTGTCCAAATGCGCGATCACTCGTTGGATGAGTACCTCGGGTGCCGATGTGCCGGCTGTAACACCGACTTTCTCTATATTATCGAGCCAATTTTCCTGGATCTCGGTCTCATCTCGGATCAAATAGGCAGCCGTGCCACATTGCGTACTGACTTCACGCAGGCGATTCGAATTCGAGCTATTGCGCGCGCCAACCACCAGCAATAAGTCCACTTCTTCGGATAATTTGCGTACCGCGTTTTGCCGATTCTGCGAGGCATAACAAATATCTTTCGTATCCGGCCCCTGTATATTGGGGAAACGCTTACGCAGTATGGCAATGACATCTTTGGTATCGTCCACACTAAGCGTCGTTTGGGTCACATAGGCCAATTTCTCGGGCTCTTCGACATCGAGGTTCCAGGCATCCTCCGGCGTTATGATCACATGGACGGGCCCCGGAACGGAACCCATGGTCCCTTCTATTTCCTCATGTCCGATATGGCCGATAATGACGATTTCACGGCCTTCTCTATGATATTTCTGGGCCTGTGAATGGACCTTGGTGACCAGTGGACAGGTAGCATCGATTACTTTGAGTTTTTTCCGATTGGCCTCGTCCACTATCCTGGTGGCCACGCCGTGAGAGCTGAAAATAGTTACCGAATTATCCGGAATGTCATCGAGATCATTGACGAAAATGGCACCTTTCTCTCTCAATTCATTTACCACATAGGGATTGTGGACGATTTCATGGAAAACATACACAGGTGGTTCATATCGCTCCAGTGCCAATCCGACTATCTCGATTGCCCTGACGACACCGGCACAAAAACCTCTCGGTTGAGCGAGTAAAATCTCCAATATCATTCCCTCTTTTCAACAATAACCTTCCAAGCTCTTTCCGAGACCGCGCTCGGAAAAGGCGCCCCCCTTCGAAGAACAGTAAAAAAAAACCGAATATCGACAAATACTGTCCTTGCCGATGTTTGTTCAATGTATCGATTTCCCGCTCGGCTTCGCAAATGAGGCAAGTCCTACAAAGCAGCAATCTTGCTTTACCGATGCCTGGGCCTGCTTTATCGGCCCGAGGCGAAGCTTCGCCAGGTAGTACCCCTTCGAGGCAAATAATCCCTGGAGGCTTTGGCTTCCTACTTCAAACTCTGGGTTCCCATTTCAAAACAATATCATCTCGACCGAAGGGAGAGATCCCGCGCACCCAGAGAACCGTATTCAAGCAAAAACAATCCCTAGCGATAGCTTCTCTAGCGGAGTATGCCACGACTTCATCGCCGAAAGTAACTTCGGCTCTTATCGTCGGAAAACTTCTCCCCTATCGCAATGGATCGGTTTTCGAGCGGCAAGACACCACCCGCCAGATCCGCCAACAGGCGATGTATCGCTATTTTCAATGGCGTGAAACCCATCGAAAATAACGCAAGAAATCCATTTTTCGGTTCCGTGGGTAAAACAAGGTAAGAAATGGTTTTCTCTACTATCCGCCAACGGACCTCGGGCGGCCAGTATCACACCCATTCACACCCCGTCCAGATAGGCCGCGCGGATTGCCTGGCTCGCCAGAAGTTCCTCGCGAAGACCCGAGGCAGTGATGCGACCGTTCGCCAGCACGAAACCCCGCCTCGCGAGTCTCAGTGCGTAATGCGCGTTTTGTTCCACCAGCAAGATTGCAATACCCTCTTGTTGGTTGATCTCGCGAATCACCGCGAATATCTTCTTCATCAGCATCGGCGCCAGCCCAAGAGAGGGCTCATCCAACAACAGGAGCCGTGGCCGTGCCATGAGCGCGCGCCCGATAGCCAACATCTGCTGTTCTCCCCCGGAAAGGGTACCGGCCCGTTGATGGCGGCGTTCCCGCAAGATGGGAAAGCGCGCGAACGTCCTGGCGATACCCTCATGGGACCCATTGCCGGATTGTTCCGCCGATGCAGCCCCCATTTGGAGATTCTCCAGGACGCTCATGCGGGCGAAGATACGCCGACCCTCCGGAACCAGGGCGATCCCCCGCCCGATGATCCGATGGGTGGGGAGATGAGTGATATCTTCCCCATCGAACAATATGGTCCCCGCGCGGGCGCGGGGATTACCGCAGATGGTCATGAGCAGGGTGGATTTCCCGGCCCCGTTGGCGCCGATCAGGGTAACGATTTCTCCGCTTTCGATAGAAAGATCGATGTCGTAAAGTGCCTGGATTCGTCCATAGTAGGCCGAGACATTGCGGATCGATAGGGGTTGTGGGGACGCGGATGGGGGGGGGGTGTCGCCGCCTCCAGCGCTGAGCGCACCCCTTCGTTCATCTTGATCTCCGGGCTTGCCCTCGCAACAGCGGACATCCGATGTTTCCCCTGGTCGATTGCCATCCCTGGCATCGGGCTTCGGCATTCCCCGCCGGGATGCCAGGGCGGGATTCGGGGATGGGAAACGACGCATGACCATGGTATCCGTCACCGCCTGCGGGGCGGCATGAGATCGGTAATGGTCCCGGTGATCATCTCCGCGGAGAATCCCAAGGTCTCCGAAAGCGTGGGATGGGGATGGATGATCATGCCGAGATCTTCGGCGTTCGCTCCCATCTCCAGGGCCAGTACGGCCTCGGAAATGAGATCACCGGCGTGAGGCCCCACGATGCCCGCGCCGATGACGCGCCCGGTATCTTTTTCGAAAAGGAGCCTGGTCATCCCCTCATCGCGTTCCATGCCGAGTGCGCGCCCGCTCGCCGCCCAGGGGAATACCCCCTTGTCATAGGCGATGCCCCGAGCCTTGGCGTCATTTTCGGTAATGCCCATCCACGCCACCTCCGGATCGGTATAGGCCACCGAGGGAATGGCCCTGGCGTCGAATCGGGACGGAAGACCCGCGATGACCTCGGCGGCCACCTTGGCTTCGTGCACTGCCTTGTGCGCCAGCATGGGCTGTCCCACCACATCGCCGACGGCGAAGATATGGGCAATATTGGTGCGCTGCCCCCTATCCACGGGAATGAATCCCCGTTCGTCCACACGAACGCCTGCCTTGTCGGGTGCGATTTCCCTGCCATTGGGGGTTCTGCCCACGGATACGAGTACCGCATCGAAGGTATCGGATTCCGGGGCGTCCTTGCCGGAGAGAGATACCTCAAGCCCCTTTTCCCTCGGAATAATCCCGGTTACGCTGGTCCCCGTAAAGATATTTTCGTAGCGTTTTCCGATGTGTTTTCGAAGCACCCGAACCAGATCCGCATCGCAGCCCGGAATGAGATTGTCCTGTAATTCGACCACCGTGATTCGGGAACCCAAGGCATGATAGACGGTGGCCATTTCAAGACCGATAACGCCACCACCCACCACCAGCAGGCGTTTCGGAATGCTGTCGATCTTCAACGCGTCGGTGGAAGTCCAGATACGGGAATCCCTGGGAAAGTCGGCTATTTCCGTGCTCCGGGAGCCCACCGCAATGACGGCATGGTCGAAGGCGACGGTCATTGGTCCGTCGACTGTTTGCACCGTCAACACATTGGGCGACAAAAATTCCCCGATGCCCTGGAGCACCCGTACTTTGCGTCGTTTGGCAAGGCCCGCAATCCCTTTGGAGAGACGATCGACGAGGCGGTTCTTCCATACCGCCAGCTTGGGAAGATCGATCACGGGCTCCCCGAACGCCACGCCGCGCGCGGCCATCTCCCGGGCCTCGTCGAGGATGTGCGCGGTATGGAGACAGGCCTTGGAGGGAATACATCCCACATTCAGGCACACGCCACCCAAGTCCGAGTAGCGTTCCACCAGAACGGTCTTCTTGCCGAGATCGGCAACGCGGAATGCCGCCGTGTAACCGCCGGGACCGGCCCCCAGCACCACGACTTCGGTATCGATATCGGCCGATATCGTTTTGGTCTTTTGCCCAGATATCTTTCGCCTAGGGGCCTTTTGTTCGGGGTCTCGGGTCTCGGGCGGTGTTTTCTTTGCGCTCGCGGGTGTTCTCGGCGCATCTCCAAGGCTATCTGCTGCCCTACCTTCGGCCTCGACCTCGACACTCGCGATGGGCGAACCCATGGATACCTTGTCGCCAACGGCCACTTCGATCTCTTTTATCACCCCCCCTTCGGGTGATGGGACTTCCATGGTCGCCTTATCGCTTTCGAGGGTTATCAATGGCGTCTCCGGTTCGATACGATCACCAGGAGATATCAATACCTCGATAACTTCCACGTCTTTGAAATCACCGAGATCGGGGACTTCGATGATTGTAATCTTGCCCATGAGTGGTTACCTCCCAGGGTCCGATGCATTTGGTTGACGGAAGGTGGGGAATCCGTAGCCTGGAGGTTACGGGTTTTGCCTCCTCAAAAATCTGTGGATAGATATTCTGCACAAATCATTACAAGGCACTGAATCTATGGGTAAAATTGTTGATTGTTAAGCCCTGCGGGCGAAAGGTCTGAGAGTGTGGGCAGACAATGGACAACAGGGATGTTGTCCACGGGCTGCCCACACCTCCCGAAGGGCGAGGGCCAATCCGAAAAACTCGTTCATCAAGTCCACAGGGCCCTCCTCAAAGTATAGAGATAGTGCCTCCACTCGCTATCAGGATTAGCGAACCGGCTATTAATTTTCCATTTTTCTTTGCAAATTTTTTAATGTCTTCTTGATTGAATGCCCATTGGCTTATCCCACATTTAGGGCAGATTCTAGCTTTTGCCTTGATTATTTCACCACAATCACTGCAAAACTTTTCATCTGCCCCTTATGGTACGTGTTGCTACGATATCACTCATTGGATAGTTCTCCTTTTACGATGCGCGAAACGTTAATCTCAGAAATACTGCCTCAATGCCTCCGGAAAAATGCCACTCATCCGCGACAAATATGACCAAATATTCAACAATGCCAATCCTTGAGGAGAGTTGCATAATCGCGATGAGGTAGATCATATGCAAAACTTTTTTCATTTCCAGGTGCTCGCAAGCGATGGAGCCGCCCGCCGAGGACGAATGCGCCTAGGCCATGGCACGGTGGAAACACCGGTATTCATGCCGGTGGGCACCTATGCCACCGTCAAAGCCATGACGCCGGAAGAGTTGGCTGATTTGGGAACCGAGTTGATTGTCGCCAATACCTTCCATCTGTTGCTTCGCCCCGGAACCGAAGTGATCGCCGACCATGGTGGACTCCATGGCTTTATGCATTGGGATGCCCCGATTCTCACCGATTCCGGGGGATTTCAGGTATTCAGCCTGGGCGAACGACACGCTATCAGCGAGGAGGGGGTACATTTTCGCTCCCCCGTCGATGGGGCGTCGCTCTTTCTGGATCCGGAAGGTTCCCTGCGAATACAACGGGCGTTAGCATCCGATATCAATATGGTGTTCGACGACTGCACGCCCTATCCGGCGACAAAAGACGAAGCGCGTCGTTCCATGGGATTGTCCATGCGTTGGGCGCGTCGATCGCACGAGGCCCATGCCGGAAGCGCTTCGGCACTCTTTGGCATCGTGCAGGGCGGTATTTATCCCGAGTTGCGCGCCGATTCTTTGGAAAGGCTCATGGCCATCGGTTCCGAGGGCTTCGATGGATACGCCATCGGCGGGCTCTCCGTGGGGGAACCGCTAGCAGAACGTCGAGTCGTTTTACGGCATCTCCTTCCCCGAATGCCTTGGGACAAGCCGCGTTATTTGATGGGCGTCGGGACCCCCGAGGATATCGTGGAGGCAGTTTCGGTCGGCGTCGATATGTTCGACTGCGTATTGCCCACCCGCAACGCCCGCAATGGCCATCTGTTCGTCTCCACGGGTGTGGTACGCATCCGTAACAGCCGTTATAAGAGCGACATCCGTCCCCTCGACGAAGCGTGCTCGTGTTACACCTGCCGCCATTATTCCCGTGCCTATTTGCATCACCTGGATCGCAGTCATGAAATTCTGGCCAGCCGCCTCAATACACTGCACAATCTTTTTTACTATCAGACGCTGCTTTCCGAATTGCGCGAAGCCATCGCGCAAGGGAACCTCGCGGATTTCGTGGAGAATTTTTATCGGTTACGGGAAACGAACCTCAATTGATCCCCCCTGGAAAACGGAGCCAATTGCACCCTCTGGGATACCTTCCGGAAGATAACCCCGAAAAGATGGCGCTGGAAAAATGACTTCGCGAAGTCGATCCTGGAAAGGGAACCAGGGAAACATGATGCCCTTGAAAATTCGATTTCCGAACCGAGAAAGGCCAGCTAAAAAACAACCACCCAATCCGTTACAGGTGCCAGGGTAGAAGAACCATGGGTCGACAACATGGGCAGGCAGACAGTGACCGCATCGAAATGCCTTGCTATACTTCGCCCCCTCGCCCCTGTAGCTCAGTCGGATAGAGCAACCGCCTCCTATGAACAAATGGGCACCTGGCGGGAAACCGCTTGTGTGAATCCGCTCAAATTCAGGGAAACCTCAGCACATCCCAGGTGGTGACAACCCTGAGCCAAGCCCCGAATTGGGGAAGGTGCAGAGACTTGACGGGCGGCACCCACGGGTTATCGATTCGATTACGCAGATTCGATCACCCAGGGTGAAGAGAAAGTCCGGGTCACGAACAACCCACGGAAAGACCCGTGGGTTGGCGGCGAAAGCCGTCGTGATGTGAAGCGGTAGGTCGGACGTTCGAATCGTCTCGGGGGCGCCCTATTATCGAGGTTCGAATACCCGGAATTCCTAATGCCAAAAATCCTCACCAATGAGTCGACTTCCACGGAACACCGATTTTGCTTTACCAATGCCGGGTCATGCTTTGTCGGTTCGAGGTGAAGCTTCGCTAGTGTTCTGTAAAACCCGACTCATTCGCGAATGATGAGACGGAAATAAACAAAAAAAATCGAAAAACTCGTGGGAGGCACAAGCCTCGCTAATTTCTTATGGCATTATTTTCCAGGGTGCCATATGGGGGAAAATGTCGATGAACCCAGCCTACGGTTTGGATATTCTGGTCCTCTTTGCGCATCCACACCCCCTTCGCTCCCGGGTAAATCGAGCATTGCGCGAAGCGGTAAGCGACCTCCCTGGTTTGCATGTCCATGATCTTTATGAAGAATACCCGGATTTTTATGTGCAGACGGATCGGGAGCAGGCGAAACTCGAAGCACATGATCTCATCGTATTCCAACACCCCATATATTGGTACAGCGCACCATCCCTGCTTAAGGAATGGCAGGATATGGTGCTCGAATACGGATGGGCATACGGCAAAAAAGGAAATGCGTTACACGGAAAACGGTGGCTACAGACCATCACCACGGCAGGTCCCATGGAATCATACAGCAAGGATGGGCAGCACCGTTTTTCCATCATGGAGTTCTTGCGGCCATTCGAGGCAACTGCCCATACCTGTGGCATGGTATGGCTGCCCCCATTTTTGACTTACGGTACGTCCTCTATGGATAGCGCGGAAGTTGCCGCCCAGGGCACAGCCTATCGCGAATATCTGACTACACTTCGACAAGTCACCTCGTAAACGGATCGATGATCTTCTCCATTCGTATGTGGCTGTCTTCACTCCTCTTTGGTACCGCTATCGGAATCGAAGTCGAAAAGGCTGGTAACAATACCGATTGGGTTTCCCGACTCAATCCCGATCACCCTTTCGATCCCGAATAAAATCCTTAAAACCTGGCTCATTTGCGAAGATGAGCCGAAAATAAACAAATTATTGGGATTCCGATGATTCCAAGGCCTTTTTTGCCTGCTCCAGACGGATACGAACTTGCTTGGCGGTATCGGTAACTTCCTTTTGATTGGCAATCCCCATGACCACCACCGGATCCATGAAGGCAACGGTAACAATGCCGTCCGTCTCTTGCCGCACTACTACATTGCATGGCAGCAATAGACCGAGATCGATGTCCGTCGCCAAGACACGGTTGGCGAAAGATGGATTGCATGCCCCCAGAATACGGTATGCCGGATAGTCCAGATCGAGTTTGGCTTTTAGTGTGGCCTGAACGTCGATGTCCGAAAGGATACCAAAACCTTCTTTTTTCAGTGCTTCGATAACCCGTTCGACGACATCGGAAAACGAACCGGAAAGGGTTGTGTTGAAACCGTACATTAGCGATTTTTCTCCTTTCAAAATAGAGTGTAGCGGGCATGAAATGCGGTTCCGCGATGATTTCACTGCAGTGATGGACGATAGTATAAAAAATATTTGCACCAATAGCTTGGGTGATCCTCTGTCTGGCTCCCGAACATTACGAGATTCATGAATCACTGACATCGGCCAAGCCGTTTAGACGGACCTCGATACGTGTTTGGTTACAGGTTCGCTGCGCTGTGTTCTTCGCGGTTTATTTCGTCCACAAGTAAACTCAACCCAACAAAACCGGAGTCCGAAAATTTCGGTTCCGACTCGATATCGTTTTTATCGTTCCCCACCATCGAGGCGATATTCCCTCGATCAAGAAAGATGAAATACGGCAGTCGTTGGAAATTTTCCAATTATCTTGTGCGAGATTTTCGAGATAACCAAGTAACATGTAGCTATACTTAATACTTTGTTTATCTCCCGATCATTTTCGCAAATGAGCCGAGTTTTACGAAACGCCGGTTTTTCTTCACCGATACCGGGCCATGCTTCATCGCTTCTAGGTAAAGCTTCGCTAGGCTTTCGAACCTCGACTCGGCGCATCTCCCACACGGCTTTACCGCTACTGGACTCAAAGACACCCGTGTGGTGAAGTCGAGAAATTCTTGACAAAGAATTGCGCAATTCAGGGGTCAAAATATGTGTCCCGGTGTAAAAACCAGTACGAAAACCGCGTCCGTGCCTTAGACGAAATACGAATAGTGCATCGGACATCCTCGATCAACGTGACTACAATCCACGCCGCTAATATTCACCACCCATGAACACACCCACCATCGAGAATTCCGTCGGCAACACGCCACTTGTACGGATAAGGCAACTTGCTGCAAATACCACTAACACCATACTGGCCAAGCTCGAGGGCAATAATCCTGCCGGCTCGGTCAAGGATCGCCCCGCCCTTAGTATGATCATGTGCGCCGAGGAGCGTGGCGATATTCATCCGGGAGACACGCTAATCGAGGCGACCAGCGGTAATACGGGAATTGCGCTGGCCATGGCGGCTGCCATACGCGGCTACCGGCTGGTGCTTGTCATGCCCGAGAACATGAGCGTGGAGCGACGAGCGACCATGCGCGCCTTCGGTGCCGAAATACGACTGGTGTCTCCCGAAGGTGGAATGGAAGAGGCGCGTGATCTGGCCGAGGACATGCAGGCCGCAGGCGAAGGCCGGGTGTTGGACCAATTCGCAAATCAGGATAACCCCCTGGCACACTATCTGGGTACGGGACCCGAAATTTGGCGCGATACGGGCGGTTCGATTACCCATTTCGTGAGTGCCATGGGCACTACCGGCACCATCATGGGCGTGTCCCGCTATCTCGAAGAGAAGAAACCCACGATTCAGATCGTCGGCGTGCGACCTGCCGAAGGTTCAAGTATCCCTGGCATTCGCAGGTGGCCCAAAGAATATCTACCCCGGATCTATGACGGACGACGGGTAGATCGGACCATCGACGTAACCCGGCAAGAGTCCGAAGAGGTAACCAGAGACCTCGCCGTTCGAGAGGGGATTTTCGCCGGAATCTCCTCGGGAGGTGCCATGGCCGCCACACTTCGCCTTTGCCGAGAGGTAGAGAACACCGTAATCGTGGTTATCATTTGTGATCGCGGCGATCGATATCTATCGACGGGGGTCTTTCCCGACGAATAACGCCAGTTCGTAAATCCCAAATAGCCTTCGGTGGGACAGCACCCCGGACTCACGGCCTATTTCATCCGGGATACCGGGAGACATCATCAGTGCTCGAGGCGGGGAACAAGGACGAGCATCGGTTTCCCACAAGGACCTGTCGTGCCGATACAGTCCGACGCAAACAGGTCTGGCGAAGCTTCGCCTCGAACCGATGAAGCATCGTTCGATTAGTAGCGCAAAATTGACGTTTCGTAAAATTTGGCTCATCCGCGAAGATGAGCGGGAAATAAACTAATCACATCCTCAAGTGTAACGAGCCCGAAAATAACCTGTTTCCTGCCAGTCTTCGATTTGCTCGATGCCCTGCTGAAAGAGCCGTCTTCCAGGTGGTATTTTCGCAAATATTACCAAGCCACCCTTGGGATCTCTTCTGGCGAGCAATGGTACATTTCGGCCCTGTAAGATACGCCTGCTTGCGGCTCTTTGCCGCACCGTATTTATCTTCATACTGACAGTCGGTGGATACTCAATGAACGTGCTCGTTTTTGACATTGAAACAGTACCTGACGTAGAAAACGGACGAAGGTTACTTGATCTCCGTGGACTCGATGACCGACAGGTCGCCGAAATAATGTACCAACAACGCCGTCAGGAATCCGGCACCGAATTTCTACGCCACGATCTACACCGAGTCGTGGCGATCTCCGCGGTATTTCGTTCCGGCACCCGATTGAAGATCGGATCGTTCGGCAGCGAGGAGTCGCTGGAAAAGGAGCTTATACAGCGTTTCTTCGATGGCATCGGGAAATCCTTCCCCACGCTAGTGTCCTGGAATGGTGGCGGTTTCGATCTTCCCGTCCTCCATTACCGATCGCTGCTTCACGGCATCAACGCGCTGCGATACTGGGATATCGGGGATTTCGATAAGGATTTTCGCTGGAACAATTACCTGAACCGTTTTCATAATCGCCATACCGATCTCATGGATGTACTCTCCGGGTACCAGATGCGAGCGAGCGTACCACTCGACGGAATCGCCACCTTGCTGGGTTTTCCGGGAAAGATCGGAATGGATGGTTCCGAAGTATGGGGAAAATACCTGGCCGGTGATATCAAAGCGATTCGGAACTACTGTGAAATCGATGCATTGAATACCTATTTAATATACTTGCGCTTCGAGCTTGTCCGTGGACGTCTAACGCAACCCGAATATGATCGAGAGGATCAGCGGGTCAAGGATGAATTGGCAGCGCGTAACGAGCCCCATCTTCAGGAGTTCCTTACGGCGTGGACAGAGCAACATTCTTGAAGATTTTCGGAAGGGAGCTTCCCGGCAATCGTATTCGTTCAGCGAGGCTTCGCCTCGAACCGAGGGACCATGATTTGATAGTACCAAAATTAGCGTTTTGTAAATGGTGACTCATTTGCGAAGATGAACCGGAAATAAACAAAATACAAACGTAACCTTTACGGAAATCCTTGATTTCAATTCCATGTCCCGAGACTCATAGGCCACTTCCCTGGTATGTTGAAAACCTAGGGAATCCTTTCATCTCGATTGGGGTCGTCCTCAGGGAAATCATCATGACACGAAAATTGTATATCAAGACCTTCGGTTGCCAGATGAATGAATACGATTCGGCCAAGACGGCGGATCTATTGGCACGATCTCATGGAATGAAACGCACGGACTATCCGGAGGCGGCGGATGTCTTGCTCGTCAATACATGTTCCGTGCGTGAAAAGGCCAAGGAAAAGGTGTTTTCTCAGCTAGGCCTTTGGGGACAGTGGAAGATCCACAGGCCGCACTTGGTAATCGGGGTCGGTGGCTGTGTCGCAAGCCAGGAGGGCGAGGCCATCCGCGCCCGTGCGCCCTATGTGGATCTTATTTATGGTCCGCGAACGCTCCACCGCGTGCCCGAGATGCTGGATGAACTGAAACGCCTGAATCGACCTCGCGTGGATATTTCTTTCCCCGAGATTGAAAAATTCGATTGTCTTGCCGGGCCGCTTGCAGAGGGACCGAGCGCTTATGTGTCTATCATGGAGGGTTGTAGTCGGTATTGTTCGTACTGCGTAGTGCCTTATACACGGGGACAAGAGTTCAGTCGCCCACTCGATGATGTATTGCACGAGGTAACGGTACTGGCGAGCCAGGGAGTACGCGAGGTGATATTTCTCGGGCAGAACGTCAACGCATATCGGGGATTGCTGGCTGGTGATGGTGATAGGGAGAATAATACCCGGAAAGGCGAGCCTCGAAATCTCAAGATACGCGGGGAGCTCGGCACCCTGATCCGCCGCGCGGCCCAAATTACG
The DNA here is from genome assembly GCA_964610175.1 of uncultured Thiotrichales bacterium. Taxonomy (GTDB): domain Bacteria; phylum Pseudomonadota; class Gammaproteobacteria; order HK1; family HK1; genus CAZSVE01. The sequence goes on from CAZSVE010000020.1 coordinate 38,861, forward strand.
GGAATCGAGAGGATTCGCTACACCACCTCTCATCCAGCAAGGTTCGATGCGGGATTGATTCAGGCCCATACCGAGGTACCAATATTGGTAGGGCATGTGCATCTGCCGGTACAAAGCGGTAGCGATCGAATCCTCGATCTCATGAATCGGGGGTATACGAGCGCGGAGTATCTGGAGGTAATCAGGCAACTTCGCCACGCGCGTCCCGGCATCAGCATTAGCACGGATTTCATCGTCGGGTTTCCAGGTGAGCGCGAGTGCGATTTCGAAGACACCATGGCGCTTGTGGATGCGGTAGGTTTCGATCAGTCTTTCAGCTTTATATTCAGTCCTCGCCCCGGGACACCGGCTGCCGATCTCCCCGATGATGTGGAACCTGCGGTAAAAAAACGACGGCTTTCACGATTACAGGCACGAATTTCGACGATTGCCGATGGAATTAGTCGCGCCATGGTAGGGTCGGTACAAAGCGTGTTGGTCGAACGACCTTCGAAAAAAGACCCGGAATGGATGGCGGGTCGCACTGAAAACAATCGTGTTGTAAACTTCACAGCCGTCCCTTGTTCAATCGGGGAGTTCGTGGATGTTCGTATCACGGATGCGCTTCGTAATTCGTTGCGTGGTATTGTCATTCACCAGTGAAAGGTACATTCGATTTAGGTATCGGAAAAACAAAAATCCTGAGAGAACCAGTGCGCTCGCCAAGACCCACCCCGCTTCAGTCTTGGCGCGAAGCGCTAACATGTCCATTCGATTTCGGTTGGAAAATTCATGCAAGACGAAGTTTCACCCCCATCGACATTCTCCCCCCAATTGGAATCTCCGGAATTTTCGGAGCCCCCGGCGTTCCAGGAATCGAATCCCTTGGAGCCAACGACGGTTACGGTCGAAATAGAAACCATCGACAATCAACGTCTGGCTAATCTCCGTGGACCTTTGGATAGCCATCTCCGCCAATTGGAGCGAGGACTTGATGTGGAGATCAGTGGCCACGACCACAGCTTTCAGGTAATGGGTCTACCTGAATCGGCGCAGGTCGCGGGAGAAATATTGCGAAAGCTCTATGATATTACCTGCAACGAGGTCGTGACGCCGGATAAAGTACACTTATTTTTACAACAGGCCAGTAGAGAAGATATGTTGGAAGAGAATAATAGTGAAACCATTATTCGTATTCGCCGAGGCATTATCAAAGGTCGTGGCACCAATCAGTGTAATTATCTCGATAAAATGAAGACCTTTGATCTCAATTTCGGTGTTGGTCCGGCTGGTACGGGTAAAACCTATTTGGCGGTAGCCAGCGCCGTTGCGGCCTTCGAAAATGAACAGGTACGGCGTATCGTCCTGGTTCGTCCCGCCGTGGAGGCCGGAGAGCGCCTGGGTTTTCTTCCAGGTGATCTTGCCCAGAAAGTCGATCCCTATCTGCGGCCACTCTACGATGGCCTATACGAGATGATGGGATTCGATCGGGTGACCAAGCTTATCGAGCGAAATGCAATCGAAGTTGCGCCACTTGCCTACATGCGAGGAAGAACACTCAATGAGTCGTTCATCATCATGGATGAAGCTCAAAATACGACGGTAGAACAAATGAAAATGTTTCTGACGCGCATTGGGTTCGCCTCGACCGCAGTGGTAAACGGAGATATTACGCAAATCGATCTTCCACGAGGTCAGCAGTCGGGATTACGCCAGGCGATTGAAGTTCTAAAAGGTGTGGAAGGGATTGGCTTCACGTTTTTCCAATCGAAAGACGTAGTCCGCCACCTGCTGGTTGCTCGTATCCTCGATGCCTACGAGTCATATGAAGCGTAAAACCCTTGACCCACGGCATCCGTCGGGTATCTCCCGGAAAAACTTGGTTTCCGATGGCAGGTTGTTGGAATTTCGAAGGAAATCCACCGAATTTATTGTTGTTGATTATTTCCGCCCAGATACATTTTTCGTACATCTGGGTTGTCGAGTAAGTCCTTTCCCGTACCCGTGTAGCGATTTCGTCCAAGTTCGAGCGCGTACCCGCAGTCCGACACTTCAAGCGCGCGAGTAGCGTTTTGTTCCACGATGAGCAGCGTATGCCCGGCAGCTTTCAGTGTCAAAAGGTGCTTGAATATGATGTCGACGTATTTCGGGGAAAGTCCAAGCGATGGCTCGTCGAGCATCACGAGCGTTGGGTTCAACATCAGCGCGCGTCCTATGGCCAACATTTGTTGCTCACCGCCGCTCAAGCGCCCAGCAAGTTGCTTGTGACGTTCCTTGAGGCGTGGGAATTGGAGAAATACCGCCTCTACAGCCTTCTTTCGCTTCACGCGATTCTTCATCGGAAATGCCCCCATTTCGAGATTTTCCTCGACAGACATATTCTCGAAGACAATTCTTCCTTGGGGGACATAGCCTATACCCAACTCGGTGATTTTATGGGTGGCAAAACCGGTGATTTCACGATCATTGAAGATGATACTTCCGGCGTTGGTATCGACAAGGTTCATAACGGCCTTGATAACGGTGGATTTTCCTGCGCCGTTCGGACCAATAATGGCAGTGATTTCTCCAGGTTGTACCTCGATATCGAGGTTGAACAATACTTGCACCGGGCCATAAGATGCATTGAGTTGGTGAATTTCAAGTAACGGCTGTTTGTCCATTGGTATCCCCAAGATACGGTCACGTCGATCTCACCACCTACGACAATGAAAGAAGTCCAGTATGGCTAAGATGGAGCGCAATAGATCCCCGATGCCCTTAGCCAAGCATCAGTCGAGGTAAACATGCTGACGACAACAGTGTTTGCTCATATTTGGGCTTCTACTGTTTTCCGAAGGAGGAGTTCTTTTTCCGGGCGCAGTCTCGGAAAAAGGGTTCATCCGACTAAAGCGTACTTTGTTTCATGGAGGCCCTTGATTTTC
>CAZSVE010000021.1:0-41393 GCA_964610175.1 uncultured Thiotrichales bacterium
AGAGTTTACTTGGTTATTAAAATCACATTACCCACACGATTTGATGAATAGCCATGGAAAATAACCATCAGCTTCAGCAGCTCTCGCAACGGGCAGAGCGTCTTTTCGCTAAAAAAAGTTATGCGGCGGCCAAAAAGGAGTTCGAGCGAATCCTGAGTCTGTTCCCCGACGAAGATGTCCGGGATAAGATTCGGATTTGCAACAAAGAACTACTCCTTCAGCAACGTAAAGATCAAATCAAAAAAGGGCGTAGATTGGAAAAGAAAGGAGACCTTGCCGGCGCCTTGGATTGTTTTACCAGGGCCGCTGCGATCGAGACCGAACCGTGGTTGGAGGACAAGATGGCGCAACTACGCCAGCGCTTGGAGGCCTCCCAGGTAGCGTCGGTCGTCGAGCAAGCTGCGCGGGAAGAATCTCCCGAAAAGAGGCTTTCCGCCTATGAGATAGCGCTTGCCCACGGATCGGATCCCGATCTCATGGAAAAAAAGGCAGGTTGTCTGGTAGAGATGGAGCGTTATGAACAAGTCATCGATCTTTATGGGGATCGGGCACCACAATCCGTCCAGGGACGTTACGATTTCGGTTATGCCCTGATCGCCTGCGGTCGCTATCTACAGGGATTGACGCAATGGGAGCCGCTGCTTCCCGATTACCCGGCCCTGTTTCCCCAGGTAATCACCATTTTGCCCTGCTTGGTGCGGGAACTTGCCCGTGGGGCGTGTGGTTATGCGCTACCTTATCGAATCCTCTCCGACCCGGGAATATCCCGCTTGGAAAAGCATACCTCGGAGGTGGCCGAATCATTGGATCGGTACCGCCGCTATTTCCGTTTTCGTTATCTCAAGGAACTTTGGCATACCGAGGACTATGCCAAGATTCCGGAACTCTTGCCATCCCAACCCCGGCTACGGGACGTTCCACTGCTTGCCAGGCTCTACCTCAACCTGGCGGAAAGCAACCTGGATTATTTGAAGGTCGCCATCACCTGTTGGCTCACCATTATCCATAGCCGAAGATACTCCAGTCCCCGCGCCGATGCGGCCGATTCCGCCCAGTCGCCACGAAGCGCGCTACCGGATGAGCTGCTGGCACCGTTGGAGGAGCAAATAGCAACCCACACTCGATTGGGTCGCGTTACTCTCGCCTTGAAGGCCCATTGGCAGGCGGAACGTCGCTGGATCGAAGCACTCGCCGCCTTCTTTACCGATCCAAAAGGGCAATCTCTACCTGCCTGGCAAGATAGCGACGGCAATAGCCTTTTCCATGGCTACGATGAATACTTCCCCTGTACACCGACATTCGCTCGTGAATTCGGTCTTTCCGACACGATTCTTCGCTTATTGCGGGAGAAAAAGGACGCCCCGAACATCGACGAACAAGCCAGGCTCGAACTCCATGCCGGTTATTCTGCTATGGGACAGTACATGGATTGGATCGAACCGGGTAGCGAAGAAAATATATTCAATGCCTTGCCAAAGGGAAAAAACCTGGATTCTGAGGCCCGTTATCTGTATCAGCGGGTTGCCCTGCGCTGTGGCATCAATCGAATCCACGCCGGAGGACGTCATATCCGAAAGTTTCTCCAGGTGGCCCTCCCTTTATTGGAAACCGTCCCGCACCTGCCTCAGGAACTAATCGACCTTGCCTATGCGGAAACCTCGGAAAAGGTCATTTCCTCCCTATCCGAGGCCATGGAATTTCTGGCCCGGCACCTGAAGCAACCTCGCTTTCTCGAGGCCACGGCCCACTGCATCGGCATCGATGTACAAAATCTGTTGTTGCAGGGAGTCTCCGTGGATGTCGTGGAAAAGCGCCTCGCTTCCGGGCTTTCCATCTACCCGGATTCTCAGCAGATACAGGCCACCCGGTCGCTTGTTCTCAAGGGAAAAAATACCGGGAAGATCAACAAGGCCTTGAAAAGCGGAAATCTGCTAAAGGCGGCCCGTGTTGTGCGGGATTCCGAAGACCTGGAAATAGAAGATATGTTCTTCGACGCAATGGAAGGTTTTTATTCCCAACTATCACTCGAATGCGAAGAAAACGAGAAAAATATCTTTTTGAATAAGCTATACGAGGCCTGTCACATGGTCGATGAATATCATTGGCTGACCGAACAATTGGCCGAGGAGCGCATGATACGGGGAATATCATGAAAGACCCTTTTTCTGTCCTTGATTTGGACGAAACTGCCACGAAAAAACAGATCATGGCGCAAGTGGCCCAGGCATTGCGTAATGGTCGCCACGACGCCAAGACCATCGCGGCAGCGCAAAAAATACTGTTCAATCCCTCCACTCGGATTCAGGCGGAGTTTCGTTACTGTGTCGACTTCGGTCCCTACGCCGTCGATGTCCCGGAAGCTCCAGAGAAAAATTGCCCAATCGGTCGCCTGCTGTTATAGGGCTGGGATCGCCGGCCAAAACCGTATTACGTTGCATCATCTGATAGGGCCACTTCCATGGCAACAAGACACGTTTGGCTATTCATCTCCCCCGGCGATCGAAGAAGGCAAGGGGGGGGCATTGCCGCAGCGGGCTTTTATGGCATCTCGATGACGTATTCGGTATATCGCTGAATCATGAAAAATTATTCTTCCACCGAGAAACAGCGTCTTTTCGATAAATTGATCGCCTTCCAGCAAAAAATTATCGGTCTGGAAGGGAGATTGCTGGAGGATGAAAAGAAGGCATCCGAGAAAGAGAATGAGATATTCCTGGAACTGTGCGCCGTGCTCGATTCCTTCGAAAACATCTTCAACGCCATGGACGAAAAAGACGACACCCTCGACAAGACCAGCAAGCGCATGATCAAGAGCTTTCGCGCCATCTATCGCAAGCTGATACGACTCTTGGAGGCGCACGGCGTAAAACAGATCGAATTTCCCGATGGAAAGAGCAAGGTTGGTCTTTGCAAGGTAATAGAAACGCGCCCGAAACCAGGGCGAGAAGGGGGGGAGATTATTACGGTTGTCCGCAATGGCTACCAATCACGGGGACAAATACTACGTCCTGCCGAAGTGATCACGGTTGCCGAAGAATAATCGAACGATAACCGAGGAAATAACAGGGAAATAATCCGAGAAATAAACAAGCAACTGCCTGGCAAAAATTGCGATACGCCTTTCCAGCTCCTCGATATGGTCCAGCGTCTCGGAGAGCACGAAGGTATGATCGGCGGTCGACTCGCCGGCCAAGGCATCGAGAAGCGCATCGATGGTTGCTTCGAGTCGGCCGCTGGCATATTGCAGCACCTGTTCGGGTGTTTCTTCCCTCGACAATCCCTCGATCATCTCTCGCGCCGATTTTCCGTGAATATCGTTGACCACCACCGCCAATCGGATTCCGCTATCGGCGAGCACCTTGTGCGCGCGGTTCTTCTCGCCGGATAGGATACTCGTCAATTTCTGCATCTGGCAGGATATCAAGCGCAGAGTGCGTAGGTCCTGCGGAGGAACGAATCCACCCCGAAGCAATCCGCTACGGGCCAAAATGGCCAACCACTGTGCGTCGGCAAGATCGGACTTGCGACCGGGAACCTGCTTGACGTGACGGGCGTTCACGACCAAGGCGTAAATTCCTTGTTTCTCCAGCGCGGCATAAGGGCCCTTCCAGTAGATACCGGTACTCTCCATTGCCACTTGTCGTGGCCGAAACGATGCGACCCACTCCGCCATCGCTTTGCGGTCCCTTTTGAAACTATCGAACTCCCGTAACTCCATTCGAGGCTCTCCAGCTTCGTCCTCGTACAAAACGCACACGGTGAGCTTGGCTTGGTGAACATCCAGGGCGGCTACGCAACGATGGATCTGGTTCGAGTTCCATGACATTTCCCTCCAATGTAGACTTTGAATTAGTCAGTTACCTGGAAGATCTTGAATGAAACGATCAAAAAATTTTTAATCTGTCATTTCGAGCGTAGCGAGAAATCTTCTGGCTTGAAAAATTCCAAATACACAAGATCTCTCCCTCCGGTCGAGATGACATATCCTTTATCCATGTGATGGAATTTTGGTTCCAGCTTTGCCGGGTTAGGGAGACGGTGGATGTGACCGTTGTAATTGCTCTCGAGGCGCCATGCACCTCGACCCTTTTACGTTACGCTCTTTAACGATGCATTCCGGGGTACGGGCAACGGCCACGGGTCACGTTAGGTTTCAGGATCGAGTCTCTAAATATTTGATCGACCTCGCTCCACTACCTCCCGTATGGGATCTTTCATTTTCCGGGGTGATGGAAGCCCTCTTCATGAGCGTTAGTATCGGTAAAGAAAAACCGGCGTTTCGTAAAACTTGACTTATTCGCGAAATCGAGCGGGAAATAAACAAAATAGGTAGGGGGAATTGGTGCATAAAATATCGATTCGACGCCGATTGGAACCTGCGACATATCCCACGGGTGGCAACAGGCAAGGTAACAGGCAAAAATGAGCGGTGGTTGGGGTTGCCCCAATGAGGTAAATGGTACCTGCCTGCATATCAAGGGGCGGGCATGTGATCCGGGCATGAAAGGCTGTGTACTCTTTGGACGCTTTGTTTTCAGCAATGCAAGCAAAAATCGACCGGGCGGTCCGAGGAAGAGAGGACACGGGCGCGAAGAGAACGACCTTGAACGTACTCCTGAGCGAAAACCGTCCGACTCAACGTAGTCGGAACCAAAAGTCTCGTTCTACCCGTTATCTCCACCGCGGGGAAAAACCTTCTGGACCTGAACAGGCCGTTAACACAAGATTTCTCCCCATGGAATGCGGTAATCATCAAGGAATTTTCAGCTAGATTTAGAAACACCATCACACTAAAACTCCATCGAGGAACATCCCATGAGTCAATTAAGTCAATTCGGCGGTTTTGTTATTGCATTGTTGGCCCTTGCCGTGGTCCTGCTCAGCATGGGCGTGCGGCGTATTCCCCAAGGGTATGAGCATACGGTATTGCGGTTCGGTAAATATACGAAGACCTTGCAACCGGGGCTCAACTTCATTATCCCTGTCGTGGATAGGATCGGTTCGCGCATCAATATGATGGAACAGGTGCTGGATATCGAGGCCCAGGAGATCATCTCCAAGGACAACGCAAGAATTACGGTGGATGGCGTGGTCTTTTTCCAAATCCTGGATTCGGCGCGGGCGTCCTACGAGGTGCGTGATCTGGAAAGGGCCATGTTGAACCTATCCATGACCAATATCCGAACCGTGATGGGCTCCATGGATCTCGATGAGTTGTTGTCCCAACGCGATCGCATCAATACGCAATTGTTGACCGTTGTGGACGATGCCACCAATCCGTGGGGGCTCAAGGTAACCCGGATCGAGATCAAGGATATCTCGCCGCCCACCGATCTCGTGGATGCCATGGCGCGTCAGATGAAGGCCGAGAGGGAAAAACGGGCGACCATTTTGGAAGCGGAAGGGAAGCGACAATCGGATATTCTCAAGGCGGAAGGGGAAAAGCAGGCGGCCGTGTTGGAGGCGGAGGGGCGACGAGAGGCCGCGTTCCGGGATGCGGAAGCGAGAGAACGCCTCGCCCAGGCCGAGGCCAAGGCGACGGAGATGGTGTCCCAGGCCATCGCCAAGGGGGACATCCAGGCCATCAATTATTTCGTCGCCCAGCGATACGTGGAGGCGTTGCGGGAAATCGGTTCGGCGCCCAATGAGAAGATACTCTTCCTTCCCATCGAGGCATCTTCTGTCATCAGCGCCGTGGGCGGCATCGGGGAAATCGCCAAGGCCGCATTCTCCAAAGACGGGTCGAAATCCACCTAGCGAAGCTTCGCCTCGAACCGATGAAACGTAGTTTGGTATCGAGTTATGCAAAATTAGCGCTTTGTAAAACGCGACTCATTGCGAAGATGAGCGGGAAATAAACGAAATGATGTCTATCATGAACGAACTCACCTATTGGCATTGGTGGATCCTGGGCACCGTGCTCATCGTCATCGAGATACTTTCCCCCATGGTGTTTTTCCTTTGGATGGGAATCGCCGCCGGCATCGTGGGCCTTACCCTCATCGTCGTACCGGAGACGGATTGGAAGTATCAGGTGCTCTTGTTCTCCATTTGCTCCATTGTCAGCATCGCCGGTTGGCGGTGGTACCTGCGCAAACACCCGACCCGAACCGATCGTCCGACGCTGAATCGCCGGGGCGAGCAGTATTTTGGACGGGTATTCACGCTGACGGAGCCGATCATGGATGGCCGGGGCCGTATTCGCATCGGAGATTCGCTCTGGACCATTGCGGGTGAGGATTGTCCGGTGAACGCCAGGGTTCGTGTCACTGGCGTTGACGGAAACGTGTTGACGGTGGCGGCGTTGGACGAGGAATGATGCAGGTTGGAGGGGAAAGAGATCCGTTCTGTTCCCGTCGCGAAGCGACAAAAACGACGGGAAATATGCTTTTACCGGCCCGGAAAAACCCTAGCTTCGCTTCGAGCCGATGAAACGTAGTTTGGTATCGAGTTATGCAAAATTAGCGTTTCGTAAAACTCGACGCATTTGCGAAGATGAGCGGGAAATAAACAAAATATATAAAGAGGCCGACCATGAAAAAAATATCCTTATTGGTTCTGCTATCCGTCGTTGCTTTTAATGTGGTTTCCGCAGAAATTTCCGATGATACTCAGAAGCGCATCGCCGAAAATCGCCAGCTGGTCAAGGAACTCTTCGCTGCCCTCAAAGGAGAACTGGGAAAGGCCTTGGAAGCAGGCGGTCCAGCGGCTGCCATCCCGGTTTGTAAGAGCAGGGTCCCCGAGATCGGGAAGATCTTCAAGGAGAAGTATCCCGGTTGGACAATAGGACGCACCAGCCTCAAGACGCGCAATCCGGTCAATGCCCCCGACGAATGGGAGAGGCCGGTGCTTCAGGGTTTCGAGGCCCGCAAGGCTGCCGGTGAGGACCCCAAGGCCATGGAGCATTCCGCCTTTCTGGAAAAGGATGGCGTTCGAGTCTTTCGCTACATGAAGGCGATTCCCACCCAGGAGGTGTGCATCCTGTGCCATGGCAAGCAACTCATCCCCGATGTGGTTGCAAAACTCGAAGAATTGTATCCTGAAGACCAGGCGCGGGGCTTCGAAGTCGGCGATATCCGCGGGGCGTTTTCGTTCATGCAGCCGGCACCGGCCAGGAATTGATCCGGGGAGGCCGAGAACCGGCGGGATGCTATCCTGCCATCGTTCGGAGATGACCCATCACCGCGAGAGTGGAAATTCCACCACTCCCCAACAGGACGACGGGCGTGGCAAATTTTTAACGTATCGGAAAAACAAAAACTCCGAGGAACCGGTGCCTGTATCAAGGCCCATCCCGTGTCGGTCCTGGCGCGAAGCGCTAGCAAATAAAAGACATATCCGAACGCACAGCGTTCGGATTTATGTCCTGGAAGTGCCCGGAACGAGCTTTCCCCATCATTCCGGCAGGGAAGCCGGGCAGGGCCAGGGACGGTAACCAGTAGCAATCTGCGCAAACGAAACGAAGCTGATAAACAATCACCGAATGTGTAGCAAAGGAGTGTCGGAACGTGTGGCAAGTGGCATATTTCGGTAGCTTTGCCCTTGTGACGTTTCCCGCGCAAATTGCTTATTCCTCCGCATACGCTTCGATAACGCGTCTTCGATACGGTAGCCCGCTTCGCCGATGTCGGTTTGCTCGCCCTCCAATCGAATCTGTCCGGAAACCCAGATAGGGGTAAAGGCCTCTTCCAGCGCAATGCCGTGACCTACTGCCGTTTTTACCAATACCGTCTGATTGACGGGGGGCGCGGTGGCACATGGATACAGGCACCGAAGTAAGGGACGAACAGGAATTCGGTGATCTGCTCGTTTTCGTGGCTCAAGGGGGCGATGAAACCAGGAAGTTTTACCCATTGTCCCGCGATCTTCTCGTTGACGGGGGCGTTGCCGATCTCCGTCAGGATTTTCCGGTAGAGAACCGCCGCCTCGGGGTCGTCGTCATCGAGTTTTTTTGTACATCCAAGGTCCATCCCGCGTCCTTCACTCCCATGTCGGTTACCACCATCGCCTTTTTCGCGGAAAAGGCCTTTGCATACTCTCCCACACGCTTGCGCGCACCGAAACCGAATACGATTCTGGGCGATAAGAGCTTATCTTGCATGGACATGATCTTTTACTCGCTTATCGAAATTATGGGCGACCTGATCCAGCTACTACTTGGTATCTGGCTTGGCATCGAAGAAAACAAGCACTTAGCTACAGGCAGCACGAGACGCCTCTCGGCATCCCCGATCCCGATATTCGCCCAAAGCGTGTACCCCCCGAAAAAAGGGAAAATGGATTATTCCCTATCCTTTTCGTCGCTGCCCCACGGTGCCCTTCATATCTCATGACCAAACCCGACGTGCAACTCGAACCAACAACGGTCTCGCCCGTGAGGTAGCAACGGTTCATTCCGATGGTTCTTCCGCGAGCCAGGCCTTGTCGTCGATCTCCCCGTGTATCGTCTTATGCACCGGACATCGATTGGCGATGGCGAGAATACGTTCGCGCTGCTCTGATGTGAGGTCGCCTTTTATATGGATCTCGCGGGTGATGCGGTCGACTTTGCCTTTTTGTGTCGTGCATTCCGGACACTCCCTGGCATCGATCTTCTCGTGACCGAGACGAACAGAGACCTTCTCCAGGGGTAATTTCTTGTGGTTGGCATACATGCGGATGGTCATGGAGGTGCACGCACCGAGCCCGGCGAGCAGGAGTTCGTAGGGGGAAGGTCCCGTGTCGGCACCGCCGTAATCGAGGGGTTCATCGGCAAGGAGACGATGCCGATTCATGCGGATGTCCTGGGAAAATCGTCCATCGCGCTCGGTGACCATGACCTCTCCGATCTCCGGCGCTTCCGGCTCGGGGGACTCGATGGCATCGAGCGGGCGCGTGTATTTTCTCGCCCAGGCGGCAATGGTTTCTGCCACGTATCGACAATCCTCCCGCTGCGTCAACAGGTGGTCGGCCCCATCCAGGGAAACGAAGCTCTTGGGATGAAGGGCGGTCTCGAAGATCTCCCGGGCATGGCGAATATCGACCACCTCGTCGCGCGGCGAATGCAGTACGAGCAGCGCCTTTCTCATGGCCCGGATGTCTTCTTCGAGCCTTGTGGAAAAATCCGCTGTAGAGGTCTCCATCAAAAATCGCTTGCTGTCCTCGATACGCTGGTTTATGGACTCCGGTGTACCGTCCTTTTCGATACCGATGGTGGAGATGACCGCTTCGAAGGCGCCGCTTTCGAACAGGCGGCGCGTGCATTCGGGTTCGCTGGGGGCGGCGATGGTAACCACGGCCGTGGCCTCCGGTATCGCCCTGGCAGCCGATAGTACCGCAACGCCACCCAGACTATGGCCGATGAGGAGTGCTGGAGCGACAAATGTTTCCCGCAGATAACCGGCGGCCTCGATAACGTCCTGAATGTGGTTGGAGAACGTGGTGTCGGCGAAGCTTCCTTCGCTGTCCCCAAGACCGGTGAAGTCGAAGCGAAGGACGCCGAATCCCCTGGCAGCCAAGGCGCGGCTGATGCGGGATGCCACCAGGATATCCTTGGGGCAGGTAAAACATTGGGCGAACAATGCGAAGGCCTCGGGTCCGGTGGCGGGCCGCTCCAGTATCCCGGCAAGCCGCTGCCCGTTGCCGTTGCCGAACAACACTTTTTGCTTGTGGGTCGTTGTGTAAGCGTCACTGAACATATGGATTGCTCCGTACTACTCTATCCATCGATAGTTTCTTGGTTTCTTCCAGTATTTCTCTCATTGTCCATCGACACGAGGAAGTTCCGGGCATATAGCCCAAAGAACACCTTCAGGCGCCTATTTCGATAATAGCGGTAATTTATTTATTTCCCGCTCAGCTTCGTAAATGGATCAAACTTTGCAAAACACCGATTTTGCTTTCCTCGTGGTAAATCATGCCTTGTCGGTTCGAGCACAAGCTTCGCTAGAAGTTTTATCGTAACTTCGGTAATACCGCCGCGATCAGCGTTTCGATTGCAGTAGCTCCAATGCAGCCGAAGCCATTGCCGGAACAGAGGTTCGAAGCGTCTCTTCTATGTCGGGATAAAAGAGCGGCGAATGCAACGATGGCGGTGCCACTTCGCGCGACTTCCAACCGGCGAGACGATCCTCGTTTACCGCGCCCATTCGCCACATGAAGATCGGCACCCCGGCATAACCATAGCGACCAAAATCCTCTCCACCCATCGTCGGTTCGGTCAATTGAACGTTTTCCGCGCCCACGACACGATGAAACACTGGCAGGATGCGATCCACCAGAGCTTCGTCATTACGCAACGAAGGGACCCCCTCCGAGATGGTGATTTTGGGCTCTGGCGCCCTGGCGCCAGTGGCAACCGCCTTGGCTTTACGTCCGATTGCTTCCAATAAATGCGCCCGAACCTTGTCGGAGTAGCTGCGGACAGTGAGCTGTAAATCACACGTATCGCCAATGATATTGGATTTGGTCCCCCCATGGATGGAACCGACAGTGATCACCGCAGGGTCGATGGGCTTGATCTCACGACTGACGATTGTCTGGAGGTCCAGCACTAATCTCGCGGCAAGCACCACGGGATCGATTGCGGTATGCGGCCTGGCCCCGTGGCCACCTCGTCCAATCATGGTGACACCGACCGTGTCCACATTGGCATGGCTATATCCAGGACGATATTCGATCTTTCCGGTAGCCACATCGGAACCGACGTGCATGGCCAGGGCATAGTCGGGTTCGGGGAATCGCTGGAAGAGACCGTCATCGAGCATTGCCTTGGCACCGGCACCATACTCTTCGGCAGGTTGGGAGACGAACATGGCGGTACCGTTCCAGGTGTCCTTGCGCGCCGCCAGGTAACGGGCCACACCGACCAGATTGGTCATATGAACATCGTGTCCACAGGCGTGCATGGCGCCGACCTCGGCACCGTTCGAATCCTCGACTTTGATCCGCGAGGCGTAAGCAAGCTTCGTCTCTTCGACAATCGGCAAAGCATCCATGTCGGTGCGCATCATCACCGTTGGTCCGTCACCGTTTTCCAGCAGAGCGACGACACCGTAGCCACCAACACGGGGGGTAACCCTGGCACCGAGAGCCGCGAATTCCGAGGCGAGCCGCGCGGAGGTTTGCTTTTCCTGGAAAGACAACTCGGGATGCGCGTGCAGATAACGATAGAATTCCACGAGTTCCGACAGGTTTTCCTTTGCCCAGGTGGCCGAGTCATTTGCCATCGCTGGATTTATCAAGCAAAAAAACAATAGAAAGGATAGGAAATACGATCGAGGCTTCATGATTGCGCCCTTGGTGCGTGGTTTGGGAAGCATTCGTTCTGTTGTCACCGTCCCGGTATTGTGGAAGTCGATGGCGAAAATCTCCCTGGCTAAGCCGAATTCGGTTTATAGATCCAAGCGACAATGGCTCCTTGCCAGCTCAACTGGATGAGGGCACTGATGATCCAATAAATAATTACCTGGGGTGCGATAACGGTGTATAGACTCATGGATCCCAAGCCCGGAAATGCGCCAACCAACCAAATCAAAAGACCAAAACAAATCCCTTTCTTGATTCCATCTCCGGGTACTCCGTGGTAGAGCACCGCATAAACGAACACGAAGGTCAGGCTGAAAATAAGTCCCCACAAAATCCCCAGGGGCCATGACATCTGTTCGACCTTTATCCAAACCGATGTCGGTTCAATCTCGTAAACCCAATTGAATAACCAACCACAGGTAAGGAATCCCCATATCTGCGCCAGTACGAAGATAATCAGGGTAGCCATTGCCAGTCTTTTATAATTCATCGAATTCTCCCAATGACAATATTGTATGAAGGGCCCAGGACGCCTTGATCCGTAATCATCTATTTACGAATGGAATGGATTTCACCAATGGGTCTTCTCTCTGGCGAAGCTTCGCCTCGAACCGATAAAGCATGACTCGACATTGGCAAAATTGGCGCCTTGTAAAACTTGATCCAATTGTAAAGCTGAGCGGGAAATAAAAAATCAGAGCCATAGGTCTCCCCCCTCCCCCCAACCCGGCCAAGCCGGCCAAGCCGGAACCAAAAATCTCCGCTCGCTTCCAAGCCAGCCTGGAAGCATGGATCCTGGCAAGCCACAGCTTCCGGAAAAGAGTTCCTACTCTTGCGCTTTGGGAACCAGCGGAAGTTTTTTTGATCGTTTTGTCGAAGATCTTCCCGGTGAGGGACTATCGAGTAAACCCATGGATGTCCATATTCCCATAGCACCACCTACATTTTCCAGGACTGGGTCAGTCTCTTCCAAGATTTCGTTGATTCCCCGCTCATCTTCGCAAATGGGTCGAGTTTTACGAAACAATGATTTTGCTTCGACTGATGCCAAATCACGCATCCTCGGTTCGAGGCAAAGCTTCGCCAGGATTAATGATACTGTAGTGGGAATCAGGGTCGATCCGGTCTGTCGAATACCATGATTAGTTGATAATATCTCGAAGAATTCTCGACCAAACCCCAGAACCTTATCCATCAACAGTGAGGGAGTGAAAATGCACCATAAGACCATCCGTAATCTACTGCTGATCGGAAGCTTGGCATTTGGCGCCAACGCCTTCGCGGACGACCCCGATGCCGATATGTTGTCCCAGCCTTGCGCGGGGTGTCATGGACTCAACGGATCGAGTGTGGGTCCTGCCTTACCGACCATCGCAGGAATGTCGGAAGACTACTTCGAGGAATCCATGGAGAAATTCAAAAACGGAGAACGTTCCTCCACCATCATGAACCGGATCGCCAAGGGCTACAGCGAAGATGAAATCGCGGCCATGGCCACATGGTTTTCCGAAAAACCCTTTATTCGGGCCCGGCAAACAAGCAACGCCGAAGAGGCAGCCAAGGGGAAAAAGCTGCACGAAAAATATTGTGAAAAATGCCACGAAGAGGGTGGTAATCTGGATGACGGGACCAGCATATTGGCCGGACAATGGATACCCTACCTTCGCTACAGCCTGCAGGACTACCTATCCGGAGCCAGTCAACCACCAAAAAAAATGAAGAAAAGGATCGACGCGCTGGTGAAGGAACACGGAGACGCTGGCATAGAGGCCATCGTGCAGTACTACGGCAGCCAACAATAATGGGGGAAGCAACATGTCCAAGATCAATCGTCGTAATTTCGTAAAGCTATCCGGAGCCGTCGCTGCTACCGCCATGGTGGGCCTGCCTTACATTGCCAGGGGAGACACCGTGAAGAAGGTAGTGGTAGTGGGTGGCGGATCCGGCGGTGCCACCGCCGCCAAATATATCCGCATGGCGGATCCCTCCATTGCGGTCACCATCATCGAACCCAAGCGGCAATACCACACCTGCTATTTCAGTAACGAGGTACTAAGTGGCAAGCGCTCCATCGAGTCCATCCGTTTCGGCTACCAGGGGCTCGAAAAACACGGGATCGAAATCATCCACGACCGGGTTACCCATATCGACGCCAAGGCCAGGACCGTCAAGCTTCAAGGTGGCCAAAGCCTCCCCTATGATCGGGCCATCGTATCCCCGGGCATCGATTTCAAATGGGAGGCCATCGAAGGCTATGACGCCGAGGTGGCAAAAAAGCTCCCCCATGCGTGGCAGGCGGGGGAACAAACCACCACCCTGCGCAAGCAATTGGAGACCATGCGCGACGGAGGAACCGTAATCATAGCCCCGCCGCCCAATCCGTACCGCTGCCCACCGGGACCCTATGAGCGGATCAGCCAGATCGCCATGTACCTCCAGCATCACAAGCCGAAATCCAAGATCCTCGTCCTGGACCCCAAGGACAAATTCTCCAAATTTGGCCTTTTCACCACGGCATGGAAAAAACTATACGGCTACAAAACCGATAACAGCCTCATCGAATGGGTAAGTGGCGCGGATGGCGGAAAGGTATCCACTATCGACGCCAAAACCATGACGGTAAGCGCCGAGTTCGATGACTTCAAGGGTGACGTCATCAATATCATCCCGCCCCAGAAGGCAGGCAAGATCGCCTTCGACGCCGGGCTGGTGGAAAAAGGGGACTGGTGCCCCGTCGACAAGAAAACCTTCGAATCCACCCTGCGGGCAGGCATCCATGTCATTGGCGACGCCGCCGATGCGGCCAAGATGCCCAAATCCGGATACGGCGCCAACTCCCAAGCCAAGGTAGCCGCCGCTGCCGTAGTGGACTATCTCAACAATCGCGAACCCATCGATCCCTCCTACATAAACACCTGCTACAGCATTGCCGGAGAGAATTACGCCTTTTCCGTGGCGGCGGTGTACAAACTAAGCGCCGACGGAAAGACCATCGTCGGCGTGGAGGGAGCGGGTGGCCTGACACCAATAGATGCCTCGCCGGAAATGCTCAAGAGAGAGGAAGTCCATGCCCGCGGTTGGTATGCCAATATCACCAACGATATCTTCGGGTAATCCCCGATTTCCCCGCTTTTGGTATCCATTCCAGCAACCATCCAACGGGGCCACATGGCCCCGTTTTTCATCCAGTCCTGATCATTGCACCCCAATGTCGAGATGTTTATGGCAGCGAGCCAACAAACCGCCCAAAAAAACACCACCCTTGGATTGAAATGTAGGAAAAACAATATGGTACGACGTGGTTTCGGCTGTCTATGAAGGCGACTACACAATTGCAATCACCTTCGACGATGGAAAGAAAGGCGTTGTCGATTTTTCCGAATACCCTTTGAAAGGTGGGGTTTTCGACCATTTCAAGGACATCGATCGTTTCAAGGACTTCTGGGTACACGATGAACTGGGCACGCTCACATGGCGGCACGATATCGACGTCGCGCCCGAGAAGCTTTATTCAAGGACTACCGGCAGCTCGTTACCCGAATGGATGGAGGAATCACAAAGATGAACCTTAATCTTCACTCTCCGGCACCGCGAAGCCGGGTTGCCCATCCGGACGCGCAACATTCGGATAATGTTCGCATTGATCGCCTCGTTCGTGGCAGGTACCGGTCCGACCGAACCCGCCCATCGACACGGCGTCGCCGATCTCGACATCGTCTTTTCCGGTAAAGAGATCGCCATCGAGCTCCATAGCCCGGCCAATAATATTCTCGGTTTCGAACATGCCCCGAAAACCCATGCCGAGAGGGAGCGGTTGACCGAAAGTCTATCCCGGCTGAAACAGGCCGACTCCCTGCTCGTCTTTCCCGAACCCGCCGGCTGCAACCTCGAATCTGTCAAGATCGAACATCCTTTTGAAACGGGGCCTTTCGAGTCTTCGAGCGAGCATGAAACCGGACATCACGGCGGGGAGCATGAACACGATGCCCACCACGACGAGGGAGCAGGCCATGATGGCGATCATCACGAAAGCCATCATGAAGCAGGTCATGAAACAGGGCATGAATCCGAACATGGGCACGAGCATGAACATATCGCCCATGGGAAAAAAGGACATGAAACCCACGCCGATATCTCCGTATCCTATCGCTACCACTGCCAACAGCCGGGACGACTGGACGGCATCGAAACCCAGGGGCTCTTCCAATACTTTCCCGGTTTCGAAAAATTGAAGGCCCGGTGGGCCGACGATCGGGGACAGTCGGCAGCGAAGATTACCCGGGAGAATACCCGTATCGATATCGGTTTGAAGTGAAGCTTCGGTCGTCATGAAACCCAGAATCTACACGGACACCTCCGTAATCGGGGGATGTTCGGATCAGGAATTCCACCGCGCCTCGAATGCGTTACTGGCGGCCTTTTGCGAAGGGAACAAAATTATTCTTGTCTCTGAATTGATGTTGCTCGAATTATCGAAAGCGCCCGAAAAGGTCCGAGCGCGGTATTGGATCGAGTTCCGGAAGCAAACCGAGAGTATCTCGAACTCTCCGACGCGGCTATGGATCTGGCGAACGAATATATCGCCGCTGGCGCGATTGGGCCGGGCATGCGAGAAGATGCGCAACATATTGCGGATAGCATCCATCGAGCGCGCGGATTTGCTTGTGAGTTGGAATTTCAAACATATCGTGAATATCCGGCGTATCCATGTCTCTAGCGAAGCTTCGCCTCGAACAGACAAAGCATCATTTAGCATCAAGTTACGCGAAATTAGCGTTTTGTAAAAATTGATTCTTTGCGAAGCCGAGCGGAAAATAAACAAAATAACCCCGTCAATCCGAAACTGGGTTATCCGCTACTGGAAATCCGAGCACCCCTGGAGGTCATCGATTATGCCTGACCTGGAAGCAGGGAAACCCGCCAAAAAAACATTCGACGCCGTTGAACTTACCCGCCAGTTACGATTCCAGGTCCATGAGGGAATCGGGCACCTTGGTAAAGCCGAACTCAAGGAATATTTGCGCACACGGATAAACATGCCCCGTCCCGCGGCCTGGTAAAATACCCAATCTACAAACTGAAGGTTTCGCGCCATGGATTCCGAACTCACATTGAAAATGGATGACACCCTCGTCCAACAGGCAAAATATCAGGCGGCTCGTAGAGGAAAATCATTCTCCCGAATGTTTGGCGAGTTCGTACATTCCCTGCCCGAGAACACGCCCCGGGAGCAGGAACTTCCGCCCATAACGGCCTCGCTGTTGGGAATGGTTCCCGGCCATCCGCGGATATCCGAGGAAAATTATAAAAAGCATCTTCGGGAGAAATACCTTTGAGGGTTCTGGTCGATACCAACGTGGTCCTGGATGTCCCGCTCGATAGAGCGCCTTTCTCTTCATCGGCGGCGAAGGATATTCGCCCTGGCGGAACACTTCGGAATCGAAGGCTTTCTCTGTGCCACGACCGTGACGACCATCGACTACCTTCTTGGCCGATGCATCCCGGTCTCCGACGCAAGGAAGGCGATCGGGAAACTTCTACAATTGTTCGAGATTGCTCCCGTGAATCGCCCGGTACTCGAACAGACCCTGCTCAGCAGGATATCGGACTTCGAGGATGCCGTCCTCGAACAGTCAGGATTGCTTGTTGGCGCCGATGTGATCGTGACCCGCAACACCAGGGATTTCATGAATGCCTCGATCCCTGCCCTTGAACCGGACAAACTGCTCTCGATGATAAACAAAGACCTTGAGAACGGGACGGAACCAAAGGAACGAAATCCGTAAAAATGAAGATTATTTCTCTCGCTCCCAAGCTCCAGCTTGGGAGCCCATGGTGTGGAAGCTGGAGCTTGGGAAAGATTTTCGCCAGGGTTATATGGAGGATCTTCGGGCATTGGGAATCGATGACGATTCTATCGATGTCGTCATGTCCAATTGCGTCTTGAACCTCTCCCTCGACAAACGGGCGGTGTTCGGTGAGATCTTTCGCGTACTGAAACCGGGAGGAGAACTCTTTTTCTCCGACATCTTCTCCGACCGTCGCGTGCCCGAGAGGTTCCATTCGGATCCGATACTACATGGGGAATGCTTGGCTGGTGCCATGTATACGGAAGATTTTCGGCGCCTGTTACGCGATCTTGGCTGCCTCGATTATCGGGTAACGAGTTCCCGACAGCATCGGGCTGGACAATCCCGAGGTAGAAAAGACAATTGGCATGGTGGGCTTCCACTCCATGACCATACGTGCCTTCAAGCTTCCCGATCTCGAAGATATCCGGGAAGACTATGGCCAGGCAGCCCGCTACCACGGCACGATCCCGGACTGGCCTCACTTCTTCGACCTGGATGGTCACCATCGCTTCTTGAGCGGCAAACCCATGTTGGTGTGCGGAAATACTGCCAGCATGCTTCAAGAAACTCGCTATCGTCACCACTTTACCGTTCAAGGGGATCGCTCGATCCACTTCGGCCCCTTCTTCGATGACTCCCCCGCAACCCCTGAAGTGGACACAAAGGAGATAACGACAACGGCAGGGTGTTGTTGCTGAACCGTCCGGCGATGGCTGTGGCCGCGTTGCAACCGAATCGAAGTGCATCGTTGAAATAGCTTCGGCACCGAGTTTCCCAGGATTTTTGTTTTCCCGATACGTTCCAGCGATGGCCAATCGATGAGATTACACTGACTCGAATGCATAACCATACGCATCGACTGGTATCCACATACCATATCCTGGAGGAATATTACGGTTCGCAACACTGGTGGCCCGGCGATTCGCCGTTCGAGATCATGGTAGGCGCGATCCTGACGCAAAACACGGCATGGACCAATGTGGAGAGGGCGATAGGGAATCTCAAGGTGGCCGGTTGTCTCGATGCCGAACGCATCATCGCGCTGCCGAGCGGCGAGCTTGCCCGGTTGATCCGACCCTCGGGTTATTTCAATGTCAAGGCAAAGCGGTTACAGCACTTCTGTAGATGGTACATCGATAACGATTCGGCACGGCTCATCGGTCTGGATACCCCCTCGCTACGCGCTGCCCTGCTCTCCGTGCATGGTGTCGGCCCGGAGACCGCCGACGATATTCTCCTTTATGCCTTCGGGCGACCGGTCTTCGTCATCGACGCCTATACGCGCAGGATATTTTCCCGGTTGAAGATATTCGATGCCGACCTTCCCTACGAAACCCTGCGTTCCCGGATCGAGGAGGCCCTGCCCGCCGACAACGGACTCTTCAATCAGTACCATGCCCTCATCGTTCGCCACGGCAAGGAGATTTGTCGAAAGCGGCCCCAGTGCGACCTGTGTTGTCTCAGGCAATTCTGCGATTTCATAGGGTAGCATAAAGGAACGGGGGTATATTCGCTTTACTGAACATTGATTTTCCACTTTTCCTTGTCTTTTTCGCTTTGGTTTCGGAGAAGAATCCAGGCGCTTCATTTCATTAGCAGCCGATTTAATCCGGCCTTTTACTTTCGATATGTGCTCTTCAAGCGGAAGATCCTCGGGGGCTACTCCGCTGGATCGCAACATAACCTTGCGAACTTCGGAACCGACTTGGTGTGCGGTATCTTTGATCTGTGGTAATCCGGTTGCGCCGATGGTGCGGATACGCTCCGCAGTTTGTGTTACCCGAAACCGATTCGCAGCCAGTTCCGTCTTGCCCATCAGCTCATACAGACTGGTTTTTGGCGGCAGGGATACACCTTTCCGCCTGATAAGCTCCTTGAGGGACATATTGTACATCCCACGAAAACCTGCATTCTTGAAGATACCGAACTCATTTTTTTGCAATCCGGCCTTATATGCAACCTGACTCATTGCTTTTTCGCCTATCCGCAGTTCTTCGCGGTCTTCGATGCGTTCTAGGGCGTCTTCCTGGATTCTTTGCTCGACCAGCGCATCGGCAATGGCCGCAAGCGCTGCCTTGGCCTCGGACACCTCAGGCTTGCGAGAATCGGCGTGCATGGTAACCAGGAAACATGCGAACCGGGTCAGGCGGTAACTGGTTACCTCGCGCCCATCGATTGTGATGTTTTCGTGTATGAAGGCCTCGTGAATTTTAACGTTCAGGGAGATACACGATCCCATGGCTTTATCGATGACCTTCTCGAAAGAAGACCAGCTCTCATATCCCAGAACACGCATGAAATCATGTGCTATCCAGTAACGAATGCCATTCTCGCGGGAAGTATCCTCGAATTCCTGAAGGTCGAATGTTGGCATGGCGCGTACTCGTTAAGCTTGACTAGCGGTTGTGGATTGGTTTGGTCCCCACGCTCCCTTCGGGAACAGGAAAAGGGTACCACAAAGCGAAAAACGGGCGAAGGACAATAGCGGGTGAGGATAGATATCCCCGTGCGTTTTTTTATTCACCTTGATTCCTGTCCAGAAATCAACGCCGATTCACTGAATAAACGCGGCGAAATCTCAAACTCAAGGATAAAGCCGAGTTCGAATCGAGCGGCTACTGGCGGAGTGGTGAAAGATGCAATTTTTCACCACCTGCTAGACCAAAATACCCTCGCAACTGGAACCTTGGCCAGCCACGCAACCGAAACAATGATCCGCCACGGTAATCGGATTCCCCAAAAGCCGGAGATTCGCCAATTCCCCGACATGGACCCGGCTCCGTCCCGCCATCTTCAGTGGCAGATTCAACATCTGATTGAAATCGCAATCATAGAGCCATCCCTCCCAATCCACGCTGACGAGGGACCTGCACATGACATGCTCCAGATTTCGGAACTCAAAGGCACCTTTCAACAACTGGAGATATTCGTCGAATTGCCCGGATGAGCGCAAGGTGCTGCCGAAACGCTGAATCGGCATATTGATCAACGTGTAAAGGTTATTGAACACGACACCGTAACGCGCCATCAATTCGCGCCTATAGTCGTCTTCCAATTGCTGCTGCGGGGGAGGCAAAAAGGCACCGGTAGGGTTATAGGCCAGATTCAACAGCAAACCCGTATCGTCTCGTCCGTACCCCAGGGCATTCAATCGCTCGAGGGCCCGTATGCTCGCCCCGAAGACCCCCTTGCCGCGTTGACCGTCGACATTTTGTTCCAGATAACAGGGAAGTGAAGCGATGATCTCCACTTGTTGCGAGGCGAGAAATTCCGCCAGACCAACCTGGGCCGGTTCCTCGAGAACGGTAAGATTACAGCGATCGATGACCCGTATCCCGAGGCGGCGAGCCTCCATGACCAATCGGCGAAAGCCTGCGTTCAGCTCTGGGGCACCGCCGGTAAGATCCAACGTGGACACCGTGCCTTTGTTCAGAAAATCGAGCACTGCATCGCTCGTCGCCGCGGACATCTCCTCCGAGCGGTGCGGGCTGGCACCCACATGGCAATGCGCACACGATTGATTGCAACGGTAACCCAGATTGAGTTGCAGGGTAACCAGATTATCCCCCCGGACCAGGGGAGGGAATTGTCGACTTTGCAGGTGTGGGAGAGTCGTTAACATGGGTAGGCTAGCGAAGCTTCGCCTCGAATCGATGAAGCGTGATTTGGTCGTAACAGAGGAAAATTAACGTTTCGTAAATGGCGGCTCATTTGCGAAGATGAGCGGGAAATAAACAAAATGATTTCAGGAAATTCAGAAACCGGGCCAAGTCCTTATCGAGGACACGGCCTGATCCGGAAAGTTCCCCGTGCAAATCGCCGGCGTACAACCAGCAGCAAAGGGGGGGCACACAACCTGTTGGCAGCAGCACCGGCTAACCTAACGACTCATGAAAATCGCTGCATGAAAAACGGTGCATAAAAAACCCAGCACAGCAAAACCGCAACAAAAAAACGAGAAATCAACGAATAGCAGTACGAAATCGACCGATAATAGTACAGGCTACCACGGTGATGATGAAGTGAAATTACAAAAGTAAAATTCAGCCGTTTTCGAAAACCCAACCTTTTCGGGTTACCTTTTTGGTCCCGGCTATGCCGGGTTGGGGTTCCAGCCTTGATTGCGCAAAGTAATTATGGAGCAGATGAATCATGAAATTCCCCTACGGCATTGCCGACTTTCACGCCCTGATCACGGAAGGCTATTTCTACGCCGATCGTACCAATCACATCGCCCCCCTGGAAGAAGCCGGCAAGCACCTCCTTTTTCTCCGCCCGCGTCGCTTCGGCAAGAGCCTGGTACTCTCCATGCTCGAAAACTACTACGATGTCGCCAAAGCCGATGAATTCCAGCGCATTTTCGGACACCTGAAGATCGGCCAAACCCCTACCGAGAAACATAATCGGTACTTCGTCATGCGCTGGGACTTCTCCATGGTAGCGTCCCACGGGGATACCCGGGCCATCGAGCGGGCATTGCATGACCATATCAACGTCTGTGTGCAGGGATTCATAAACCGCTACCGGGAACATTTGTCCCAGTCCCAGCTATCCCCCATCAATTCCGATAATGCCCTGGCATCCTTTCACGCCGTTGTCAACGCCGTGAACCAGACACCCCACAAGCTCTATCTATTCATCGACGAATACGACAACTTCGCCAACGAGGTCCTCGCCGCGCAGCTCCAGGGACAAGACCGCTACGCGACCCTGGTCCACGGCGAAGGGATCCTCAAAACCATCTTCAAGGCCATCAAGGCCCTGAGCAGCGGACAGGGCATCGACCGCGTATTCATCACCGGCGTCTCCCCCGTGGTCATGAGCGATATCAGCAGTGGATACAACGTGGCCAGAAATATCTCGCTGATTTCCGGATACCACGATCTGTGTGGCTTCCACGAACACGAAATCGCCGAGGCGCTGGCGCAAATCGGGCTCGAATGCGATCTGCCCGATGCCAGGGTGCAAGAGGCACTGGCCATGATGCGCACCTTCTACAACGGCTACCGCTTCGGCTACGGCAGCAATGACTCCCCCCTGCTCTACAACCCGACTCTGGCCTTGTACTTCTTCCAAAACTATCAGGAGGAATGCGCCTATCCGCGGGATATCCTGGACGACAACCTGGCCATGGATCGCAACCGCATCGAATACATCGCCCGTCTGCCCCATGGCCAGGAACTGGTTACGAAGGCCCTCGACCCCAACGAACCCCTCCTCATCGAGCAATTGGCAAAACGTTTCGGTGTGCAAGACATGCTGACGGCAACCAGGGACCAATCCTTTCTGGCCTCGCTCATGTATTACCTGGGGGTGCTCACCATCGCCGACAGCGGCGATGCCATGGGAAGATTGACGCTGCGCATCCCCAATCTGGTCATTCGGCGCCTCTATGTGGAACGCATCCGGGACGCCACGCTCCCCGAATACGAGGACCGCGAGACCGCCCGCCACGCCGCGGAACACTTCTACACCAGCGGAGATATCGAGCCGCTGTGCGACTTCATCGAGACCCGCTACTTTCAGGTATTCGATAACCGCGACTACCGCTGGAACAATGAACTGGTGATCAAGACCGCCTTTCTGGTGGTGCTGTTTTCCGATACCTTCTATATCATGGATTCCGAGACCGCCATCGATAAGGGCTATGCCGATCTCAGCCTGATCATCCGTCCCGATATGCGCAAGTATCGGCTCCTGGATCACCTGCTGGAATTCAAGTATCTCTCCCTGAAGGAACTCGGTTCGAGCGATGAAGAGATCAAGGGGAAAACACGCGAGGAACTGCGGGCATTGCCACGGGTGGCGGCGGCACTGAACGAGGCGAAACAACAGCTTGCCCGCTATCGCACCACGCTGCAAAACGCCTACGGCGATAAACTGCGCCTGCATACCCACGCCGTGGTGGCCCTGGGCCTTGCCCGGCTGGTGTGGTGATAAGGCGAAGAGGCATTGTCGGCTGCGCTGTTTTACCATGGTTACCGTTCTCCCGAAGTAGGGTTACCCACCATCTTGTAATTCGAGGAATCCCATTGAGGCAGGAATCGAACACTTCGATACCGACGACACATTCATGCGACGCTCGCCCTATCCCCGTTCATGGATAGCTTCGTAGATAACATAGGAAGATTCGTGCGCGGTACCGGTCGCGTCATCTGTTGGGCAAACGGGTTGTTGATAGTGGCGATCATCACGCAGGTGGTATTGCGTTACGGATTCGGGCAGGGGCAAATATTCCTCGAGGAACTGCAATGGCATCTCTTCGCCTTGGCCATGTTGTTCGGTATTGCCTATGCCCAAGTGACCGACGCCCATATCCGCGTGGATATCTTGGCGTCGAGGCTTTCCGAAAACACCAAACGGCTGTGGGAAATCTTCGGGATACTGGTATTCGTACTGCCATTCGTGTGGGTGGTTTTCTACCACAGCCTGGATTTCGTATCGGAATCATGGCGGCTCGGTGAACGTTCCAATGCGCCGTCCGGTCTACCGTGGCGTTGGGTCATCAAGGCGATGATCCCCGTCGGTTTCGGATTGCTGGGATTGGTGGCGTTGGCACAGCTTGCCCAAAACATCGCATTACTGATCCGAAGAGGCCGAAAACAATAGGTGCCAGGATGGACGTCAATGAAATCCTTGTCATCGCCATGTTCATTATGTTCGTGGCATTTCTATTCACCGGTCTCCCCGTGGCGTTCGTGCTGGGTGGCATCGGGGTGTTGTTTGCCGGGATAGGATATCTATCCGATGAATATCTCGGCACCATCACGGGGCTCGATTTTCTGACCCTGGGTCTGGTGGTCAATCGCATCTACAAGATCATGGATAACTGGGTCCTGGTGGCCCTGCCCATGTTCATCTTCATGGGGTTGATGTTGGATCGATCCGGGGTCGCCCAACGGATGATGCAGGCCATGCAGGCACTCTTCGGTCAGGTACGTGGGGGGCTTGCCATAACCGTAACCCTGATCGGCGTTATTCTGGCGGCGTCGACGGGGATTATCGGGGCATCGGTGGTACTACTCGGTGTATTGTCGTTACCGACCATGCTGCGCCAGGGGTATGACGAATCCCTTGCGACCGGGACCATCTGTGGTGCCGGTTGTCTCGGTATCCTGATCCCACCCAGCATCATGCTCGTCATCATGGCCGATCAATTGGCCCTGTCCGTTGGCGATCTCTTTATGGGTGCAGTGTTTCCGGGGCTGGTTTTGGGCTGTCTATACGTGGCATACCTCCTGATAATCGGTTACCTGTCTCCGCAATCGGCACCCCTCTCCCGGGAACGACAACCGATACACTGGTGTACGGTATGGGATGTCATCCGCGCCATGATCCCACCCATCGCGCTGGTTTTTGCCGTGCTGGGATCGATTTTCGCCGGCATCACTACACCTACCGAGGCAAGCGGCGTTGGTGCCCTGGGGACGATTCTACTGGCGTGGTTCAACAAAAAACTGAACTTTTCCGTGTTTCGCGAAGTATTGCTTGCCACTTATAGCACCACCGCCTACATCTTCGCGATTTTCCTGGGGGCTACCTGCTTTTCGCTGGTGCTGCGTGAACTGGGCGGCGATGAGCTGATCGAAGCCGCCCTCACCGGACTCCCCTTTGGCGAATACGGAACCCTCCTCTCCATCTTGGGGATGGTGTTTCTGCTGGGGTTTGTATTGGACTGGATCGAGATTACCTTGATCCTTTTGCCGCTACTTTCTCCGGTGGTAGCGGGGTTGGATCTCGGCATCGATGGCCATGGCGTCGTCAGTGAACCATCATTGATATGGTTCGTCATGCTCGTCGCCGTGACATTACAGACGTCCTTCCTGACGCCGCCGGTGGGATTCGCCATTTTTTACTTGAAGGGCGTATGCCCCCCGGCGATCAGACTTACTCACATCTATCGTGGTGTATTTCCGTTCATTACCTTGCAACTCATCGGTCTTGCCATCGTGTTTCTCTTCCCGCAGTTGGTTGTTTGGCTACCGGCCATGGCCTATCGCTAGCCGAATCGGAATCGATGCGGAGTTGGGCTCGCGATACCGAGATCGGGATCGACACTGGACACGGGAAAATCGGAGATTGATGCCAGCAGGATCATACCTTGTTGTCCCTCGGGTAAAGGCTTGCCGAAAGGTTTGTCGGGTTCAGTCAGAAAAACAATTAGAATCGAACTTCGTTTTTCCCATCCAGCGGTGAACATACGGCTTCCCCGTACATCTAAAAAATGCTTGAAATCTCGTCAGAATATTCCCGATGGAGATGTCCTATGAAGTTCCCCTACGGTGTCAGCGACTTCGATTCACTCATCTTGGAACACTACCATTACGTGGACCGCACGGACCATATCCCGCTGCTGGAAGAAGCCGGTAAACAGCTCCTTTTCCTGCGTCCGCGTCGCTTCGGCAAGAGCCTCTTGTTATCGATGCTGGAAAACTACTACGACCTCAACAAGGCGGATCGCTTCGAAGCCCTATTCGGAGGGCTCGCCATCGGCAGGAATCCCACCGCAAGGCATAACCGATATTTCGTGCTCAAGTGGGATTTTTCCGAAATCAGCGCGGTGGGCGATGGCGGGGAGATCAAGCGCGCGCTCTACCGCTATCTCAATGATCGCATCGGTGCTTTCTCGGACTACTATGGGAAAGTATTGCCGAATCCTGTTCGGATCGATCCCCAGGATGCCCTCTCCTCTTTCCAATCCCTGCTGAATACCACACGAAAAACCGGTCATCTCCTCTATCTCCTCATCGACGAGTACGACAACTTCGCCAACGAACTCATGATGGGACGTCGAGACACCGAGGAAAGCCGTTATCAGGCCATCCTGTCCGGCGAGGGCTGTATGAAGGCCCTGTTCAAGACCATCAAAATGGCCGCGAGTGGGGAGGGTCTTTCCCGTGTATTCATCACCGGTGTCTCGCCGGTGGCCATGAGCGACCTCACCAGCGCCTACAACGTGGCGGAAAACATCTATTTACTACACCAATTCAACGAACTGTGCGGCTTTCGGGAGGCAGAGATCGCCGGAATGGTGGCGGAGATCGCCCGGGAGTGCGGCTTTCCCCAGGCCCGAACCGATGACGCGCTTGCCATGATGCGCACCTTTTACAACGGCTATCGCTTCAGCCGCCGCGCCGAGCACCACGTCTACAACCCGACCCTTGCCCTCTATTTTCTAAAGGCCTTCCAGCGCGACTGTCGCTATCCGGACGAGATCCTCGATAGCAATCTGGCCATGGACCGGGGCAAGATGCACTACATCTCCCGCCTCCCGGAAGGCAGAAGGCTGATCTTCGATGCCCTGGCCGAGGAGGAAGCGATACATGTTCGGAGACTATCCGACCGTTTCGGGGTGGAAGACATGCTCTATGCCCCCAAGGACACCGGCTTCGTGGCATCGCTCCTGTACTACTTCGGCATCCTGACCCTGGATGGCATGACGCCCTTTGGCGAGATCAGTCTGCGCATCCCCAATCTGGTCATCCGCAAGCTCTACGCCGAAGCGATCCGGGAGATGCTGCTGCCGGAAGGGAAGGACGCCGACATGGCGCGCCGAGCCGCCGAGACCCTGTACCGGCGTGGCGACATTCAGCCCTTATGCGACTTCGTGGAGCGGAAGTATTTCAAGGCATTGAGCAACCGTGATTATGCCCATGGCAACGAGCTCACCATCAAGACGGCGTTCCTGACCCTGCTCTTCAATGATGCCTTGTACATCATGGAATCGGAGACCGAGATGGAACGCGGTCATGCCGATCTCACCCTGATCGTGCGCCCGGACATGCGCCAATACCAGGTTATGGATATCTTGATCGAGTTCAAGTTCGTGTCCCTGAAGGAGGCCGGTGTCGATGGCAAGACGTTGGAAGGAATGGATAGCGAGGGGCTGCGTGCACTGGCCGCGGTGCAAAGAAAACAGCGCGAGGCCGAGAAAGGGCTTGCCCGCTATGAAGCGAAATTGAATGGCAAGTTCGGTGATGTGCTGCGTCTTCGCAGCTTCGCCGTGGTGGCGGTGGGCTTCGAGCGCGTGCTGTTTTGGGAAGGTTGATTAACGCTATGCGGGTTGAGAATATGTTGGCGCTTCGCGCCAAGCCTGGAAGGGGATAGGTCTTGGTGCGCGCACCGGATCTCCCGGAATCCTTATTTTTTCGGTGCCTCGAAAGGATGGTAAAAAACCAGTGAGGGCTTTCCGATGTCAGGTTCGGTTTCCTTCTGCCAAATCGCGTTTCGTCGCCTCGAAGCAGAGAGCTGGCCGGTTTTACTTAGCATAACGTTGCTTCTTTGCGGCCAGGATGAAATCCGAGAATAATGGATGCCCGTCCCGCGGCGTCGAAGTGAATTCGGGGTGAAATTGGCAGCCGATGAACCAGGGATGATCGGGTATTTCCACTATTTCCACGAGATTGCCGTCCATGGTTCGTCCCGCCATTACGAGCCCGGCGTTCTCGATGGGCACCGTGAAGTGGTTGTTGAACTCATAACGGTGACGATGTCGCTCCGTAATAATGTCTTTGTCATAAATTTTCCGCGCCAGGCTTCCGGAGCGCAATCGGCACTGTTGTCCACCCAAACGCATGGTACCACCGAGATCCGAATGCTGATCTCGATGCGAGATGCTCCCATCGACATCGAGCCATTCGGTAATCAAGGCAATTACCGGGTGGGGGGTATCTTGCGCGAATTCAGTGCTGTTTGCGCCGGAGAGTCCTACCCGATGCCGGGCGAATTCAATGATAGCTACCTGCATACCGAGGCAAATGCCAAGATACGGTACCCCATTTTCTCGGGCAAAGCGCACAGCCGTAATTTTGCCTTCGATGCCGCGCTTACCGAATCCCCCAGGGACCAGTATCGCATCGGTGTCGGCGAGTCTATCGGTACCGGTGCGTTCAAGTTCTTCGGAGTCGACGTAGATGATCCGCACGCGGGTCCGCGTGTGGATGCCGGCATGGATCAATGCCTCCGATAGAGATTTGTAGGACTCGGTCAGGTTCATATATTTTCCGACCATGGCGATACGGACTTCACCATCGGGGTTATCCAACCGATCGACGACCCAATCCCATTCGGAAAGTTCGATCACACTGGCGCGTAATCCGAGGCGCTCGACAATTAAATCATCGAGTCCTTGCTCGTGAAATATCCGTGGTACCCGATAGATGCTGTCGGTGGTCACGGCGGAGATGACTGCCTGTTCCTGCACATTGGTAAAGAGCGCGATCTTGCGCCGCTCGGTTTTGGGTACATGTTGATCGGCGCGGCACAACAGGATATCGGGTTGAATTCCAATGGATCGAAGTTCTGCGACGGAGTGTTGGGTAGGCTTGGTTTTGATCTCTCCAGCCGAGGCGATATAGGGAACCAGAGTCAGGTGGATGTACAAGGTTCTATGACGGCCGATATCGATACCCAGTTGCCGGATCGCTTCCAGAAATGGCAGTGACTCGATGTCACCTACGGTTCCACCGATTTCCACCATGACGACATCGACGGTTTTACCGATTCCTTTCTGTGCCTGGAGAATGGATTCCTTGATTTGGTCCGTGATATGCGGGATGACCTGTATGGTTTCTCCCAAATAATCCCCACGCCGTTCCTTGCGGATTACTCGCTCGTAAATCTGTCCCGCCGTGAAGTTGTTGCGCTTGCCCATAGTTACGCGGACAAAACGTTCATAATGACCAAGATCCAAATCGGTTTCGGCGCCGTCATTGGTTACGTATACCTCGCCATGCTGAAATGGATTCATAGTGCCGGGATCCACATTGATATACGGATCGAGTTTGATGAGCGTTACATCGAGACCGCGGGCTTCCAGTATCGTCGCGAGCGATGCCGAGGCGATCCCTTTGCCCAGAGAAGATACAACCCCGCCTGTGATAAAGATGAATCGCGTCATGTAACTCTCTCTTGGAGCATGAATGCTCCGTTTTCTGTGGATTATTCATGTCATAACGTTTTAATCTGACCAGGCTCAAGATAGGCAGATTATGTCAATGCACCAATTCCTGAAACACGGTGCCGCATCAAGGAAGTTAGGTCATGAAGAAGTATAACGCAAAAGATCCAAAGGCAAGGTTACATGTTGGAAGCAACGGTCAAGACATCGGGTATGGCAAGCGAGGCATCGAGAAGAGATATGGAAATGGAGTGCGGGGCCAACTTGGTTCTCGGATATGTACAAGGATATAGGGGTGTCCGCAGATAGCCCAAATGGATCCAAGATCAGTAAATAGTACTTATTGGACCTGATATTTTCTGTGTATGTCGCGCAGGATGATGAGAGCCCATGGCCAGATTAAGGTGCTGATGAATGCCGAGGATATATAGGCCCATTTTGGTGTCGGATGACCCTGGATTCCATTGATCCATAAAATCAGTAATTGATATAGAGCTATCAACCCGAATACGCTGATTCCCTGTTGCCAAATAGGTGAGACTCGAATTTGCTGATGGAATTTACCTGCAATAAACGCTATAACGCTCAAGCCAAGCGCATGTTGCCCTAACAGGCTTCCCCCCAAAATATCCAGAATCAGACCTACTAACCAGCCACTACTTATGCGCATGCGTTTTGGGATAGCCGAGCACCAGTAGATCAAAACGATTGCCACCCAGGATGGACGCCATATGGTTGCCCAAGTCGGGATTGGTAATTGAACCAGTAGGAGAGCAATCAGGAAACTGGCGGTGATGATCCAACCGCCGCGATGTTCTGTGGGACCCATTTTCAGGGGACTGTATTATTGGTGGTCGAGGTATGAGTCATCGGTTTGACTAATAATGCTTCGCGGTTTCGTTCCAGCCATGCATAGGGTTTTACCAGGATTTTAGCAAATGGTTGGCCGATATCGCGTTTGATATACGTAATTTCCCCAACAGGATATCCTGAAGGGAATCTACCCCCAAGTCCTGAAGTAACCAAAACGTCGCCTATATTAAGATCTGTATTGGTTGGTATATGCGATAATTCCAACGAATCCTGGATTCCCGTACCAAGCGCGATAGAGCGGAAGCCATTTCGGTTTACTTGCACAGGAAGTGCATGACTTGGATCGGTAATTAAGAGTACGGTACTAGAGGAAGGTCCAGTCTGAATTACTTGTCCCATGACGCCGTTGATATCAATCAGGGAATGTCCAACCGCAACGCCATCCTGTGTGCCCTTGTCGATCATAATCCGCCGGCTGAATGGATCCATATCCACTGCCAGGAGTTCGGTAATCAGCACTTTTTCACCGATTTTTTCAGCGGATCCGAGTAATTGCCGAAGACGGACGTTCTCGGCTTCCAAATCGGAAAATTTTCTTAGTTTTGCTTGGTTCAGAAAGAGTTTGTGGCGTAAGCGGGTATTTTCCCTGATCAATGAAGCGTGGGAGGTAAAGTGATCGTTTACCCAATGGACGATTTGGATTGGTGTATCTACTGCGTAATGTAATGGTGAGACTATCGTCGATAGGACAACTCGCGTCGTATCGAGGTATCCGCCGCGATGGTCGATCATCATCAGCGCCAAGGAAAGTAAAATGAATACGACAAGCTGAGTGCCTGGGGAAGGGCCGCGAACGAGTAGTGGTTGGATTAATTTGATAATGGTTACTCTGTCTCCAAAACTTCCATGGTAATCTATGCGGTAATTGTAGTGCTGCCCTCACAAATACAGCTTCATGAAATTATTCTGTTGCGAAGATATCCGTTCCTTTTTCGTCTACCATTTCCAGTGCGCGACCACCACCTCGAGCCACGCATGTCAATGGCTCATCGGCGATCAGCACCGGAATACTGGTTTCTTCCATAATCAATCGATCGATATCACGCAGCAAGGCTCCTCCTCCGGTCAGTACCATCCCCCTTTCCGACACGTCGGCGCCTAATTCCGGTGGGGTTTGTTCCAGAGCGATCTTTACAGCGCTTACGATACCCGATAGCGGCTCTTGTAGGGCCTCGAGGATCTCATTGCTGTTCAGAACGAAATTGCGAGGAATCCCTTCGGCCAATTTTCGTCCACGCACTTCAATCTCCATGACTTCGTTGCCGGGATATGCGGACCCGATTGCATGCTTGATACGCTCGGCGGTTGCCTCTCCAATCAATGTCCCATAATTACGACGAACGTAACTGATAATGGCCTCGTCGAAGCGATCACCACCGATCCGCACCGACTCGGAATACACGATTCCATTCAATGAGACGACCGCTACCTCCGTGGTGCCACCACCAATATCCAAAACCATGGAACCGCTTGCTTCGCTTACCGGCAAACCCGCACCGATGGCTGCCGCCATGGGTTCTTCGATCAAATATACCTCTCTGGCACCGGCACCCATTGCCGATTCACGAATTGCACGCCTTTCCACCTGGGTGGAACCGCAGGGAACGCAAACCAGTACTCGAGGACTAGGGCGAAAAAAGCGATTTTCATGCACCTTGTGGATAAAGTACTGGAGCATTTTCTCGGTTACGGTAAATTCCGCGATCACGCCATCCTTGAGTGGACGAATAGCGGTAATGTGTCCCGGAGTACGGCCAAGCATCTGTTTTGCTTTCTCTCCGACGGCGGCAATGCTTTGCGTACTATTCGCGCCACGTTCATGACGAATAGCGACAACGGAAGGCTCATTTAAGACAATTCCTTTTTCGCGAACGTAGATAAGTGTATTGGCAGTACCTAGATCGATTGACAGATCATTGGAAAAGACCCCTCTGAGACGGCGTATCATGGCGAATTGAATTCTCCGATATGGGTACTACTCGGGAAGATCAACCAAGTATAATTCCGAACACGGTGTTCTAAGCGCATAGCGAAAAACCAGACATGGTCGGAATCAAAAAACCCCCAATTGTCGCGTTCAATAATCCTTTGGGTAAAGGGATAATGTTCTTTTGATTCTGATCCATTGCAACCGATCATCAAGTTGGACCATACGCGAGTTTTTCGGTTTCATCTTGCTTTTTGCGGCAGCGCATAGAATGCTTCACACTGCATCGTACAAAGCAAAGTCGGTTCACTGTAGCAGTGATGTAATATTCACGCAAGCTACATGATTAGCCGGATAATTTCCGTATGGATGTAGCGCTATTGTTGATTTGTTTATTTCCCGCTCAGCTTTGCAAATGAGTCGAGTTCTACAGGACACCAATTTTGCTTTACCGATGCTAAACCATGCTTTGTCGGTTCGAGGCGAAGCTTCGCTAAATGTGTACACGGGGGAAACTCGTCTATGGATAAAGTAGATCTCGAAAAGATTGCGTCTCTGGCTCGCTTGACGATAGAGCCGGAAAATATTGCTCATTATGCACGTGACTTATCTAATATATTGGAATTGGTAAAGAAAATGGAAAACTTGGATACAACGGAAGTGGTACCTATGGCGCACCCTCTGGATGCAGTTCAACGACTTCGTTCCGACAGGATTACAGAAACCGATCAGCGAGAATATTTTCAGGAAAATGCTCCTCTCGTGGATACCGGATTATATCTTGTTCCTAAGGTTATCGAATGATTCGCCATAAAATGGCCATGGCAATGGATTATTTTGCCTATTTCCCGCTCATCTTCGCAAATAAGCCAGATTTTACGAAGCGCTAATTTTGCTCTACCGATGCCAAATGATGCTTCATAGGTACGAGGCGAAGCTTCGTTCGTGGTTGTCTTCCTTTTCGTATTGAAAATTTCCAAAGCCTATTGGGTGGCTTTCCGGCAACGGCTCCGTTGCGCCATATCCCCTAAGGGATGTAAGGATGAATGTGGTTTTTGCCTCCGTATGGCGAACTTTCGGCAGTCCACGAGGCGATATCTAAAAAATCGGAACTTCAAGCTCATGCATAACAGGTCTCTCTCCGAACTATCGGCAATGATCCATAATCGAGAAATATCGAGTGAGGAACTAACTCGATTTTTTCTTGCCCGTATTCGACGTATCGATCCCTCATTGAATACTTTAATCACCACTACCGAGGACGTTGCGCTGGAGCAAGCGCAGGCGGCGGATCGATGCATTGCCACAGGAGATTCCACACTTCTTACAGGCATTCCCGTGGTCCATAAGGATGTCTTCTGTACCTATGGTGTAAAGACTACCTGCGGCTCGCGGATGTTGGAAAACTTCATTGCTCCATATGATGCTACGGCTATTACACGCATCAAGACCGCTGGTATGGTTATGTTGGGTAAAGCCAACATGGATGAGTTTGCCATGGGATCTTCCAGCGAGACCAGTTATTTCGGGCCAGTGAAAAATCCCTGGGATACGACTCGTGTGCCTGGCGGATCTTCCGGTGGTTCTGCTGCCGCCGTAGCTGCCGGCCTGGCACCTGCCGCAACGGGTACGGATACAGGGGGATCCATCCGCCAGCCAGCTTCCTTTTGTGGTGTAACCGGCATCAAACCTACCTATGGACGAGTCTCTCGATATGGAATGATTGCTTATGCTTCTTCGCTCGACCAAGGAGGCATCATTGCCAGGAGTGCCGAGGATGCTGCGTTAGTGTTGAATGTCATGGCTGGTTTCGACACACGGGATTCCACCAGTATCGATCTGCCTGTTCCCGATTATGGTTCCACTCTTTCCACACCATTGCAGGGAATAAAGGTTGGCTTACCACGGGAGTGGTATAATGACGGACTCGATAGCGATGTGCGATCCGTGATTGACGTGGCATTATCCGATGTTGCGAAACTCGGCGCAGAGCTTGTGGATGTCAATTTACCGCATAGCCCTTATTGCATCCCTTGCTACTATGTCATAGCCATGTCCGAGGCATCCTCGAACCTATCTCGTTACGATGGCGTACGATTCGGTTATCGCTGCAAGTCCCCTCGGAATCCATTGGATCTATATATTCGTTCCCGATCCGAAGGTTTTGGTGCCGAAGTCAAGTGCCGTATCATGGCCGGGACTTTTTCCCTGTCTGCCGGATACTACGATGCCTACTATGTGAAGGCGCAAAAGGTTCGACAATTGATTGCCGAGGACTTTCGCCATGCATTCGAGAAGGTCGATGTATTGGCTGGTCCCGTGGCACCAACCACGGCGTTTCGTCTCGGTGAGCACTTTGCCGATCCGGTCGCCATGTATCTTCAGGATATCTATACATTGTCCCTTAACCTGGCAGGCTTACCGGGCATGTCCGTGCCTGCGGGATTCGATAAAAAAGGGTTGCCAGTAGGTCTGCAGCTAATTTGTAACCATTGGCAGGAAGGGCGATTGCTCAATTTGGCCCATTGCTACCAGCAAGAAACCGATTGGCATAAAAAAATGCCGAACGGATTCGACGAGACTTGAACAACCACGCAAATATTGAACCCATTGATTCCCTAGCGAAGCTTCCCCCTCGAATCGATGGAGCGTGATTTGGTGGTAGTAGAACAAACCCAGCGTTTTGTAGAACTTGACTCATTTGCGAAGTGAGTGGGAAATAAACAAATTATGAAAGCGACCATTTATCACAATCCCCGATGCAGCAAATCCCGTGATGCTCTTCAGATGTTGAAAGATCGTCACATCGAGGTAGAAATCATCCAATACCTGAAGCATCCACCCTCCGAACAGGAGTTGGGCGAGCTTCTCGTCGGACTCGGGATGGAACCCCGCGAGTTGATGCGCCGTAAAGAGAAACCCTATAAAGCCAAAGGATTGGATAATCAGGATCTCGATCGGGCTTCCTTGATTCGGGCGATGGTCGAAGCCCCAATCTTGATCGAACGCCCCATCGTGTTGATTGGAGATAAAGCCGTATTAGGTCGTCCGCTGGATAAAGTGGCGGAAATCCTCGGATGAATCCCTCATAGATCCACCTCGGAGAGTACGGGAAAATCTCTCGGGAGTTGGCTATCACCACCCGAATTATTAGCATAATTGGAACCAGTACTCCCCTATGTTCAAGACTGCCTTCCCGATTCGTTTTAGAAAGGCGGTAATTTGTTTCCTCTGCTCACCTTCGCAAATGAGTCGAGTTTTACAACACAATGATTTTGCTTTACTAATGCCGAATCATGCTTCATCGGTTCGAGGCGAAGCCGAGCGGGAAATAAACAAATCGAAGTTTCCGGAAATCCCCTTATGGACAAATAGACGTGATCTCGACCAAAGGGAGAGAACTTCCGCGTCGAGCACTGTTCCTGCACGCTTTGGTCGAGATGACTGTTTTGAGACGAAAAATCAAAGTCTCCAAAAACTTACCCCGAAAGGGCATCATGTTCTTTAGTTTCTGTTAAGGTAAAGTCAAGATGGCAAATCAAATGCACAGCAATCCGGTGCCGGAAAAAAGTACAATCGACAATGATGAGCTGATCATCGCCGGTGTTTCGTATCGTTCAAGATTGCTTGTCGGAACCGGCAAATACAAAGATTTTCAAGAAACCCGTCAGGCCGTGGATGTCAGTGGGGCCGAGATCGTCACCGTGGCCATCCGCCGCACCAACATTGGCAGCGACCCCAATGGGCCGAATCTCCTCGATTTCATTCCTCCCGACAAATACACCATCTTGCCCAATACCGCCGGTTGTTATGATGTACAGTCGGCAGTTCGTACCTGCCTATTGGCTCGAGAACTATTGGATGGGCACGGTTTAGTCAAGCTCGAGGTATTGGGAGACGAGAAGACATTATTTCCCGATGTTATGCAAACCCTGAAGGCAGCCGAACAATTGATTCAGGACGATTTCAAGATAATGGTCTACACCAATGATGATCCCATCGTCGCCAAGCACCTTGAAGAGATTGGATGTGTGGCAGTTATGCCATTGGCGGCTCCAATTGGTTCCGGGCTTGGGATCCGTAACCCGCAC
This sequence comes from uncultured Thiotrichales bacterium, assembly GCA_964610175.1. Lineage (GTDB taxonomy): Bacteria > Pseudomonadota > Gammaproteobacteria > HK1 > HK1 > CAZSVE01. The sequence goes on from CAZSVE010000021.1 coordinate 35,929, forward strand.
AACATCCGTACTATCGTGGAAAATGCCGGGGTGCCGATTCTCGTGGATGCCGGTGTAGGCACCGCATCCGACGCTGCTATCGCCATGGAGCTTGGTTGTGACGGTGTCTTGATGAATACCGGCATCGCTGCGGCTCGTGATCCGATATTGATGGCCTCGGCGATGAAAAAGGCAATCGAAGCGGGGCGGGAGGCCTTCCTGGCGGGCCGTATGCCGCGCAAGCGATTCGGGAGTGCATCATCCCCCATCGATGGGACCTTTTTCTGAACAATGCCGCTTTCTTTTGTTTATTTCCCGCCCATCTTCGGCAAATGAATCAAGTTTTACGAAACGCTGGTTTTGCTCTACTACGACCAAATCACGCTTCATCGGCTCAAAGCGAAGCGTCGCTAGTGGATAATCTCATTTCATTGAAGAGCCGTTTTTGTGTTGATTATCAGAAGGCGATCAAAAACTACGGTTGACACACACATATCCTTGATTACAATATACTTTAACTTATGCGGGAATAGCTCAGCTGGTAGAGCGCAACCTTGCCAAGGTTGAGGTCGCGGGTTCGAGACCCGTTTCCCGCTCCAAGCGTATTTCGGTGATAGACACGACTTTCTATCCATACTCTCCGTAAATCGAGAACAGGACCTCCTTGCAAGGATAGCCTGAATCGCGCTTGTGACCCATTCATGGCAAGTCAACCGTTTCGCAAAGTGTCGGCTGAGTGGCAGAGTGGTTATGCAGCGGCCTGCAAAGCCGTGGACCTCGGTTCGATTCCGGGCTCAGCCTCCATCCTGTTCAGGTATCGGAAAAATAAAGATTCCGAGAGAATTGGTGCGTATGCCAAGACCCATCCCGCTTCGGTCTTGGCAGCGAAGCGCTAACATGTTCAAAGTAATCACCTAGAAAAGTAATTCCTTCCAATCCGAAGCAACTCCCTTCTGTATCTCCTCGCCCGTATTCCTCAGGTTACTCGGTTATCGAAGCTCCCCCCGTATGTTGTTCCGTTCGACCCTGCTGGTCTTAACGACGCATCGTAATCAAATGATGATTTTCGGTTGTCTCGTCTCTTGATAATTTTCCGGCACCAATACGGTGTCAACGGCGGGACGCTCGTTATCGGCCTCGGGGTAATCCAGGGAATAATGAAGACCACGGCTTTCCTTGCGGGCAAGGGCAGAGTGGATGATAAGGTCGGCGGAGACCACGAGATTGCGGAGTTCGATCAAATCTCCCGTAACCCGAAAATTCCCATAGTATTCAGCAATTTCGCTTTGCAGCAGGTCTACACGGTGCTTGGCCCGTTGCAGACGCTTGGTACTGCGTACGATGCCGACATAGTCCCACATGAAGCGTCGCAGTTCGTCCCAGTTGTGGGAGACGACGACCTCTTCGTCGGAATCGGTGACCCGGCTCTCGTCCCATTCGCGCAGGGCAACGGGCAACGGGAAGCCTTTCATGGATTGCTCGATATGGTCGGCGGCGGACTTGGCGAAAACGAGGCATTCCAGGAGGGAGTTGCTCGCCATGCGGTTGGCACCGTGCAGGCCCGTGGAAGCAACTTCCCCGATGGCGTAGAGCCCCGCCAGATCGGCGCGCGCCCAGCGGTCGGTGATGACGCCGCCACAGGTGTAATGGGCGGCGGGGACCACGGGGATAGCAGTTTTAGTGATGTCGTAGCCGAGTTCCAGGCAGCGGGCATAGACGGTGGGGAAGTGCTCTCGAATGAATTCCGGGGATCTCGCGGTGATGTCGAGATAGACGCAATCGGCCCCGACGCGTTTCATTTCGTGGTCGATGGCACGTGCCACGATATCCCGAGGCGCCAGTTCGGCGCGCGGATCGAAACGCACCATGAAGGGTTCGCCGCCAGGCAAAATGAGTTTTCCACCTTCGCCGCGCATGGATTCGGTAATGAGAAAGGAGGTGGCCTGGGGGTGATAGAGGCAGGTGGGATGAAATTGGATGAATTCCATGTTGGCGACGCGGCAACCGGCACGCCAGGCCATGGCGATGCCATCCCCGGTAGCGACATCGGGATTGCTGGTGTAGAGATATGCCTTCCCGGCACCGCCCGTGGCCAATACGGTAGCCCGTGCGCCGAATGAATGGACGCGCCGTTTTTCTCGATCGAAGACGTATGCCCCGTGGCATTGTTCATCGGGAAGGCCGAGGTTTCTTCCGGTGATGAGATCGAGGGCCAAGTGGGACTCGAAGATGGAGATGTTGGGATGGGCGCGGACTTTTTCGGCGAGGGTATTTTGGATGGCGCGGCCCGTGGCGTCGGCGGCGTGGATGATGCGGCGGTGGCTATGTCCACCCTCTCGGGTCAGATGGTAACGGGATGTATGGTTGGGGCCGAGTATCCTGGTAAAATCGACACCCATTTCGATGAGTTCCCGGATGCACGCCTCACCGTTCTCGACCACGAAGCGCACGATATCTGGGTCGCAAAGGCCTGCACCGGCCCCGAGGGTATCGTCGATATGTGAATCGATGGAATCTTCCTCGTGAAGCACCACGGATACGCCGCCTTGTGCATACAGGGTGTTGCTTTCGGTTAGAGTACCCTTGGATAACAGGTTGACCTTGAAATGATGGCTAAGGTGTAATGCGCAGCTCAAGCCCGCCGCGCCACTGCCGATAACCAGCACATCGGATTGATATTGTCGGTTCATGGTTGACGGTACCTTGAAATCCGAGTTGTTTTTTCACCACGGGAACTGCGCCACGGATGTGTCGGATGCATCAGCGGCAAAAACGTGTCCCTACCATCCTTCGAGGTGCATCATTCGACTTTTACGTATCATTGCACAGAAATTGCCATGAGAGTATCGCTACGCGGAACAATGACCCGCATTCGATCCCTTTCCATTTTCGGGGGTAAACCCCCGGCGTGACTTGTTACCACAAAGGCGCACTACGGCAATCCCCGATCTCCCCATGTCTTCTTTTACCCACCGGGGGTGGCAAGGATCAACGTGGCTTGCTGCCATAAAGATACCACTGGAAGCTTTGCACCGGGTCGCAGCCACCCCGGACTTCTTTGATTGTCAGGGGTAACGAGGTCTACACGACTGTTTTTTATTCACATACCACGGGCATAAGGTTCAGGAGCCGAACTTTAGCCAGGAGGAAATCATGACACACGCCAAGTTTATTACATCGGAGTCGGTCTCCGAAGGGCATCCCGATAAGGTCGCCGATCAAATTTCGGATGCCGTGCTCGACGCTATTTTGGAGAAAGACACCAAGGCGCGTGTCGCCTGCGAGACCCTGGTAAAAACGGGCATGGTGCTGATAGCGGGCGAGGTTACCACCACGGACTGGGTCGATATGGAAGAACTGGTGCGAAACTGTATACGGGAGATTGGCTACGATGACCCTGCGTTTGGATTCGATTGGGAGAGCTGCGCCGTGCTTACCGCCATCGGAAAACAATCTCCCGACATTGCCCAGGGTGTCGATGAACGCGCGGACCATGAACAGGGAGCCGGGGATCAGGGCATGATGTTCGGTTACGCCACAACCGAGACCGACGTCCTCATGCCTGCGCCCATTACCTATGCCCACCGATTGGTGAAGAAACAGGCGGAGCTTCGTAAGAAGGGCGAACTACCGTGGTTGCGGCCCGACGCCAAAAGCCAGGTGACGATTCGCTACGAGAATGGGCTACCCGCGGGCATCGATACCGTGGTGTTATCGACCCAGCACGACCCGGAGATCGAGCATAGGGAACTGGAAAAGGCCGTATTGGAAAAAATCATTTATCCAGTGGTGCCCGAAGGCTGGATTGACGCCGATACCCGTTTTTATATCAATCCCACGGGTCGTTTCGTGGTTGGCGGGCCCGTGGGCGACTGCGGTCTGACAGGACGCAAGATCATCGTGGATACCTATGGCGGGGTCGCGCGGCACGGCGGTGGGGCCTTTTCCGGCAAGGACCCCTCCAAGGTAGATCGCTCGGCGGCCTATGCCTGTCGCTTCGTCGCCAAGAATATCGTCGCGGCGGGGCTGGCGGACCGCTGTGAAGTCCAGGTGTCCTACGCCATCGGCGTCGCTGAACCCACCTCTATCGACATCGAAACCTTCGGCACCGGCAAAATAGAGGATGCCCGGATTGGTCGTTTGGTGCGCGACATTTTCGACCTTCATCCGAAAGGGATTATCCGAATGCTGGATCTGTTGCGCCCGATTTATCGACAAACTGCGGCATATGGGCATTTTGGACGTGAAGATGCGGCATTTACCTGGGAACGAACCGACAAGGCCGCGGAACTTCGCGAAGCGGCGGGACTTTAGGGAGAAAGCATCGGGGAGAGAACAGGAACGGTTCCAATAATTCCGTATCCTGTTCTCTCCTGAAAAACCGGCAGGCAAGGCTCGATCCACTCGTAAAGGTGACTGGAAATCATGGAGTCTTGGCTGCGCACTCGCTATTCATCGGCCCAGGCAACCTGAACCATTTCCTTTTCGATCCGCGTAGGAAAGGTGGCGACCGTGTCATGGGCCAGCGCCGTCAAGGCCTCGCCCGTCTTGATATGAAAACGAGCGCCATGCCAGGGACAAATGATCTGATCACCATCGATCTTGCCAGTACTCAAGGTTTTGTAATCATGGGTACAGGCATCTTCGATGGCATAGAATCCATCATCCAAATTGAACACGGCAATCTCCGTTCCATCCTCCGTAGTAATGGATCGGCAGGTATTCGACTTGAATTCACCAATTGGTGCAACGTCTATCCAGTTCGTCATGTATGATTCTCCAAATTCAGAAAATGAATGCGAATGCCCGAGTACTCCATTATTTTTTCCGAGGCCGCGCCCGGAGAAAAGGCGTAGCTCCTTAGAATTTTTATCATGCGGTATATTCGCTAGCGAAGCTTCGTCTCAAACCGATGAAGCGTGATTTGGCCGTACTAGAGCAAAACCACCGTTTTGTAGAAACTTGATGATCATTTGCGAAGATGAGCGGGAAATAAACGAATCAATCGCATCCGATACGGATCGCCGATGGTGTGGAACATTCGCCATTTCTTTTTCGGCAACCTACAAGTTCTTTTCTGTCGGTCGTGGTCTTTCACAAGGAAACGTCAGGCGTTTTCGTGCATCATCGATATCATCCTCCATTGAATCATAGATCCTGAACCGATCACGGAAGTGAGTGCGCAAAACGGAATATCCACCCTCTCCGGTTTTCGGAGAGATATCGATGATTATTTTTCCCGGGAATATCCAATATGGATGGGGATTTCCCCATTCATCATGTCGCCTTGCCGACCGACCGATCCCGGATGGAGTCTTTGGTGACACCGAAGGGAGGTGGGATAGTAATCGCCGGCGGTGCCATCTCTTCCAGCTTCGGACGCTCCCATTTCCCCACATTGTCCAGTTCTCCCGCCAAAAATTGCGCCAGGCAGATACGGCGCTGCACTTTGCCACTGGACGTCTTGGGAAGAACGCCGGGTCTTA
>CAZSVE010000022.1:0-38724 GCA_964610175.1 uncultured Thiotrichales bacterium
TAGCCTTCCGTGATCAGGGCGTGAAAGTCGGCAATGCCGTAGGGGAATTTCATGGCTTTTATGTCAAGAGAAGCTTGCCGGGTTTTCCCAGTCGTCGGCGAATACCAGTTGCACCAGGGGGTTACGGGTGCGTGGGCCGGTTTCTTGTCCCCGGAGCGATTCGGGGAGGGTGTCCGGGGCGCCGAGATAACCGATGGCCAGTATGGTTACCGGCTCGAAATCGTCGGGGATATGATAGGTGTCACGTGCCTTGTCGGGCAGGATGCCCGCCATGGGATGCACATAGAGGCCAGAAGACATGGCCTGTAGCGTCAATTGGGCGGTGGCAGCGCCCAGGTCATGCCAGGCACATCGATTGGGATTGGCGTTGTGCGTGAAGGTGCGTTTGGCCGCGCTCAGTACCAGAACCGGGGCATGTTTCGCCCAGATTCGGTTGGCTTCTCCGAGGCAATTCGACAATCGATGGTGGGCGGAGGGTTGTTCCCGGGTGGCGACAATGAAGCGCCAGGGTTGCTCGTTGTAGCAGGAGGCAGACCAACGCGCTGCTTCGAACAGGCTACCGAGTATCCGAGGATCCACGGGTCGATCGGCGAATGCCCGAGGACTCCAGCGTCTTTGGATTAGATCATGGATGGGGTGGTCGACTTTTGCGTTTTTTCTCATGGTTGTTCTCTGGGGTTTGTTTACTTGTTGATTTCCGGCTCGTCGCGAATGAGTCGAGTTTTACAAAATACCAATTTTGCTTTGACTGATGCTGACTCATACTTTGTCGGTTCGACCGGAATCCGAGCCCATCCCATTTTGATTCTGGCGCGAAGCGCTCGCAAATGCCATATCGGAAGGCGCAGCGTTTGGATTTGTGTCTTCCGAGGTTTTCGCGAGGGATCTTGCCAAGGCTGGTGCGTCATCTTGCCCCTTTCCGATGATGAATCGATCCACGACTGCCGCTCCCACGGAGTCGCCCCAAACATTGGTGGCGGTGCGGAATCTGTCGAGGAACCAGTCCACGGCCAATAGGAGTCCGATTCCATCCAGGGGTAAACCAACGGCACCGAGGACGATGACCATGGTAACGAGACCTGCTTCCGGGATGCCGGCAGCCCCGATGGCGGCCAGGGTGGCGGTAACGAAGATGATGGCCTGTTGACCGAGTGTCATATCCATCCCATAGGCCTGTGCAATGAACATGACGGCGGCGGCCTCGTACATGGCCGTACCGTCCATATTGACGGTGCTGCCGAGGGGTAATGTGAATTCCACGGCGCGATTATCGACTTTATTTTCTCTTGCGCATTCCATGGTCAGGGGCAGCGTGGCGGAGGAACTGGCGGTTCCGAAGGCCGTAAACAGGGCCCGTAACATGCCGACGAGGTAATTACGGCCACGTTTTGCAATAAGGAGTAGGATCAGGAACAAAACCGCGAAGTGCGCCGCCAATCCAGTCAGTACCGTGACGACGTGCCAGAGCACCGCTTCGATCTCCCGCAGGAATGCCTCGCCACCGCCGGCCTGCCCCAAACGTCCGGCGACCAGGGCGAAGATACCGATGGGGGCGAAATACATGAGCCAGGTGATGAGTTTCATCATGGCTTGATTCATGCCGTCGAAGAAGTCCAATACGGCTCTTCCTTTCTCCCCCAGTGTGGTCAGGGCGGCGGCGAACAGAATGGACCAGAGGATTATCGGTAATAATTGGGTCTCCACGGCCGAGGCGATGAGATTGGGAGACACGAGAGACAGGATAATATCGGTAATACCGACATCCTTTTTCTCGGATACGCCTTCCGGTATGGTTCCACCGCTGATATCGAGCCCGATCCCGGGTTCGATGAGATTGACCATGATAAGGCCGATAAAGACGGCGATTCCGGTTGTCATGACGTAGTAGCCAAGGGTAACGCCGCCGACACGACCCAGTTTCCGTATATCCCCCATGGAGGAAACACCGCTGATGACGGCGGCGATGATCAAAGGCAGGATCATCATCTTCAGGGCATTCAAGAATAGATCTCCCAACCAGGTGACGCTGACCATTTGTGCACCGAAGTACCAACCTGTCAACAAGCCGGCGATGACACCGAAAACGATGAAGATCAATAAAATGAATGCGTGTTTATGGGGCATTTGCTTCTCTCTTTACCAATGTGGTTTTGTCTATCGAGGAAATAGACTGCCATGGATAGAAAACGATGGGTAAAATTGCATTTTTCACCACCCTTCCGGGTCGGTGATCGACGCCTCGATTGCCCCATTGCCGGAACTGTTTGCCGTTACTGGGGCGCTTGCCCGGAAGTGCTTTACGGTCTTCACCATTCTTGGTGAAGGTGAAGCCTGTGCTCGAACCGACAAGGCTCGATTTGGCGTTGGTAAGACAAAACGGGCGTTTCGCAGGACTCGACTCATTTGCGGAGATGAATGGGAGATGAACAAGATACCGGATCTTCATCGTGCCTGTGTGTCCTCTATTCGTTTCCCTACCCCGGAAGGCCCGAGGCCGGACTCCACGTCGAAAGCCGCGGCCATGAGTTGCCGCGTATAGGGCTCGCGTGGGGCGTGGAAAATATCATCGGCCCGACCCTGCTCGACGATACGACCTTCTTTCATGACCAGTACCTCGTTACTCAAGGCGCGTACTACCTTGAGATCGTGACTGATGAAGAGATACGCGAGGCGATGACGGGTTTGAAGTTCTCGCAGTAGATGGATGATCTGGGCCTGAACCGACATATCCAGCGCGGAGGTGGGTTCGTCCAGGATCAGAAAGCGGGGTTTCAGCACGATGGCGCGGGCAATGGCGATGCGTTGACGCTGGCCACCGGAAAACTCATGGGGGTAGCGGTGTCGGCTTCGGGGATCCAGACGCACTTCTTCCAAGGCACTGATAATGAGCATTTCGCGATCCATGGGACTCTCTCCGATTCGATGCACGGCAAGGCCTTCTCCAATGATTTTTGCTACCGACATGCGCGGGCTCAAGCTGCTGAAGGGGTCTTGGAAGACGATCTGCATTTCGCGGCGCAAAGGACGCAGGGCTGCCTGGCGAAGGCCTTGGATGTCGCGCCCGGCATAGCAGATAGTTCCGGTGCTGGCCTCGAGACGCAGCAGGGCAAGTCCCAGTGTCGTTTTGCCGGAGCCACTTTCTCCGACTACCCCGACGGTCTGGCCTTCCCGTACCTGTAGCGTAATATCGTCGACTGCCTTGATGTGTTCCGTGGTACGCCGCAATATGCCTTTTTTGATGGGAAACCATACCCTTAGATTTCTTGCTGCTATCAGTGTGTCGGCGCTGGTCGTTGGAAGGGCCGGTTTCCCTCGGGGTTCTGCTGCCAACAATCTCCGCGTATAGGGGTGATTCGGCCGGATGAATACCTCCCGGACGATACCCGATTCCACGATCTCACCCTGGTTCATGACATAGACGCGATCGGTGACCGCACGGACGATACCCAGGTTATGGGTAATGAACAGTAGCGCCATGCCGAACCGCTTTTGCAATGTGGTGAGTAATTCCAGGATTTGAGTCTGTATGGTTACGTCCAGTGCGGTAGTGGCCTCATCGGCGATCAGTAGATCGGGTCGATTGGCGAGCGCCATGGCGATCATTACCCGCTGGCGTTGCCCGCCGGATAACTGATGCGGATAGGACATCAGGCGCTGCTCGGGGTTCCCGATGCCCACCTGCTCAAGTAACGCGATGGTTTCTCTGCGAGCGCTTTTCCTTGTCAGCCCCTTGTGCACCATCATGACCTCGCCGATCTGTCGCTCTACCGTGTGCAACGGATTCAGGGAGGTCAAGGGCTCCTGGAAGATCATCGAGATTCGGTTCCCGCGTACTGCCCGCAATTTGGCTTTCGATGCACCAATTAGTTCCTGTCCGCGAAATCGAATAGAACTCCCCGGAGAATGAACGGCGGCAGGATAAGGCAGAAGTTGCAAAATAGAGAGGGCCGTTACCGACTTCCCCGAACCACTTTCGCCCACCAGGGCCACGGCTTCACCGGGGTTTATATGGAGCGACACCTTCTCGACGGCGACCACGGTGGTTTCCGATTGATTGAATCGAATCCCGAGATTGGTAACCTCCAATAACGGTTCGGATGGCTGTTCGAACATGGGACCATGTATCTATTGCAAGGTTGTAGAAACGGCTGGCAAAACTCCGCTGGCTATCCGCGTAATCCGTGCAAGAAGCAATTTCGAAGACGGCGCTGGAATCTGCATAGTGTTCCATTGTGAACACAAAGATGGGCACCTCCGTGGGCGGAGTCATGGATCCACATCATGACGGGTCTTGACATGGCGTAGCATCAAACCGGCCATGCCTTGAGTACGGTGACTACGACAAGGGCGATGGTTACCGTAATGCTGAAAGACCAGATCATGAATCGGTCGATACGGCGTGTCAGTTCATCGAAGCGCTTATCCATGGTTTCGAAGCGCTTATCCATCTGCTCTTGTATGGCCTCGAAGCGCTTGTCCATGGCCTCGAAGCGCTTGTCCATCTGCTCTTGCATGATCTCGAAGCGCTTGTCCATGGTCTCGAAGCGCTTGTCCATGGCATCGAAGCGCTTGTCCATCTGCTCTTGCATGGTCTCGAAGCGCTTATCCATGAGTTCGAAGCCTTGTTTCATCAATTCCCGTTGATGCTTCAGTTCTTCTTCTACTCGGACCATTCGTTCTCGAAGTTCGATCTCGTAGACTACGGGTGGATTGGCGAGACTATTATCGGCCAACCAGTCACCGAGATGGGCCCGCACATATACGCCGATTTCTTCCAATTGTCTGCTCTCGATCGCCATTTTTACTCTCCTCTGACAAAGGATTTCGCCTGTCTTGCTCCTCATGACAATCCCTCTTCGATCAAGGCCTTCGATCGTCCCCCTGGCGCAGCGGAAATCCCCGGTCTCGATTCTCGAGGGCTATTTCACGGGATCATATCACGGAGACGCCTCACATGTTCCCGAAACTCCTCGGCATTCATGAAACCCTGTACTCGATAGGCGGAATATTCCTTTCCATCGGGACCGAAGAACAAGATGGCGGGTGGACCATATAATCCGAATGCCCGTAGCATGGCCTGATCCTGTTTATCGTTATCCGTGACGTCGGCCTGCAACAAGACCATATCCGCCAATACCCGCCTGACACCGGGGTCGGAGAACGTGCGTCTCTCCATCTCCTTGCACGTTGCGCACCAATCGGCATAATAATCGAGCATAATCAGCCGATTTCCCCTGTCATTCCGAGTGCTGTCTCGAACACCAGATGCTGCCAGCTTCGCTTCCAGCTCTTGATGCGTCTTGATCCGTTCGAAGAGTGGCGCGTGGACCTCGGGATCGCCACCAGTGACGAATCCTTTCGAGGGGACGAGCCCATACTCGAGGCTTGCACCCACCATGAGCGTGATGCCGTGCACCATGGCGATGATTCCCACGCCTTTGCGGAACCTTCGCCACCCGCCATCGCTACTTTCCAGACGATCCAATGCGCCCAGGTAGGTGCCGATCATTATTAGTAATACGGCCCATAAAAACATGCTGACCCAATTCGGTATCACCCGTCCCAGGAGATAAATCGCCACGACAAGCAGCAGTACACCGAATATATTTTTGGTAATCTCCATCCAGGGGCCTGTCTTCGGCAACCAGCGACCGGCGGATGTGCCTACCGCGATAAGCGGCGTGCCCATCCCAAGGCTAAGCGAAAAAAGCGCCAATCCTCCTCGAATAGGATCGCTCGTGGTTCCGATGGCGATCAGGGCTCCGGCAAGTGGCGGGGCTACACAAGGCCCCACGATGAGCGCCGACAAAAAACCCATGATACCCACTCCCGCGAAGGTACCCCCCTTTTGGAGGTTGCTGCGCATGGTCAATTTCGTCTGCCAGGTTATCGGGATCTGAATCCGAAAGAGGCCGAACGTCGATAATGCCAACAACACGAAAATGGCGCTAAAGGTGGTAATTACCCATGGATTCTGGAATGCAGCCTGAAGGTTGCGACCGGAAAGGCCCGCGATGACCCCGGCAACCGTGTAGGTAACGGCCATGGCGAGTACGTATGTCATCGACAACGCAAGCGCCTTGCGGGTCGTAATGGCTTTCCCCTGTCCCGCGATGATGCTGGCGATGATCGGGACCATGGGAAATACGCAGGGTGTAAACCCGAGCAACAAGCCGAATCCGAAGAAGATCGGGAGCACCATCCAAAGACTATTTCCCAGGATTGCGTAGGCGAGGCGATCGGACTCCGGGAGTGTCGTTCCCATGACTTCCTTCCCGGTTGCGGCTATCCCGGTTGTCGGCTGTATGGTTGTCGGCCTGGTGGTTATCGAGTTGCCTTGTTCATCCCGGTCGCCAGAGTTCGGCAGATCCAGATGCAGGGTTTTCGTAGATGGTGGATAACAAAGCCCCGCCTCGGCGCAGCCCTGGTAGCCTACCGTGAGTTGCAGCGCTATGGTTTTGCTGTTTTCTGTTCTCGTCGGAGCATCTGTGTGGGGGAGAGAGGCATCGCTGCTTTGCCGAGGGTCCCGCAGGGGAATTTGGGTCGGTGTACGGCGAATGATAGGGAGCGCGATCCCCACCTCATCGAAAAACACCTCCACCGGTCCGGAATCCTCTTCCTCCTTCGATACCCCTCTGGGTATCCGGGGCGATCCCAGTTGCACCCCTGGGGCGCCCTGGATTTCGAATCGAAATCTATCCCGATAAAGATAATACCCTTTCGTGATTTGCCATTGGATGAAAAGCGTATCGGCGTCTCTCACTTCGACGTGGGGCGGCGGAAAGGCCTCGTCCGGTGGCAAAATGTCCTCGCCGGAAAACAGTCCGATCTTTCCTCCGCGCGATAACAACTTCGACGGGGGATTGGCCCCGGAGTCGAACGAAATGAAATTGCCTGACGGGGCAGGGGATGCCGAGAATACGGGGGCAGAAAACATTCCCCCTATGATAATGGCAACAACAATGGCCAAAAGACACGCCGTATGTCTCGCTCTACTTCCATATTTCCATGGAGGTAGTGATGCCCAGGTTGTATTGTCGATTGGTTTTACACCAAAAACAGCGATATGGTTACCCACGCTACCCCCCCGACAATGCCATAAAAGTGCCTAAAAAGATCAGGTCGTACTTCTGAACGTATCGAAAGGTCTTGATTCAGGCATCTGTTCTTCTGATACGTTCAAAATACGAGTTGAAGACCACTAATTGCTTATTTCCCGCTCGGCTTCACAATTGGATCGGGTTTTACAAGGCGCCAATTTTGCTTTACCAATACCGGGTCATGCTTTGTCGGATCGAGCACAAGCTTCGCCAGGAATAGCATTTTCAGTATTCTCATTATGCAATTCCCCCTCGACAATTGACATCACAGGGGGAATTGCATAGGTCGGAATGTTAGTAGACTCTGTTGCTACCGACATGTTTATTTGTAGCAATCAACCAAGAGGCTGAAGTGGAGAGTGGAGGACTTGGAGTGCCAGATACCGGGTTCTCGGTGTTTTATTCTGCTCGTGACCTTGTCGGTCCAGGCACAGGTTCGCCGGGTATCGATTCCGACATCTTTTCATGATCCCGCGCGCAGGAGACGTTCTTCCTCGAACTGCTTTAGACGGGCCTCGATTCGGGAGTTTCGGTAATAGTCTTCGGCGGATGTCTCGAGCGCGATGCGCAATTGGCGAATCGCCGCATTGATGTCGCCATTGAGGTAATGGTGTTCCGCGAGTGCTGCATTGGCGCCGGTTTTATCGCCCGTTCGGGCAAACGCCTTGGCCAGCAATTCTTGTAGGACCGGGTTTCGATAGCGTTCCTTTTCGCGGCGATCCAATAACGCGATAACCTTTTTCGGTTTGTTTGTCGTAAGTAGTGTGCGTGCATAACCGAGTATCAGGATCTCGTGTTCCGGGTGTAGGGATAGTTCATCGGCATAGATGCGCATGGCTTTGGAAATGCGACCGTCGGCGAGATCGATGTCGGCCATGCGGGCGCGGAACACCACGTGCCCGGGATGGGTTTTCAATAGTTTGGCGATTTCGGTTTTTGCCCTCTTCCAGTCGCTTGCCGCCATGAACGCCAGGGCGAGCCCGTATTGGGTAGCAGCGCGGTTGCGATATTTGCCATTTTGGAGTGCGTCCTGGAAATAGGTTATGGATTGTTTCGGGTTTTCGTTCATCATGACCACGAGATGGGCCCGTACCAAATGATAGGCCAGACTGTCGCTGTACTGGCGATACGGATATTGTTCGGCCCGATTCCGCGAGTCGGCGATGCGGGACACGGTCACCGGGTGTGTGGAGAGGAATTCGGGTGGCTGACTGTAGTATCGATGGGCGGTTTGCAGACGTTCGAAGAAATTGGGCGCGGCCCTGGGGTCGAAGCCTGCCGCGGATAGGATCCCGATTCCCAGCCGGTCGGCCTCTTTTTCGTTGGCCCGCGTGAAGTCGATCTGCTTTTGTATGGTCCCGGCGGCGACTGCCGTCATGGCGGCCCGACCAGCCTGACTGCTTTGGGTTCCGATGATCATGGCGGCCAACATTCCGGCCATCATCAGTGGATTCATTTTATCGCCAAGTTGTATGGCGCGCGCCACATGGTGTTGGGTGATGTGGGCGATTTCGTGGCTCAGGACGGCTGCCAATTCGCTTTCGGATTCTGTGTTGAGGATGAGGCCCGCATTGATTCCGATGAATCCTCCAGGGACGGCAAAGGCATTGATGGCAGGATTTTCTACCGCGAAAAACGTAAAATTCCCCTTGATGGCGGTGGTACTTTGCGTGTTGGCGCTCGCCGTCCCGCTGTGCGAAGCCAGACGATGGCCCAGGTTGTTGAGGTAAGAAGAGATTTCAGGTTCATCTATGATGGAGATCCTGGCGCGAGCTTCGCGCATGAACGCCTCGCCGATTCGCTGTTCATCCGCACCGGAAAGGAATACCTCGGAGGAATCGCCCATGTCGGGGAGCATGACTTGGGCGAGTATTTCCCGGGAGAAGCCGATCATCATGAAGATGAACGTCACGAGTAAAATTCGGCCGGGGAAAGTGTTCCAACTCCACGGTGAGCCATGCCGATCGAGGGTGAGAGGATAACGACGTTGCGGGATCGAAGGCTCGTCGGTTACAGGTTTAGCTTGATTAAACGGGGGAATTCCAGGCACTATAACACCCTCGTTACGAGAAACGACCATATTGGTAATATTCTTGCCAAGTCAATGATATTGTTGATGAGAATGCATAATCGGCATGATGCAAGCACCTGATTTTACCGACACCGAGATTCGGATCATACAGTCTGCAGTCAACGAGCGGTACCGGAAGGAGGTCCGTTTGGAACTGGCCGACACGGAGTGTAGATTGGATACTGATACTACGATACTTACTTCCTGTCCCACGGTGTTCTGGAGAGAGAAAGAGACGAATTTCGTTGTCATGAAAACGGCTGAAAAGTGCTATCGATGCCAGTTTTTCGGTCGAGATTTGGATATGTATGGCACCGGGCGCAAGGAATACGATGATGTCACCGAGTGCGCGATGGGTCTGTTACAAGCGCAGGCGGACTATGAACGTGCGCTGTCGCAGGAGGAGGATGAGGGTCTTGCCGGAAGGAAAGAGGAGGATTTCGCGTAGTTGCTGCTCCAGGTGGCGAGACTCCCGAAGGTCGCCCCGGAGAAGATCTTTGATAGAATATGCTGGCGAAGCTTCGCGAGGTGTCGGAAAACAAGGATCCCGTGGGAACCGGTACGTGCACCAAGGCCCACCCCACTTCACTCTTGGGGCGAAGCGCTGACATGTTCAAGTATCGGAAAAACAAAAATCCCGAGAGAACCGCTGGGTGCGCCAAGACCCACCCCGCTCCAGCCTTGGCGCGAAGCGCTAACATGTTCAATGCGGATACTATCGATCAAGCGGATATCGACCACTCGAACAAGTGGTGTCGGAAGTGGAGAAATCCAGCGGAAAATCACGGACAATGGTCGGTAGTCTTCTCTGCGATTCGAGAGCGCTTGATGGTAGCCGTTTCTAAATCAGTCATTTTCAAAGCCTGACACATGTCATTTGTCCATTTCCCGCTCAGCTTCGTACTCGATTCGAGTTTTACGGAACAGCAATTCTGTTTTATCGGTGCTAAATCATGCTTTGTCGGTTCGAGGCGAAGCTTCGCTAGTACGTATCTCACTTCCCAAGATCCAATCATGTTAAACCCAATTATGTTATCAAGGGGGAATCAACCATGCCCAAGAATGCCTTTTACGCCCAATCCGGGGGTGTAACCGCCGTAATCAATGCGTCCGCGGCGGGTGTCATCGAAACAGCGCGAAAACACCCGGATAAAATCGCCAATGTACTTGCCGGCCGCAATGGGATCATTGGCGCACTTACCGAAGATTTGATCGATACCAGCCAGGAATCCGGTGCGGCGATCGCTGCATTGCGCCATACGCCTTCCGGTGCCTTCGGGTCCTGCCGTTTCAAGCTCAAGGGTCTCGATAAGAACAAGGCCGAATACGAGCGACTCATCGATGTGTTCAAGGCCCACGATATCGGGTATTTCTTCTACAACGGGGGCGGGGATTCCCAGGATACTTCCCATAAGGTCTCGCAGATGGGCGACGAGATGGGTTATCACATCACCTGTATCGGGGTTCCCAAGACCATCGATAACGATTTGCCCATTACCGATAACTGTCCGGGTTTCGGGTCGGTGGCTAAATACGTGGCAGTCTCTATCCGCGAAGCCGGTTTCGATGTCGCGTCCATGGCAAAGACATCCACCAAGGTATTCGTATTGGAGGTGATGGGTCGTCATGCGGGCTGGATTGCCGCTGCGGGAGGTCTTGCCGCGGAGAAAGAGGGCGATGGTCCTCATATCATTTTATTCCCGGAACGAAAACTCGATGAAGAGAAATTCCTCGCCAGGGTGGATGAGTGCGTCAAGAAATATGAGTATTGCACCATCGTGGTATCGGAAGGCGTGCAGAATGCGGAAGGGAAATTCCTGGCCGATGCCGGCACCAAGGATGCATTCGGGCATGCGCAACTCGGTGGGGTTGCCCCGGTGGTTGCGAATCTGGTCCGAGGGAAGCTCGGCTATAAATACCATTGGGCGGTATCCGATTACCTGCAGCGGGCCGCGCGGCATATTGCTTCCGGCACTGACGTGGAGCAGGCCTATGCGCTCGGTAAGGCTGCCGTGGAGCTTGCCCTGGAAGGCAAGAACGCAATGATGCCGACTGTCGTACGAACTTCCGATAACCCGTATACCTGGGAAATCGGGTCTGCGAATCTGGCGGATGTGGCAAACGTGGAAAAGATGATGCCCGATGACTTTATCAGCGAGGATGGATTCGGCATAACCGAGAAATGCAGGCGCTATCTGCAGCCGTTGGTCATGGGGGAAGAGTATCCTCCCTATAAGAATGGGTTGCCGGATTACGTTACGTTGAAGAATATCTCGGTGCCGAAAAAACTCGATGCCTTCGATTTGAAATTGTAAGGCGTAGAGTCCTTTGGAAAAGTCGGTTTTACAAGCACAGGAAATAAATTGTAAAAGGTTATTCGGCGTATGTACCAACGCAAAGATGTTCCGGCGCGAGGCTTCTTTTTCGGTTTGAGGAAAATATTGGTCCTCTTCGAGGGAGAAAGCTGGAAAGATGGCTTGTCTCCTGAAGGATATAACTGGCATCACACCATGTCTGATCAGCCTTTGAAACGAAATGAAAGCATTTTAAACCGATTCAGATCGAAAACCGCAGCGAAACCGCGCACTGAGAACGCGCCATGCCAGA
Source organism: uncultured Thiotrichales bacterium (assembly GCA_964610175.1). GTDB lineage: Bacteria > Pseudomonadota > Gammaproteobacteria > HK1 > HK1 > CAZSVE01. Next base: position 11,779 of record CAZSVE010000022.1, read on the forward strand.
CAACGACGCTGACCCTGGATAAGATTCGCGAGTTGCTGTCGATGCAGGCGGATAAGGGGGGCGGATACAATCGCAATGCGGCCCGAGAAATTTTGGCCCAGGTAGAGTGCGGCTATGGACAGCAAGCCGTGGATGACTTGATTCGGGAGTTCGATTTGGAATCCACTTTCGACTTTAAACCGGGAAACTCTTTCCTTTCAGAGGAAGGGTAACGACAAAACACTGCATAGGAGATATTCCATGCTTACATTCGCGTTGCTATGCGCAGTTTTGGCCTTGATCTATGGGGCCTGGTCCGTTACATCGATATTATCCAAACCTGCCGGAAATCAGAGGATGCAGGAAATAGCCGCCGCCATTCAGGAAGGTGCCGGGGCCTATCTCAACCGGCAATATACCACCATAGGCATTGTGGGAGCCGTCCTGTTCCTTATCATTGGATTTATTCCGCAATTGGGCTGGACGACGGCCATCGGTTTTGCCATCGGCGCCATCTTCTCCGGGGCCGCGGGTTTTATTGGCATGAACATTTCCGTGCGCGCCAATGTTCGGACCGCCGAGGCCGCCAATGAAGGTCTCAATGCCGCCCTGCAGATTGCCTTCAAAGGGGGCGCCATTACCGGTCTTCTGGTTGTCGGTCTGGGGCTTCTCGGCGTTGCCGGTTATTACGGCATATTGACGCACTTGATGGGGGTCGAAGGGAAAGCAGCCTTGGCTGCATTGGTCGGACTCGGATTCGGTGGCTCCCTCATTTCCATCTTCGCCCGTCTCGGTGGCGGCATCTTTACCAAGGGCGCCGATGTGGGTGCCGATCTTGTCGGCAAGGTGGAAGCCGGTATTCCCGAGGACGATCCACGCAACCCGGCTGTCATCGCCGATAACGTGGGTGACAATGTGGGTGACTGTGCCGGGATGGCGGCCGACCTGTTCGAGACCTATGCCGTTACCGTAATCGCCACCATGTTGCTGGGCGGATTGCTGTTTACCGGGCAAGGTCGGGAAATAGCCATCCTATATCCCCTGGTACTGGGTGGTGCCTCCATCATTGCCTCGGTTATCGGTACCTTCTTTGTCAAGGCCACCGAGGGCGCCAAGATCATGAACGCGCTCTATAAGGGACTCATCGTCGCGGGCGTACTCGCGGCTGTTTTCTTCTGGTTCGTCACCGACTACATGCTGGGCGCGGGCCTGACCCTCAAGGATGGGAACATCATCTCCAGCATCAATCTCTTTGGCGCGGCCATGATCGGACTGGTGTTGACAGGGGCCATGGTCTACATCACCGAGTATTACACCGGTACCGAGTTCAAGCCGGTGCGGGATATCGCCGCCGCTTCCGAGACGGGACATGGCACCAATATCATCGCGGGACTTGGCATCTCCATGAAGGCGACGGCGATTCCGGTGCTTTTCGTATGCGCCAGCATTTGGGGCGCCTATGAGCTGGCCGAGCTTTACGGCATTGCCATCGCGGCAACCGCCATGCTCTCCATGACCGGCATCATCGTGGCATTGGACGCCTATGGACCCATTACCGACAATGCCGGTGGTATCGCCGAGATGGCGGAGCTTCCCGACAAGATTCGCAACATCACCGATCCGCTGGATGCCGTGGGCAATACCACCAAGGCCGTCACCAAGGGCTATGCCATCGGTTCCGCGGGTCTCGCGGCGTTGGTATTGTTTGCCGATTACCACCACGCGCTCGATGATAAATTCGGTAAGATCGAGTTTCTGCTTTCCGACCCCAAGGTCATCATCGGGCTCTTCATCGGTGGCTTGGTGCCTTATCTCTTCGGTGCCATGGCCATGGAAGCGGTGGGACGCGCCGCCGGTTCCGTGGTGATCGAGGTTCGCCGCCAGTTCAAGGAGATCAAGGGCATCATGGAAGGCAAGGCCAAACCCGATTATTCCCGTTCCGTGGATCTGTTGACCCGCGCCGCCATCAAGGAAATGATTATTCCTTCCTTGCTGCCGGTGCTGGTTCCCATCATCGTTGGCTTTGTCCTTGGTCCCAAGGCCCTGGGAGCCATGCTGATCGGCACCATCGTCACAGGGCTTTTCGTAGCTATCTCCATGACCGTCGGTGGTGGTGCTTGGGATAACGCCAAAAAATATATCGAAGATGGTCAATATGGTGGCAAGGGATCGGAGGCCCACAAGGCGGCGGTTACCGGTGACACCGTAGGCGATCCCTACAAAGACACTGCAGGCCCCGCCATCAACCCACTCATCAAGATCATCAACATTGTCGCCCTGCTGATTGTACCGATATTGCCAGCCAGCGGCTTGCTGTAATGTAAAATCGTAAAGATGGTGTTCCCCCCCCCCTTGAGGGGGGGGGATAGCCTTATTTACGTATCGGAAAAACAGAAATCCCGGGAAACCCGGCGTCGAAGTCCGAACCCATCCCGTTTGGGTTCTGGCGCGAAGTGTTAATCGATGACATCTCCGAACACGCAGCGTTCGGATTTATGTCCCGAGTGCAAAAAGGTTTGCTCCTTGGCTTCGAGGAGCAAACCTTTTTTCATTTGTGTGTCGGGTGGTTGGTTATTCAGGTTCGATTATTCGGATATCGATTATTCAGGGGGTGTGGAAAGTCGGGTTCCCGGCAATCTCCTGAGGTAACGGGAGGGGCCTCGGGGTAGAATCGAATATCATGAATCTGGCGGTTCGTACCCTTCGGCCTCGATGATTTGGCGCGCCTTTCTGGATCGCAAAAAATTCATGAAGTCCTTTGCCCCTGCATTGTTCGTTCCTCGATTCAGCAAAACCGCCTGCTGCCATAGGGGGGTATGCAGCGAGGACGGCACGATGCGGATTTCTCCTTTGGATCGTGTATCGTCTTTCCCTCCCATGGACATTCGATTCCTCTGGAAGATCTGAGACAAGGCGATAAATCCCGAGTCCACGGCCCCGGATGCCACGAACTGGTAGGCCTGTCCGATATTCTCGCCCCAGACCAACCTGGGTTGCCAGGTTCGCCAAAGACCCAAGGCCCGTAGTGTTTCCTCGGCGGCTTTTCCGTAGGGGGCCGTCTTGGGATTTGCGATGGTCAATCGCCCGATTGTCAGACCAAGGATCTCCGACTTCTCCAAAGTACTCTCGGTAGCGATCCGCCGCCAGAGTACCAGCCTACCCACGGCGTAGGTGAAGAGACTTCCGGCAACGGCGTGGCCATCCGCCACGAGCAACCCCGGACGTTGGGCGTCGGCAGCCAAAAAGATATCGAAAGGCGCACCATGCTTGATTTGCGCAAACAGCTTGCCGGTAGAGGCGGAGCTTACCTTGAATTCATGGGGAGATTGGGGCTTGAACGAAGCCAGCAGTGATCGCAGGGTGCCGGCAAAGTTGCTTGCCACCGCAATATAAACGGTTTCCCCGGCGGAAATGGAGCGGATCGGCAACAGGGAAAAGGCCAATAGCAAAACGATGGCGATCCATGCGCGGTGCTTGTGAACAATGGTGTGACTGATCATCGGCATCCGAAATCATGGGCCTCTAGCGAAGCTTTGCCTCGAACCGACATGCATGATTCAGCATTTTGCATGCTCCCAAGCCCTGGCTTGGGAGCATGGATCGTGGAAGCCCCAAGCTTCCGGAACAGCTTCCTACGCTTCCGCTTGGGAACTCAGCGGAACAGGCGTTTCGTGAAACTCGACTTATCAGCGAAGCTGGGCGGGAAATAAACGAAGTATTCGTGAATGCAAAATCATATGGAAGATGCGGATTGATGTTGAGCCGTCTGAGCCTATGGGGTTTTAAGGAAGCTTTGTTTGTCGTGGAACCTCTAGGAGTCCGCGACGCCATTGTCTACTGGCGAATATGGCCATTACCCAAGACGATGAACTTTCGGGAAGTCAGGCCCTCCAACCCCACCGGTCCGCGGGCATGGAGCTTGTCGGTACTGATGCCGATTTCGGCACCGAGCCCGTATTCGAAGCCGTCGGCGAACCGGGTCGAGGCATTGACCATGACGGAGCCGGAATCGATCTCGGTCAGGAAGCGCCGTGCTCGACTGATGTCTTCCGTTACGATTGCGTCGGTATGATGGGAACCGTGGGTTTCGATGTGTCGGATGGCCATGTCCAGGTCATCTACGATCCGGATGGATAGAATGGGTGCCAGGTATTCCGTGGACCAGTCTTCTTCCGTGGCCGCGACGGCCTTCGGGATGAGATGCAAAGTTTCGGGGCAACCACGCAGTTCCACGCCGGCGGCATCATAACGGTGAGCCAGCATCGGCAAGACCTTGGGGGCGATATCGCGGGCGACGAGCAATGTCTCCATGGTGTTGCAGGTACCGAAACGCTGGGTTTTTGCATTGTCCGCAATGGCTACGGCCTTTTCGGGATCGGCCCTGTCGTCGATATAGACATGGCACACGCCGTCCAGGTGCTTGATGACGGGAATGGTGGACTCCGCGCTCACTCGTTCGATAAGGCCTTTGCCACCACGCGGCACCAGGACATCCACATAACGATTCATCCGCAGTAGTTCTCCCACGGCGGCCCGATCCGTGGTCTCGATGACCTGAACGGTATATCTGGGTACTCCCGCGGCATCGAGGCCCACGTGTATGCAGTCGCGGATGGCCTTGTTGGAGTGTATCGCTTCGGAGCCGCCGCGCAGAATGGTTGCATTCCCCGACTTGAAGCAGAGTCCGGCGGCGTCGGCGGTAACGTTGGGGCGTGATTCATAGATGATGCCGACGACCCCGAGGGGCGCCCGCATGGTTCCGACCTGGATGCCGGAGGGTCGATAGGTGAGATCCATGATCTCGCCGATGGGGTCCGGTAATGCGGCGATTTCCCGGAGCCCATCGGACATGGCCTTGATACGGGCATCGGTGAGTTCCAATCGATCCAGGAGTGCATCGCTCAAGTTTCGCGTCCGTCCCGCTGCGAGGTCCTTGCGATTGGCCTCCCGCAATTGCTCGTGTTTTTCCAGGATGGCATTCGCCATGGCCATCAAGGCAGCGTTTTTTGCCTGGGTGGTGGTTTTGGCAAGTATGCGGGAGGCGGCTCGGGCCCGTTGCCCGATATCCTCCATATAGGTTTCGATATTCATTTGAGATCCTCTGATTCACGATTGTCTCTATGTCGATGATCCGAATTGCGCGCCCTCGCTAATGGTCGGCACCGCAAGCCACGAGCCAGCACACCCGGAACGCGGTGCCGAACGAGGTCGAACCCGGACCAAGGTCGAGTTCGAACGCAACTTATGGGGCAGCAGGTTGTTCGATGCCGGAACCAAAAATCTCCGCTCGCTCCCAAGTTCCAGCTTGGGAGCGTGGGTCTGGGAAGCTACAGCTTCCGAAAAAGGGTTCCTACGCTTGCGCTTGGGAACCAGCGGAAATTTTCTTGATCGTTTTGTCGAGGCTCTTCCAGAGAAGGGACGAAACGCTATCGGAACATCGAGGATACCCCGTGCCGTTTTGGCACCGAGGTTTCTCGTCGGCCTATCGCAACCCAGAGTCGGCACATCGACTTCGATATCGCCACGATATCGAAGTCGCAGGGGTGGTCCAGGCAACCCGGGCAGATTCGGGAACATCGCCTTACCCAACGCAAAAACCATCACGAGAGACCGGAAAGCCAAGGGCCGAGGACGGCAAGACACCACGATAGAATCCGAAAGTATAACGCAATCAACTGATTGAATTTCAATTTGAATTTCCAATCCCCTGGTTGTCTGGGCGTTTATTTTTAGCGAAGACCTGGGAATGATTGGGAGAGAGGCTTGCGCGGTGGTCGAGGTAGTCGCGTGGCAGGTGTTTTCATGGCAACTACCCGCCACAAACCATCCATTACTTCAACTTCAATATCATCTCCACCTCGACACTGGCATCGAGCGGAAGCTGGTAGACGCCGACGGCGGATCGCGCGTGTCTCCCGAACTCGCCGAGGAGATCGATGCACAACCGGGATGCGCCGTTGACGACGAGGTGTTGCTCGGTGAAGCCGGGGGCGGAGTTGACGAAGCCGGTGAGCCTTATCACCCTGTCGATGACCACCAGTTCTCCGATCTGGTGGTACACGGTGCGAAATGTATTGGCGACGCACAGGGCAGCGGCGGCCTGGGCATCGTCGACGGAGATATCCGTCGGCACCTTGCCCGTGCTGACCAGGGTGGCACCATCCAGGGGAATGGCCCCCGACGCATAGACGGTCTTGCCATCCACGGCGAGCAGGTCGTACATGGCGGCGGGTTTTATGGTTTTGTGTAAAGGATAGCCAAGCGCTTCGAGTTTTTCTTCGCGGATGCCCATGGATATGGTCCCCTTGATGTTGGCGTTGATATTGATTGGCATTGCATCCCGAACGGAAATCTCGAAGTTGCCCCTTCGAGTCTCCGAACCCGGATTCTTGAATTCGAAATGCTAGCGAGGCGCTGCCTCGGACCGATAAAGCATGATCCGGTACACGATGTGATTTTGTTATTTCTCGCTTCGCTCGAAATGACAGCCTTTTCGAGGTGAAATAATAGTGTTTTGTAAAATTCGATTCATTTCCAAGGATTTCGGGTATTCAAATTATTATTAGTGCTTCGTGCCAAGACTAAAGCGGGTCGGATCCTGGCGCACGCACTGGTTCCCTCTGGATTTTTGTTTTTCCGCGGTACTTATGCAATTCCTCCTCGACAATCGACATGAGCGCGAGAATGTTCGGGCAGCTGTCATCTCGACCGAAGGGAGAGGTCTTGATCCTTCCAGCAAAAGCTTTCTCGCGCAGCGAAAAATGACAGTATCCTTCTCGGATTTTGGTTGCGGCCTTGGTCGCGCTATGCCTATTCCGACGAAGATGGGCAGCGATTCCGAGGAAAGTGGGCGGTGTTCGCATTGCAAAGCAGCACTGGAAGGAATCGTAGACCTCGGTTTTATCTATTGGACGATCCCGATTGTGTTCGTAAGGAAACTCGAGATAGACGGGAACCACCCTGGATGATCGATCTTTTATCCCCGACCCAGGGTTCCGAGATATTCTCCCTTCCTGGATTTGGTTGCAACAAAGCCGCGCGATGTCGAGGCTATCCCGAGACCAGGGTCATCCTCGGCCATCGATGCCTTTCCCGGCATGATTTTTCCCGACGAATGACTCCCCTTCCCGCCAGGCGCTGCCCTATCCGACACCCGATCCGATTGCCCGGCATCTCGCTCCAAAATGGAACTCGAGTTACCCAAGCAATAGGTAAATTCCGCCCCGAACAAAATGATGGGCCAAGACAAATAGATCCAAATCAGAAACAGGGGGAGCGCGGCGAGCGCGCCGTAAATGGCCTCATAGGTGGAGAAATAGGTAACGAACAGCGCAAACCCCTCCTTGGCCGACTCGAACAGTACAGCGGCCATCACCCCGCCGGCCATGGCGTGATGGATGGGGACGCGCCGGTAGGGAACGATGGCATAGAGCAGGGTAAAGGCCAGCATGGCGGCGAAGAAGGGTAGTAATTCCAGGAATGCGCCGGGATCACTCGGGCCATGGGCGGTATTGGCGAAGAATGGCAGAGAGACCACATAAGAGGTCGCGGCCAGACTGATACCGATCAGGATCGGCCCGATGGTCAATACCGCCCAATAGACCGTGAATGCATTGACGAGGCTGCGGTGGCGACGTACTTTCCAGATGGCATTCAAGGTGCGATCGATGGTGGCCATGGAAAGGAGCGCTGTTACCAATAATGCGACAAGGCCCGGCAGGGTCAGGGCGGATGCCTTGTCCATGAAGTCGCGCAGATGCGTTCGAACGATCTCTCCACTTGCCGGCATCAGGTTTCCGAAGACGAAGTTTTGCACCTTGCCGATGGATTCATCGAATGCGGGGAAGGCGGCAAACAGCGTGAAACCAACGGTCATGAGGGGAACCAGGGAAAGCAGGCTGATGTAGGCCAATGCACCGGCCGATTCGAGACAACGGTCGTTGACGAAATGATAGGCAAGACAAGTGAAGAAATTCTTGATGCGCCGTGGCTGGTGGATAGGTTTCATGAGAAGATCCGACTTTCTATTTTCCTTGCAAAATGGTCCAGGCCTGGATGTATCGGAAAAATGAAATTTCTGCCTCCTCAAAAAAATCTGAGGAATTGAGTGGATAAGGAAGTCGACTCCCTAATGAGGGAGATTATTGTAGAGAAGGGTGGAGATGTGGAATTGGCGATTACATGAATTTCGTTTTTCCGATACATGAACATGATGGCCTTTCGGGGTAATCGGTAGCATCATGTTCGGAGTGTTACCGGTAATGATACTCTGTTGGGAAAAATGTAGAAACATTGGAAGGCGTTACCAAGTAAGCCTCCATCCAACAACCCAAAGAAATTTCCAAAATAAGAATGCAACAAAATAAGTATATTGAACACGCTATTCCATATGAAGGCTGGAAATTGTTCGAAGACAAGATCAACCAGCAATGTACAGCAGAGAAATCGCTTGGAGATAATAAAATCTGCCGAGTAGTGCTGAATACCCATCGGGAAATTTCCTATGATGGTTATTGGCCTGGCCGTCCCCAAAAACCACCACAGATACTAATTACCGGTTCGTGCATATATTCCGATTGTTGGCGTCTCCAGTTCGAACCGCATATTCCCGGGATCTCTCCCCCTCGTCCGTTTATCCTTGGGTTAACCCATGACCGCAAACGAATCCATCAGTATCTTACTCGAAAGCGGCGCTTGATTCGTCATATAGATGTTCCTCTTCAATCATGTGTCTATCAAGACAAGCTCCTTTCCTGGCAGGTAAACTGCGTTTCGGAATTTCCCGATGTCGAAAGACTGTTCTACCATTTGCCAGTGTCTATCTATCATACTTTTATCGATGAAATAGAAGAGGCGCTTTCGACGAGGCTCCCCGTATTGCACAAGTTGCTCGATGAATATACGGGCATGCTAAAAAATAAAACATCATGACAATAGCGGAAATATGAAGCCAAAGCCGGTTAGAATCGATTTCAATACACTGATTTCGACTGAAAATGAAGTGGATTCAAGCGATATCATTGAGAATGCATTCGGTCTTGATGGGTTTGGGGGCATTATAGTAACCAATGCGCCCAACTTCAGGAAAATAAGGGAAAAAGCATTGAGTAATATTTACAACTTGAGCCAGGAACCCAAGGAAGTTTTGGCGGCAATTACTAAATCAGACCTGTCAACACTGCATGAAGTAGGCTGGCATGAGAGAAAGATGAACTCGGCTTTTGGCAAAAGCAGTAAAAAGTTCGTAAGCTTTTTCTCCAGATATCCTGTCGAGACGGTTATATTTCCACAAGACCCTTGTTTTGAAAAAGAGAACGAAAATATCTGGCCAATGACTATTCCACGATTCAAGGAAGATCTAATCAAGTTGAATATGCTCTTAACGCCTGCCCTATTAGGGCTACTACGTCATTTCGATAAGCATTTATCAGGTAAAATCGACAATTATAAGCAGGATAAGTTCACTGATTCATTCTTTGATCATTATGGGCATCAGAATAGATTGATCGCCTATAGTCCGCTGGATGAATTCGAATCGGATATAGAGGATCAATACAACTGGGATAATTGGCATACTGACTTTGGCCTGATGGGAACGGTCACGCATCCCATTTATTTCACCAAACAAGGAGAGATATATGAATTGGATAGCACCGCTTATTCCCTGAAGGACAGGCATGGGCAAGAGCATGAGGGTGTTTTTTCAGAGGACGAATTCATGATAACGGCGGGAGATGCCATGTTCATCGAATCCGCTGGATATGTTCCCGCGACTCCCCATACCGTCAAGATCTCGCCGGAAATTCCAAGAAATATTTATCGGACTCAATCGGTTTCCTTTTTCGAACCGCAGATGAACTACAGAATGGACATCCCCACCGGGGAATCATTCGAGGAAATCATCGAAAGGGATCCGTCCAAATATGATCATAGAGGAATCGATGAGTTCAAGGATGGTTGCTATTACAAGGAATTTATCGATGATTTGCTGGAATTTCTTTACAAATAACTGGATTCAGGACCAGGGAGGGTAAAAAATCATACTTCATGGGGGAAGTCATCGAACGCTGCCTGAACCATGCGAAACAAAATTGAAAAAGGCCCTGGAGAGAGAAATGCCATCGCAAAGTAGATTCATCGTGTCGGATCCGAACATCATGATGGGGAAACCCGTGATATCGGGGACCCGAATTACGGTCGAACTTATCCTGGAAAAACTCGCGGCAGGTGAGCAAATAGAACAAGTCATCGAGGCGCATCCCCGGCTTACACCGAAGGCCATACAGGCGGCATTGTCATTTGCCGCTAGAGCATTGAAGGCCGATGTGGTTTATCCCGTCGTCACCAAAGCAGCCGCATGAAATTCGTTGCCGACGAAAGCCTGGATGCTGGAATTGTCAGCCGCCTGCGTCGGGATGGTTACGATATTCTCGACATTATCGAGATGGCGCCCGGAACATCGGATACCGAGGTTCTTCGCATAGCGAACGATTGTTCAGCTTTGTTATTGACGGCGGACAGGGATTTCGGGGAACTGGTGTTTCGCCGTCATCTTATCTCGAATGGCGTTATTCTCATCCGGCTGGCGGGGCTTTCCACGGAACACAAAGCAAAGATCGTTTCGTCGGCCATCACTCAACACAGCGAGGAACTTCGGAAGTCATTTGTTGTCATCACTGCGGGGATGATCCGTATTCGCCGGGAGTTGCCGTAGGGTGATGACCCGGTGCATCGATTGGTCGGTTCCCGACTCTTGGCGTCCACCTCGACTTACCCTCTCTCGCCCCCCAATCCGACATACCCGGACCCAATCTTTCCACTGATTTCCGTAGCCATTGGTGTTGGATGAAGCCACTTCGCGGAGAAAGCGGCATCATCCGGCAATACATGAGAAATTGTCCACCCGTGTCGAACGGGATACTGCCTTACTAACGATAGAATTCAGGATTTTTAGTGGTGATAGAGTTTTGGAGGTCGAAGGTATGCCAAAATCAGTATTCCTGAATACCTCGGAGCTACGCGACATCCTGACGCTCTCTTTACCGCTGATTGCCGGAAAAGTGGGTGATATCCTGATTGGCGTTACGGATACCATCATGCTCGGACGTCTGGGACCCGATGCGCTGGGCGCCGCGGGGCTTGCATTCTCCGTTTATCGATTCATCTTGATGATAGGTTTAGGGATACTCTTTCCCACGATAATACTCGTGTCGCGAGCCCGCGGGGCCGGTCGGTCACGAGCTGTACCGAGGATAATCCGCCAGGGTCTTTGGCTCTCCGGTATTCTGTTTATTCCAGGCGCCATTATCCTGTGGAATCTGGAAGGGATTCTCCTCATGGCCGGACAGGCTCCCGAACTTGTGAGGATGGCCGGAAATTACATGGATTATTTCATGTGGGCCATGTTCCCGGAATTTACTTTCAACGTGTTTATCGCTGCCTTTATCGCCATGGGCCGTTCGGGAACACTCGCTATCATCATATGGTTTGCAGCGGGACTCAATGCCACTTTGAACTACCTCCTGATATTCGGGGAATTCGGCTTTCCAGCCATGGGTATGGCGGGGGCGGGACTGGCGAGCGTGATCGTGTTTAGCACCGTTCATATAACCTTTTTCCTGCTCCTGGCCTTTCATAGATCTTTCAGAAGCACTGTAATCTTTCGTCGCGCCTGGCGACCCAACCGGGCGATACTCGGGCAGTTTTTCCGGCTTGGATGGCCCGAAGCGTTCGAAATGGTTATGAAAAATGGATCGTACTTGATAGCCGCACTGTTTTCCGGTTGGCTCGGTGTGCAAGTGCTTGCCGCACATACGATTGGATATCAGATCTTCATCGTAATCAGCCTTGTCATATTGATGCCCATAGCGGATGCAACGATCACTCGTATAGGAATTGTCAGCGCTCGGGGAAAACAAGCGAATATCTGGCTAACCTTGAATAGTGGTTTGTTGCTTTTCTTCTTGTTTATGTTGATTCCCATTATGGTGATCGAGTCGTTTTCTCCGTGGGTTGTCATGGCCTTTGTCGGTTCAGGTCCCGAAATACAGGCGCTCTTGCCCATCGCTACTCCCTTAGTCGTATTCGTCGCCTTTTATTCACTCATCGAAGGCCTGTGCACGGTTGTCGAACAGGCATTGAATGGCCTGAAAGATATGAAAGTGCCCGCCTTGATTACAGTCCTGGCCTATTGGGTAATCGGCCTTCCCAGCGGCGTAGTATTCGGATTTGGTATGGACTTGGGCGTTCTAGGAATCTGGTGGGGGCTTGGCATTGGCGCGGCGGTTGCCGGTATGGGTTGTCTGATACGTTTTAAATGGATGACGCGCAATCCGTTGCAATTAACTTAGTATGAAACCTCGATCTTGGAGGTTCATCTGCATCGATGTCCGACAATACTGTCCAACCCTACGATTATTTCTTCGAGAAGCGGCCACGTTGAATTCTTCATCACCCCCGAACATGCACAGGGGGCATGAAAAATATTTCATCTGACCCTTTTTGGTTCCGGCCCTACCGGATGAGGGGCTATCGACAATGAATCGGTGCGAAAACTCGTAGAGGAAATCCTCGAAGGTGGCAGGGATGCCTTTTTCGTGCGCCGCGCAAAATACGATTTTCGGGGTATGTCATGACCAAGACCGAGCTTCTGGAATCGATCCGAAACGGCGAGAACTCTTTCGTCGAATTCAAGCGTGACGACATCGACAACCAGAAATTGGCTCGGGAACTTGTTGCTTTCAGCAACCTGGAAGGTGGCCGGGCGGCACGAAATCAGCTGCTAAAAGACGTGATGCGTGACTATGGGTACATGGAGCATATGGGGATGGGTATCCCGCGGAAGATCATCGAGCCGATGAAAGAACAGGTAGGGACGACGCCCGAGTTGACGGTTGGCCAGGAAGACTTTTCTCTGGTTCCTAGGAGATCGCCTCGACATCGAGATGGCCCGGAGATGGCAAAGCATCTCCAACCGCAGCGGAAAGACTTCCCTGATTTGCCGATTCCCAACCCCGGAGCTTGTGGACAAGGAACAAAGGGCGTTGCTATTTTGGGCCAATTGCCTTGCAACCTTACGGCCGCAAGGCAATGTCGAAGCATCATCGAAGAGAAGCGGTTCTGGTTTGGAATCAATACATCATTCCACCTACATAAACCCCCGCGCCGACAAGAAGATCCTTGGAAGGGACTCTATATACATAGGTAACCTTTTTAGATGGTGATTTCTTGCCTGGTTTGGGCCACATATAGTCTATCCATCCCTGGCCGACCTTCCTGGCAAGATTGACGGCATGAACGAAGATCGCCTTGTCGGTAGCATCGGTATGCAGAAGTACATGTTTATGCTGGGTCAGTTCCGGCTGCATGGGATGCGCCAGCATCTTTCCGTCGAGATCCATCAGAAATACGTAGGAATCCTTCCAGACGAAGGGGCCATGGGGGTCGCCGATCGACTTGATGGCCTCATCCACTCCATGGGCATTTATCATCGCGGCCGCTTCATGGGTTTTCGAGACACACTCTTCCGTTGTTGCTTTTTTTTCGGCAAATACCTGGGAGGAAAAAAGGATCAGCGTGGAAAGAACAAGGGTGATAAGAAATCTTTGCATGATACAGTCCTCTTGTTGTCTTTATTTTTATATGCACATCATTTGTAAATGGTTCATGTGATCCATGGTTTTCCCAGCGGTAGAATATTTCGACCGAAAACCTGGGCATAAATGTGATGGGCCATCATATACCATGCGGAGGCGGCGCATAGCATGAGTTCATACCCCGCGATCTTCGTGAATTCAGGAAAACCGAAGTGCGCCAGATCGAGCAGAATGAAGCCGATCAAGAGTAGCGTGAACGTTACGGCCATTGCTCCATGGATTTTCATGGCGGGGATCCACATAATGAAGGTGTAAGCGGTCCACACCACCAAAAACCATCCCACATCGGTCGTGCTGGAATGATAAATATTGAAATGGTTAAGGATGAAAATCATTCCCAGGGCAATCCAGAAGGCTCCATAGGATACAAAAGCGCTATAGCCGAAATTATTGCCACATTTGAACTCCTGGAAACCAGCAACCATCTGAACCAAGCCACCGAATACGAAGCCGAGCGCAACAATAGGGCCGATATCACACAATCCGATGTTGTGCACTTGCAAAAGCATGGTGGTAAGAGCAAACCCCGCAAGACCGGCAACCGCCGGATTTCCTTGAGTTGTTTCTGTATTCGACATAATGATGATCCTCCCACGACAGTAAAGACAATTGTTGTTTTTATGGAACGATGAATGAGCACTTTCCAGTTCGGAGATCAGTTCGAACCGAAACAGTGAACCACCGTCATCATTGTCGCCGATAACACGAGGGATTACATCCGGTTTTTCGAGATCGATACCGGATTCAAGATACCGGATTCAAGATACCGAGCGCTATTCGAAAGCGATTTACGCCCCTCACGGGAAGAGGTCGATATCCTCTCGAAGACGCCGTTTCCGGATGCGTCACCTGGCATCGGTTACCTGGGCAGGGAAAAAGCAGGGACGGTAAAAATCGAGGTAAGACCTGAGTATCTCGCAAGGCCATCGACCTCGACGGCAAAGTGTTTCGAAGACATGGGCACAGCCTGGCCAGATGGTGACAAAATCCGCTTTCTCACCTACGGAATCGTAAAAAAGCCGATTATCCTGCATCACGAGATACCCCCCCGGATCTTCGTGAATCCCCTTCTTGAAGGGCCTTTCCTTTTCACGACACGGAACCGAACACCCATAGCAATTATCTTCCGCGATGACAAAGCCCCTCCCAGCCGAAACCAAGGATCGCCTGCCATCCGCGCAATGGAATCGCACTCGCCAAGATTATCCCCGCCATCGATGTACCCAGGCGCTATTCGAGCAGCAGGTGGCGCGCACCCCGAATGCCATCGCGCTGATCTTCCAGGGCCGGTCGTTCACCTATGAGGAACTGAACCGAAGGGCGAATCGGCTCGCCCATTTTCTGATCGAGAAGGGCGTGGAGCCGGATATGCTGGTCGGGCTGTGTCTCGAACGTTCCCCGGATCTGGTGGTGGGACTGTTGGGGATCCTGAAGTCGGGGGCGGCCTATGTCCCGCTGGACCCGGCCTATCCCAGGAAACGCCTGGCCACCATGGTGGAAGATGCCGATATGCGGATACTGGTAACCGATTCGGCCTGGGCTGCCACGCATCTGTCGTTCATCCTGGAAGAGGCCTTTTTGCGGCATGACAAAGGCGGCCTCGCGGTGGTGTGCCCGGGTTCCGACCGAAGCGACATCGATAGGCACAGCACCGCCAATCCGGTTCGTGCAACCGGCCCCGAGCATCTCGCCTACACCATCTACACCTCCGGTTCCACCGGCAAGCCCAAGGGGGTCGAGATCCCCCACCGTGCCCTGGTGAACTTCCTGACCTCCATGGCGGGGCGCCCGGGCCTCACCGAGCACGATACCCTGCTGGCGGTTACCACCATCTCATTCGATATCGCGGCACTGGAGATCCTTTTGCCGTTGATTACGGGCGCTACGGTGGTATTGGCGAGCCGCGAAGCATCCGCTTCCGGGCCTGGGTTGATCGAACTGATCCGGGAGTCGAACCCGACGGTCATGCAGGCCACTCCGGCCACCTGGTATCTTCTGCTCGCCGCCGATTGGGCGGGCCATCCCGGTTTCGAGATCCTCTGTGGCGGGGAGGCGTTGCCCCGGGTACTGGCCGAACGCCTGCTCGAGACGGGTGCCCACCTCTGGAACCTGTATGGACCCACCGAGACCACGATCTGGTCGACCGTTTATGAGGTGGGGGGAAAAGAGCGGCCCATGGCCGAAGACCCCGGCGACCCAAGGTCGGTCGATCCAAGGCCGCTCGACCCAAGGCCGGTCGACCCAGACCCAGTCGACCCAGGCCCAGCTGACGCAGGGCCGGTCTCCGAAGATGCCTCCTCATGCGTCGATATGCCCATCGGTACGCCCATCGCCAATACCACGCTCCATATTCTGGATGAGGGGATGCAGCCGGTTCCGGTCGGATCGGTGGGCGAGCTGCATATCGGCGGCGACGGTCTGGCGCGTGGCTATCGCAATCGCCCGAGCCTCACCGCGGAGCGCTTCGTGACGAACCCCTTTGGCAGAGGCCTGCTCTACAAGACCGGGGATGTCGCCCGTTATTTATGCAACGGTAACGTGGAACTCCTGGGGCGCATGGACCATCAGGTCAAGATTCGCGGTTTCCGCATCGAATTGGGTGAGATCGAGGCCATTCTCCACCGGCACCCCGGTGTGCATCGCAGTGTCGTTACCGTTCACGAGGACGAAGGCGTCTCGAAAATCGATGACACCCCGGGCGCTGGGAATAAGCGGCTCGTCGCCTACGTGGTCCCGGACTGGCATTACCGACCGGAAACCGAAGCGGAAGAAGAGATACGCTCGGGTGAACGGCAGGTTTCGCAATGGGGACGATTATGGGACCTCGCCTATGCGCGGCAGGCTCCAGGAGCCGATGCCACCTTCAATATCAGCGGCTGGAACGATAGTTACACCGGGGCGCCCATCCCTGTCGATGACATGCGCGAGTGGGTCGATACCACCGTGGAGCGAATCCTCTCCCTGAAGCCGGATCGCGTCCTCGAGATCGGTTGCGGCACGGGCATGTTGCTGTTTCGGGTCGCGCCCCACTGCTCCTGGTATTGCGGCTCCGACGTCGCGCCCAATGCGCTGCGGTACATCGCCGCGCACGAAGCTCACTTCGCGGGGGACTGGTCCACGATTCGCCTGCGCCAGGGGGCCGCCGATGATTTCGACCATGTCGCGCCCGGAACGTTGGACACCATCCTCATCAACTCGGTGGTGCAGATGTTTCCCGGCGTCCACTATCTGGTCGATGTACTGGAGAAAGCGGTACAGGTGATCAGGCCGGGTGGCGCCATCTTCGTGGGCGATGTGCGCAGCCGTCCGTTGCTGAAGGCATTCCACGCCTCGATCCGATGGGGGCTGTCTCCGGACACCTTGTCGAGGGACGAGTTTCGGCGCCAGGTGCAAAGGGCCATGGCCATGGAAGGGCAACTGGTAGTCGATCCGGACTTCTTCATTGCCTTGAAACGGCATCTGCCCGCCATCGGCCACGTGGAGATTCAGTTGCGGCGTGGCCATGCCGCCAACGAGATGAATCGGTTTCGTTTCGACGCAATCCTGCACATCGGTAAAAAAACGGCCAGGGAGGTTGCCCCCGCCAGGGAAATCACCCCTGCCAGGAAAGTCACCCCTGCCGGAGAAGTCGTACCTGCCGAGGAAGTCGCGCCCCTTGAAGAAGCGCACCGCCACGATTGGCGCAAGGAACGCTTGACCAGGGCATGGGTGCGTGCGCGACTGACGGAGCCCCACATCGAGACATTGCTGATCCAACGGATACCCAATGCCCGTATCGCCGGGGAGATGCGCCTGCTGGCCCTGCTGGAGGACGAGGCGGGCCCCGAGACCGTGGGGGCGTTGCGGCGTACCCTGGGTGCGGCACTGGACCCGGCACCGAGCTCGGCGGGGGGCCTGGCACCGGGCGCCGTGGATGCCGAGGATGCCGTGGAACCGGAGACATGGTGGCACCTCGCCCATGAGATGGGATATACCGCCCACGTCGGCTGGTCGTCCGATCCGGGCTGTTACGATGTTCGCTTCCAAAAGGCATCGGAATTGCCGGTCCGGTTTGCCGAAACGCCGGAAGACATCCCCCTGACCGGGAGCCCTATCTGGAGCGACTACGCCAACGATCCGCTCCGGGGACAGCTCATGGGCAGGCTGGAACCGGCGCTGCGGCGTTATCTCGAGGAGCGCCTGCCCGACTACATGTTGCCGACGGCTTTCGTCATCCTGGACGAAATGCCCTCGATGCCGAATGGCAAGCTGGACCGCAAGGCCCTGCCCGCTCCGGGGAAGGATCGTCCCCGGCTGGCTACCGCCCTGGTGGAGCCCCGTTCCGAGATCGAACGGCGGGTGGCCGAGGTTTGGCGTGAGGTGCTGCAACTGGATCGCGTGGGAACCCTGGACAACTTCTTCGAACTCGGCGGAAACTCCCTGCTGCTCACCCGGACGCATGCTCTGTTGGAAGAGCGGTTCGAGGGCAAACTCTCCATCGTGGACCTCTTCGGATACCCCACCATCCGGGACTTTGCCCGCTACATCGCCGAGTCGTCGGACCTCGCGAGGGGGAGAGGCGGCGCCAGGCAAGGGGAGGGCGATGCCGGGCGAGGGGAGGGCGGCGCCAAGCGAGATGAAAGCTGTGGCGTTTCGTGGCAACGCATGGCCAGGAAACATGCGCTACGCCCGGTTGGGACAGCGCACGAGGATATCGCCATCATCGGTCTCGCCTGCCGCTTCCCCGGCGCGGATACGCCGGAGCGATTCTGGGAGAACCTGCGAGACGGCGTGGAGTCCATCGGCTTTTTCTCCGACGCGGAGCTGGAGATATCCGATTCGGCACTGCTCACCGATCCGAATTACGTCCGGGCCGGGGCGCCGCTGCCGGACATCGACCGCTTCGATGCTGCGTTCTTCGGTTACAGCCCCCGCGAGGCGGAACTCATGGACCCCCAGCAGCGCCTGTTTCTGGAATGCGCCTGGGAGGCCCTGGAGCGGGCCGGTTGCAACCCGGAGGTGTTCTCCGGGTCCATCGGTGTCTATGCCGGTTGCGGCATGAATACCTATCTCCTGAACAACATTCACCCGCATCGGGGCCACTCCCGCGGGGGGCGCGCTTCCGATGGCCTTCTGGGGTCGGCCCACGATCTGCAAATCAGGCTTGCCAACAGCGCCGACTCCCTGACCAGCCGCGCCTGTTACAAGCTTGGCCTGACCGGTCCCGGGGTTACCGTGCAGACCGCCTGCTCCACCTCGCTGGTGGCCATCCACACCGCTTGCCGGGCATTGCGCGGTGGGGAATGCGACATGGCGCTCGCGGGCGGCGTCAGCATCACCGTCCCCCAGAGGACCGGTTATCCGTATCGGGAAGACATGATTCTCTCCCCGGATGGCCACTGCCGCGCCTTCGACGCGGGTGCGCGAGGGACGGTATTCGGCAGCGGCTGCGGCATCGTGGTGCTCGAGCCCCTCGATCGGGCAATGGAAAGCGGTGATGAAATTCTTGCGGTCATCGAGGGATCGGCCGTCAACAACGATGGTGCCTCGAAGGTCGGTTACACCGCGCCCGGCGTCACCGGACAGGCCGGGGTCATCGAGGCGGCCCTGATGGATGCGTGCATCGATCCGCGAACCATCTCCTATGTGGAGGCCCATGGCACCGGCACCGCGTTGGGTGACCCGGTGGAGATCACCGCCCTTACCCGTGCCTTCCGCAAACATACCTCGGACAGGGGATTTTGCGCCGTCGGTTCCGTGAAGACCAATGTGGGTCATCTCATCGAGGCCGCCGGGGTCTGCGGCCTCATCAAGACCGTGCTCGCCCTGAAACACAAGCAGTTGCCTCCCAGTCTCCATTTCCAGCGGCCCAATCCCGCCATCGATTTCCAGGGCAGCCCCTTCTATGTGGAGACGGCGCTTTCGGATTGGCAAACCACGGCACTTCCCCGTCGCGCCGGGGTCAGCTCTTTCGGCATGGGGGGAACCAATGCCCATGTCATCCTGGAGGAGGCACCCCCCGCGCAAGAATGGGCAAGGTCGCCACGCGCCGATTCCACTCGGCCGGTGCGTGGCATCTCGACTCCGCTCGATGGCCGGGCGACTCCGCTCGATGGCCGGGCGGCTCCGCTCGATGGCCGGGCGACTCCGCTCGATGACCGGTCGGCTCCGTTCGATGATCGGGCGGCTCCGCTCGATGACCGGTCGGCTCCGCTTGATGACCGGGCGACTCCGTTCGATGACCGGTCGGCTCCGCTCGATGACCGGGCGACTCCGCTCGATGACCGGGCGGCTCCGTTCGATGATCGGGCGACTCCGCTTGATGACCGGTCGGCTCCGTTCGATGACCGGGCGACTCCGCTCGATGACCGGGCGATTCCGCTCGATGATCGGGTGACTCCGTTCGATGATCGGGCGGCTCCGCTCGATGACCGGGCGGTTCCGCTCGATGATCGGTCATCGAGCGGAGTCGAGATGCCACCCCCGTTGCAGCTCCTCGCCCTGTCGGCCCGGACCGGGGAGGCCCTCGAGGCATCGAGGCGGCGCTACCTGGATCATCTGGATACACACCCCGACATCGGAATGGCGGATCTGTGTTTCACCGCCAATACGGGCCGCAAGCATTTCGAGCATCGCCTGGCGGTGGTGGCCGGTTCCACTCCGGAACTGCGGGAGGCGCTCGCGGGCATCTCCGGAACCACCACCGTGGCGCGAGGCGCCGGGCGTCCCATGGCGTTTCTGTTTACCGGACAGGGCTCGCAATACGTCGGCATGGGGCGGCAGCTCTACGATACCTCGCCTACCTTTCGGCGGGCCCTGGAGCGCTGCGACGAAATCCTGCGTCCCCTTCTGGAAAGCACACTTCTCGATATCCTGTACCCGGATCATGACGCCATCCCCGGAGATCTGGATGAAACGGCCTACACGCAGCCCGCCTTGTTCGCCCTGGAATATGCCCTGGCGGAACTGTGGCGATCCTGGGGCGTGAGGCCCGACGTGGTCATGGGGCACAGTATCGGAGAATACGTGGCGGCCTGCGTGGCGGGGGTCTTCGACCTGGAGGATGGCCTGAAACTCGTGGCCGAACGCGGGCGGCTGATGCAGGGGTTGCCGAGGGATGGCACCAGGAGGGGGGCAATGGCGTCCGTCGCGGCCTCGGAACCGTACGTTCGAGATCTCCTTTCCGGGCTTTCCGATGTTTCCATCGCGGCCGTCAACGGACCGCGGGCCGTGGTGATCTCCGGATTGAGCGAGGCCATCGAAGTCGTCTCCCAGCGGCTTTCGGCGGCTGGCGTCGAGACCAGAGGGCTTGCCGTTTCCCACGCCTTCCATTCCGCCCTCATGGAACCGATGCTCGATGGGTTCGAGCGATTCGCCGGGCAGTTTCGATTCTCGGCGCCACGAATCCCACTGGTATCCAATGTCACCGGCAAGGTCGCCGCAAACGAGTACGCCACTCCGGCCTATTGGTGTCGCCACGTTCGCGATTCGGTGCGATTCGCGGCAGGCATGGAAAGCATTGCCGGGCTTGGCGTCGGTACCTTCGTGGAAATAGGTCCCGGATCCGTCCTGTTGGGCATGGGGTGGCAATGTTTGCCCGATGCGCCGGGTCCGTGGCTGCCCAGTCTGCGGCCCGGGACAGCCGACTGGCGGCAATTGTCGAACAGCCTGGGCGATCTCTACGAACAGGGCGCTTCCATCGATTGGACAGGGTTCCACGGGGATTATCCCCGGCGCAGGGTGTCCTTGCCCACCTATCCCTTCCAGCGTCGGCGCCATTGGATCGACCCGCCGGATCGGGGTCGAAGTGGGGCGTTTCCATTACAGGACAGCGGCGAGGCGTTTCCGTCACGAGACGGCCTCGATAATGGAAGTGAAGTACGTGCGCTGAACGATGCGCTGTATGAACCGGTATGGCGTGGCAAGGCGCTTCGAGCATCGTCGGATCGAGCATCGTCGGATCGAGCACTGCCGGATCTGCCTGCCGGCCACTGGCTGATCTTTACTGATCATCGGGGGATCGGGGAACGGGTCGTGGCAGGCCTCCGGTCGCGGGGGGCAGCGAGTGTCGTCGTCTCTCTCGGACGGGAATACCGACAAGACGGTGAACAGGTGTTCCAGGTGGCCCCCCTGGCACCGGAGCATTTTCAGCGGTTGTTGCGGGCGATCCCGAAGGTGCGGGGCGTTGTTCAGCTATGGAGCCTGGATATTCCGGATACGCCGGACGATATCGATGCTCTGGACCGGGCCGCCGAGATGGGTTGCGCCAGTGCCGCGCACCTCGTGCGCTCCCTGGTGAAGAGTTGTCCGGAATTGCCCGCCCTGTGGCTGGTGACGCGCGGGGCGCAACCGGTGAAGGGGAGCGATGTGGTTCCGGGCGTGGCCCAATCGGCCCTGTGGGGGCTTGGCAAGGTGATCGGGGTGGAGCATCCCGAGTTGGGCTGTGTCCTGGTGGATCTGGACAGCGAGGCCTCGCCGGAGGAGGCGGCAAAGGGGCTGCTCGATGAATTGATGGCCACGGCACCGAGCGATGATTCGGTACTGGTCGATGATCATAGTGGGCACCCGGAGCAGCAGGTCGCCTTTCGCCATGGCACCCGTTACGTGGCGAGATTGGTTCGCCGCCCGCTGACGGGGCCCCCTTCGAGGCCCATGGCGTTCCGTGAAGGCGCCAGCTATCTGATTACCGGCGGTCTGGGGGCGCTGGGTTTCGAGGTCGCGGAGTGGATGGTGGCGCGGGGTGCGCGACACCTGGTGCTCGTGGGGCGCAGCGGCGTGAAACCGGAGGCCGAGACCCGGTTGGCGGCCATGGAGACCGCCGGCGTCGAGGTGAGGGTGGTCGAGGCGGATATCGCCGATGCCGATGACGTGAAGCGGTTGTTTACCGAAATCGGGGAGTCCATGCCAGCGCTTGCGGGCATCGTCCATGGGGCGGGCGTCGTGGAGTTCGCCAGTGTCTGGCAACAGGACTGGGCGCGATTTTCTCGGGTGATGGCGCCCAAGGTGCGAGGGAGCTGGTTGCTGCATCTGTCGACGAGAGGGTTGCCTTTGGACTTCTTCGTGTGCTTTTCCTCGCTTGCCGCCCTCCTGGGATCGCACGGGTTGGGCAGTTATGCCGCCGCCAATGCCTTCATGGATGCCCTGGCCCACCACCGCCACGCCCTGAAATTGCCTGCATCGAGTATCGACTGGGGGCCCTGGGGTGAAGTGGGCATGGGGGCAAGGCTTGGCGCCGATCATCGAGACCGATTGCTCGACTGGGGGCTTTCCAGCATAGCCCCCATGGAAGGATTATCGGTGTTGGGGCAGTTGCTTCGGGCGGGAGAGCGGCGCCGATCCACACGACAATCCGCACAGGTCGGGGTCATGCCGGTGGATTGGTCGAAGTGGCTGCGACAATTTCCCCGACGACCTGCCTTCTACGATGAGGTGGTCGCACCGGAGATCGATACCGGTAGCCGCGCGAGGCCGATTGGCTTTCTGGAGAGACTCGATGGCGCGCCTCGGCCCGCGCGCCGGGAGCTATTGATGGATCATCTCCTGGCCCGTATGGAAAAGACCCTGGGAATGGCGGGAATCGCCCCCGGTGAGAACGTCATGGATCTGGGATTGGATTCCCTGATGGCCGTGGAATTCCGGGCCTGGTTGAAGTCCGAACTGGATTGTTCCCTGCGTTCCACGCTGCTATTCGATTATCCCACCATGGATGCCCTGGTGGATTACCTGTTGCAAGAGGCGCTGACGCTGGATGATTCGGAAGAGGTGTCGGACGACTCTCGTCCTGCTACCCTGGTCCCGATCCAGCCCGAAGGTCACGGAATCGTGGATAGACGGCCATTATTCTGCGTGGCGGGGGTGTTCGGCAATGTCTTCGATTTCTATCCGCTGTCCCGCCGCCTGGGCCCGGAACGACCCCTGTATGGCCTGCGCTCATTGGGCCTCGATGAGGACGTGGCGCCCCATACCCGCATGGAAGACATCGCGCTCCATCACATCGAGGCCATGCGAACCATTCGGCCTCGGGGACCCTATGGGATTTGCGGTTATTCCTTCGGCGGCAAGGTGGCCTTCGAGATGGCGCGGCAATTGCTCCGACAGGGGGAGGCAGTCTCGTTGCTGGCCATCATCGATATCCAGGTTGCCATCCCGGAGAGCGAAAAGCGAGTCTCCGAGTGGGATGGCCTCGATACCATCGTGAGATTTGCAAGAGTCTATGGCGACGTGTTCGGAAAAGCCCTTGGCGCATCCCTGGGAACGGGTCGGTCCCGGGATGAGCGGGAACTGTTTGCGGATCTGCTGGCGCGGTTGATCGAACGCAAGCAGATCTCCGGCGAGGGCGAACTGAAACGCCTGTTGTCGGTCTACAAGGCCAACCTGCAAGCGGCGGAGGGATATGGGATGGAGAAGACTCTCGTTCCGATCACCTTGCTGCGGGCCGCCGAACTGCAATCGGGCCGTGATTTCCTCCCCGACGAGGCAGCCACGGCTGCCGATCCCAGTTGGGGCTGGCATGGCGTTTCCGATTCCGTGGAGGTCTGTGTGGTGTCGGGGAGCCATTTCACCATGATGAGCGAGCCCCATGTTTCGGTGCTGGCGGAGCGCTTGCAGGCCCACCTGGAACGCCCTGGCCCCAAAGGACCATGACCATGAAGGCCCGGTGGCGGCAGGGCCTTGGCGAAGCTTGTGCTCGGGCCGACAAAGCATGATTCGTTGCGTAGGATGGGCAAAGGCGCGAAGCGCTGTGCCCATCATGGATGAGAGGTAACGCATCGTGATGGGCACGGCACCAAAGACGCCTTTACCCATCCTACAAGGCTGGCCCCAAAGAACCATGAAGGCTCGGCGGGCGGCACAAGGCCATCGTGGATTCCCGCGAAAAAGCCGGGAAAGAATCGAGGAGCCGACAGGCAGTATGAAAGAGGTTCGATTGCGCTGATATGAGGGTAACCGGATGAGAGCGGATAAAAGCGTTATAGACCGACTCTATCGGGCCGAGAGTCCCCGGGAAATCGCCGATATCTATGACCAGTGGGCAGAGACCTATGATACCGGGCTCATGGAAGACTCCGATTATGTCGCCCCGCGAAGGTGCCTGGATATCCTGAAAAAGTACCGCCCTGCCAAGGAGGCCAGGCTTCTGGATGTGGGTGCGGGGACGGGATTGTTCGGGCAATTGCTCTACCGGCATGGTTACCGCGACATCGTCGGCATGGACCTCTCCGAGGGTATGCTGGCGGAGGCGCGCAAGAAGGATGTTTATCTCGAACTCCATCGGCAGGTGTTGGGGGGAGCGCTCGAATTTCCATCCGACGGCTTCGATGCCGCCATCGCCGTCGGCGTCTTCTCGCCGGGGCAGGGGCCACCGGGCGCCTTCGAAGAGATCATCCGCGTCGTAAAACCGGGCGGATACTTTATCTTTACCCTGCGTCTTGAATTCTACGAAGACGACAGGTTCGGTTTCCGCCAAAAACAACAGGTATTGGAGGCCGCCGGGAAGTGGAGACTGGAGGAGAAAACCGGGAAGTTTCAGGGGCTGCCCAAGGGAGAGCCGGATCTGTTCTACAGCATATGGGTGTATAAGGTTTGCCGATGAAGAAATTAGCCGACTATACCTCGATGGCTACCGCCACCGCCGAGGATTATCGCATCGAAGCGGAGATCTTCGAGGCTTATCGTGAACGATTGCCCAAGTTACTGATCGCGCAACTGGAGGGGCTCAGGGACGTCTACCGTTCCAATAAAGTGGATCGTTACCAACACTCCTTGCAAACGGCAACCCGCGCCTTGCGGAGCGGCGCCAGTGAGGAGATGGTGGTTGCGGCCCTGTTTCACGATATCGGCGATATCCTTACGCCCGATAATCATGCACCCATTGCCGCGGAACTCCTGAAACCCTATGTGGGGCCGGATACCTACTGGATCATCAAACACCATGATGTTTTCCAGGGATATTTCTTTTGGCACCACTGGGGACGGGATCGCAACGCGCGGGAACGATTCCGTCATCATCCTCTCTACGAACGGGCCGTATATTTCAGTGAAGCCTGGGATCAGACTTCTTTCGATCCCGATTATGGCACATTGCCCATCTCCGATTTTATTCCCATGGTCGAAAGGATTTTCGGCAGACAACCGTGGCAATCGGGGTGTGTTCCGATGTCCGATGATTGGTAGAGCGAAACACATCCGATAGGGTCCCGAATCATACCGGAAGGAGAGTGCCTGGAATGAGTACCGTTATCTGTCTCGATGCCGATCTTCGAGCCCCCGACTTTTCGAAAATAGAGCCACCCCTGGATGTGGAAGACTATCGAATCGATTGTCGCGAGTTCGAGTCTTGGCCTGCGTTGGAAAAAGAGGTCCGCCGGCGTTTTTCCCGAAAAGGGGCCGTATTGTTGACCGACACGGGGCTCGATGACCTCGGCAGGCTCGATCGGTGGGGGAATATCCTCATCGACGAACCCATGACCTACCAGGGTGGAACCGGTGCACGGCCACGGTTCGGAGAAAACATCTACGATGTTCTCGCCAACGAGCCCTCCCATGCCTATATCTACCCGCACAACGAGATGTCTTACCTGTCGAGATTTCCTCGATGTCTCGTTCTTGGCTGTCAGGCGATTCCCCATCGAGGGGGAGAGACCTTTCTTTTCGACAATCGATCGTCGACGCGCGAAATACTCGAGACGGACATCGGGCAGAAACTCCAGGGAAGCGGTGTTCGTTATGTCAGAAATCTCACCGATGCCAATGGGGCCGACGACGTCGTCTATAAGCATTGGCAGGATGCCTTCGATGTCTCTACCCGAGGGGAAATGGAGGACATTGCCGGACGAGAGGGCTGGACGCTGGAATGGAGGGAGAACGGAGGCGTCCGGCTTTCCTATTGGCGGGAGGCATGCGAATACAACGAGGTGCTCGAAGAGAATCTGTTTTTTGTCAATCTCTCCCTTCTCGGTGCCTATTTCGACGATTGGCATCCCTTCGATACGATTCCCCATGAAGACCGGCCTTTCAACGTGATTCATGGAGATGGTACGCCCTTTACGGAACAGGAGACCGAATATTTGGTCCATGTCTTCGACAATCACTGCTTGCCCATCTTCTGGAAACCGGGCTGGATCGCCATGTTCGATAACGAAAGATGGGCCCATGCCCGTCCACCCTTCACGCTGCAACCGGGAGAGAGGCGAAAATTGGGGGCGATGATGGGAAACCCGAAAAGCCGTATCGGTGCAAGGTTCTAGCGAAGCTTCGCCTCGAACCGACATGATTGCGTATGGCTCTTCAGAAAAATTCGTGGGTAATTTTCTACGAATCTTGGCGTCCATGT
>CAZSVE010000023.1:0-38071 GCA_964610175.1 uncultured Thiotrichales bacterium
TTGAAAAATTCCAAATGCACAAGATCTCTCCCTCCGGTCGAGATGACATATCCATTAAGGTATCGGAAAAACAAAAATCACTAGAAGACTGCGGAAGCAGTGCGCGAAAAAGAATTGGACCAAACCCCTGTTCGGGCGGCAAAGGAAGAGATCGATTCTGGAGAGAACAACTATAAAAACTGGATTCATCTTGCGCGGGCAGTCGATAGTTGGAGAATTTTCCCGCGTATCTTCATAACGACTTAATATGGTCTTATTGTATCAGGTCGTGCATTGGTTCATGGGTATTGGAAAAGACGCGACTCCGTCACAGGCAGGTTTGGTATTGGTCCTTGTTGGCGCAGGTGCCGCCTGGTTCGGCCTATACGTAGGGTCCGGTAAAAAGCTCGAGGACGACTAATACCGAACCGATGCTACCCACGAATTCTCGTCAAGACCCAGAACGCTTTGGACCCAAAAATACCATTGTCATTACAAACACCTTTTTTCACAGGAACAACCGAACCAATGAATATCTATTACGAAAAAGACGCCGATTCGTCTCTGATCGAGAATCGCACGGTGGCCATCATCGGCTACGGTTCCCAAGGGCACGCTCATGCCAATAATCTTTACGACTCCGGCGTCCCGGTCATCGTTGGCCTGCGGCCCGGATCGGCCTCGGAATCCAGGGCCAGGGAAGCCGGCCTGCCGGTAGCGTCGCTGGTCACCGCCACCGAAAAGGCCGATCTGGTCATGATGCTGGCCCCGGATGAGCACCATGCGGCCATCTATCGAGAGATCATCGCCCCGAACCTCAAGAAGGGCGCGGCCATGGCCTTCGCCCATGGGTTCAATATCCACTTCGGCCAGATCGATCCGCGCCCGGATCTCGATGTCATCATGATCGCCCCCAAGGGGATCGGTCATCAGGTGCGGGCCACCTATGTGGCCGGGGGCGGAGTGCCCTCCTTGATCGCGGTGCATCAGGACGCATCGAAACAGGCGCACGCCATCGCGCTCTCCTATGCCGCCGCCCTGGGCACCGGTCGCGCCGGCATCATCGAGACCACCTTTCGCGAGGAGACCGAGACCGATCTATTCGGGGAACAGGCCGTGCTTTGCGGTGGGGTGAGTGCTCTCGCCAGGGCCGGATTCGAGACGCTGGTGGAAGCCGGCTATGCCCCGGAGGTGGCCTACTTCGAATGCCTGCATGAACTGAAACTCATCGTGGACCTCTTGTACAAGGGCGGCATCGCCAGTATGCGCGAGGCCATCTCCAACACCGCGGAATACGGCGACATCACGCGCGGTCCCCGCATCGTCGACGAGCGGGTGCGCGAAGAGATGAAGCGCATCCTGGCCGAGATCCAAAATGGCGCCTTCGCGCGGGAATTCATCCTGGAGAATCAGACCGGCACACCCGTGATGAAGGCCGTGCGGCGCCTGACGCGCGAGCACCCCATGGAACAGGTGGGGGAACGCCTGCGGGAGATGATGCCGTGGATTCGGGGGGATTCCTCTTGAAGGTGAAAAATCAGATGGAAAAATCCCGGAGAGCCTCGTGGAGGGCAAGGGTTCGGCGAAACCCTGGCGCGGCTTCGCCTCGAACTCACAAAGCATGACCCAGCATCGGCCAAAGCAAAATTGGCAAAAACATTCGGTGAAGCGATATGAAATGATCCGGTTTCGATGAGCAATTGGGGGAAGACAAATGATTACCATCATGGTGCACGATATTACCAGGCTGGATGTGGAGGCCATTGTCAACGCCGCAAACACCACGTTGCTCGGCGGTGGCGGCGTCGATGGTGCCATACATCGCGCCGCGGGCCCGGAACTCAAGGAGACCTGTCGGCGGATCGGGTGTTGCGCCACGGGAAATGCCGAAATCACGCCCGGTTTCCAGTTGCCCGCCAAGTGGGTGATCCATACCGTTGGCCCCGTGTGGACGGGTGGCAATGCCGGCGAGCCGGAGTTACTGGCAAATTGTTACCGAAACACCCTGGAAGTGGCGCTGCAACGGGGCATTGCGCGCATCGCCTTCCCGGCCATCAGCACCGGGGTGTACGGTTATCCGAAACCGGGTGCCGCCGGGATCGCCCTTGACATCCTCGGCGAATATGAACATCGATTCCAGGAGATCATTATCTGCTGCTTTCGGAAAGAGGATGCCGCGATCTATCGTGAGGTAGCGGCGGCTGGCGGGAAAGCATCCTGAGATACCAGCGAGATCCCTTTGCCATTGGTCGGTTCCCATTGATTCGGCGCTGCTCGGGAATACGGAATCCGAATGGCATTTCGCGGATGCGATTGAGTTCGACTTCTACCGCCAAACGAAAGCGCCGCCTCAGTCCGGGCCGACACGTTTCATAGTACTCGATGGCCGCGAGGAATTCGGCGCGAGTGCGCGGACTGAAGTGGACGGTGCTCGTCCGAGCAACCGATCAGCCTCGGCGAAGACTTCGGATGCCGGGATCGGCGATCGCCTTGGCCGCCAATGTGGATTTTCCTATGCGGCCATTCTCCTATCCGGCGATCACGAAGAAATCGAATAAATCCTCAACCAAGGAGGGGAGCGCTCGAGGATTGCTCCCGATTCCGGGCGCGCCATCAAGGCGAAAGATCCCTGGCGAGGCGAAAGCCGAGGTTGTTATTGGTGATGTCGGCATAAAACCAGAATCGAAAGGCTGACCGGAGATAGGCCGGGACATTGAACCAAGACCCGCCGCGAACGATGTGTAGACAATCCTCTCCATGGTTCATCCCCCAGGTGCTGCCGTCGGTGGGGGCGCCGTGGTAATTGGGATGCCAGCAATCGGCTGTCCATTCGAACACATTGCCATGCATGTCTTTGAGACCCCAGGGATTCGCCGGGAGAGAACCCACCGGTAACGTCTTTTCCCGATATACGCCGGTATTCGCCCCGCAACCGGCATAATCGACGCTGCCATCATAATTGGCCTGATCGGTCCCGATGCAATGGCCCGTGGAAAAAGGGGTAGTGGTTCCGGCACGGGCCGCGTATTCCCATTCCGCCTCGCTGGGCAAACGGTATCTCTCGCTGGTTTGTCGGCACAGCCAGGCCGCGTAGGCCATGGCGTCCGTCCAACTGACGAAGATCACCGGTCGCTTTCCACGTCCCCATCCCCGATCTTCCGGGAACTTGCGCCCGGTATCCATGGCGAAACGATCATAATCCTCGAAGGTCACCGTGGTGATGCCAAGGGCGAAGCTCGGAACCTCCACTTGGTGGAGGGGACTCTCATCGGGATGGTGATTGGGTTCACCCCTCGGCGAACCCATGAGAAATTCTCCCGCCGGGACCACGATCATCGACGGTCCCTGGGCGCCATCTCGCAAGCGATCCTGGAAGATCTCTCCCGCGGACAATGCAGGAGACGGCGCTTCCGTCGGCATGGCGACTTCTTCTTTCTCTTCGGATGGTTTCGGATTCGGCATTGTTTTTTTACCTTTACTTTGTTTCCACATCAGTGGATGCTACTTACCACAAAGCGCTTCGCGTGGCAAAGCCGCAACCTGGATTTTCCTGGAATTGGCGCATTTCACTACTTCATGGGCATGTTCGAATATTTTTTGTCCAGGGAAGCTTCATCGGTTCGAGGCGACGCTTCCCTGGGTGTATGATCGCCACGTGGCAGATGGCATTGCTGTCGCCGGGGCTGTCGAGATCGTTACGTTTGCCGGAACCGGGCCACACTACCGAGACCGCGGAGAGAGGATGGCCGGGAACGGCAGCCCGCTATCCGACGAGGCTCTCGTTACGAAACTCCAGCGAAGCTTCGCCAGAGTCCTTTTTTACCTGATCCCGGAACCAGGGCGCCCGAATTGTCACTCGCTATCGTCTACAGCCGTGCCCAACTTGGGATCGAGGCACCACTGGTCACCGTGGAGGTCCACATGACGGGGGGGATGCCGTCATGGTCCATGGTCGGATTGCCGGAGACCGCCGTCAAGGAAAGCAAGGATCGGGTACGCAGCGCCATCATGAATACGCGCCATGAGTTCCCCACCAGGCGCATTACCATCAACCTCGCTCCCGCCGATCTGCCCAAGGAAGGGGGACGCTTCGATCTTCCGATTGCCCTGGGCATCCTGGCGGCATCCGGGCAGATTCCGGTGCAATCCCTACACGGCCATGAATTCGTGGGAGAACTCGCCCTGACGGGGGCGCTGCGCCCGGTGCGTGGGACGTTGACGGCCTCCTTGAATGCCCGCGATGGAAAACGGGCCCTTATCGTTCCTCGGGAGAACGCCACCGAGGCCGGCCTCGTGGAGGATGCAAGGATAATTCCCGCGGGGACCCTGCTCGAGGTCTGCGCGCATCTTATCGGCACCAATCCCCTGCCCTGCCATGTCGGCGTCAGGGTCGCGCGCTCCCGGGATCGGGAAGAGGATATTTCCGATGTGCGCGGTCAATATCAGGCAAAGCGCGCCCTGGAGATTGCCAGCGCCGGGGCCCATAACCTGTTGTTGATAGGCCCCCCGGGCACGGGAAAGACCATGCTGGCTAGTCGTCTCTCCGGCATCTTGCCCTCCATGACCGAACAGGAGGCATTGGAGTCGGCCACCGTACAGTCGGTGGCGACATCCGGCTTTCCACTGGGGACCTGGGGGCAACGCCCGTTTCGCGCCCCGCACCACACGGCCTCCGGGGTGGCGCTGGTGGGGGGCGGTAGTCAGCCGCGGCCCGGAGAGATCTCCCTGGCTCACAACGGCGTATTGTTCCTGGATGAATTCCCCGAGTTCGACCGCCGGGTGCTGGAGGTGCTGCGCGAACCCCTGGAGTCCGGACGCATCGTGATCTCGCGGGCCGCCCATCAGGCCGAATTCCCGGCCCGATTCCAATTGGTGGCGGCCATGAACCCATGTCCGTGCGGCTATTTGGGGGATGGGAGCGATCGCTGTCATTGCAGCGCCGATCAGGTGCATCGCTACCGGACGCGAATTTCCGGCCCCCTACTCGATCGAATCGATATGCATGTAGAGGTCCCGCCCGTGGAGCGGGGGGCGTTGCGCGACAGGAATCCACAAGGCAGCGAGACTTCGATCAGGGTACGCGCCCGAGTCGAGCAGGCCCGGCAACGCCAATTGGCGAGGAGCGGGAAACCCAATGCCTGGCTCGGCACGCGGGAGGTGGAGGAATATTGCGTGCTCGATGACCATAACGCCCGTTTATTGGAAATGGCCACGGAGCGTCTGGGACTTTCGGCACGGGCCTGGCATCGGATATCCAAGGTGGCACGCACCATCGCCGACCTTGCCGGTGTCGACGACATCCAAACCGCCCACATTACCGAGGCCATCACCTACCGGGGGATGGATCGAGAGAAGCGATGACTAAAGAGCACTTGGAATGCAAGGCGTCATGAAAATCATCGGTGATTTTCTACTATTATGAAGAACCGGGAACATTGGAGTTTGGGCGGTTTGTCCAGTCTATTCGCCACTTTTCTCACCGCGCCATTTCGTTACCAGCCGGTTTATTTCCGCAATTACCCTGGCAAAGTTATCGCCGGTCCCGGAAGGCAAATCACCCAATGATTTCCCGGCCAGATCCCCCATGATCCGCTTGGCCACGCGGCCCTTGTTGAACCGTTCGATGCCGAGCGTTTTCAAGGCAGCTTCCACGCGCTGCACAATGGAACGTTTACCCTGCGGCGGTACCGATAGCTCCTTTTCGCCCAATTCCTTCCTGTACGCCGCCCGGACAAAGCCCAGGTAATACGCCTCCGCGAACATGTCTTCCAGGCAGCGGTTACCCTCGACCCCGAGCACAGGGCCGAGCATGAGGACATGACTGTCTTCCAGAATCCACTGATGCACCAGTTGTTCATACGCTGATTCCCCCTCGTGGTCGGAATCCAGGAGCACCGCGACTTGAAGCTCCTGACCGCGCAGAATGGTTCCGACGTACGCAACCTTGCTGGCGCCACCGGCGGGGGTAATCACCAGTTCCTCGTCCAGCCCTTTTTCTTCGGCCTGACGCAGGAGCTCGGAGAGCGTGGTCAGGAACCAAAAGTCGGTGACGCCTTCCACCACGAGGTTGTATTGCCCCACGAAGAGCGACTGACTCCAGGAAAAACCCAGGGCAGCCTGTAGCGTGAAACGGGCATCTCGCCCGGCTGCTGCCCAGTCCTGGTGCACCTTGACGCCTTCCTTCGGCTTTTCCTCACAGATATGGATGTTGTCCAGCCGGGTGGAATCCACCATGAACGGCAGGTGCGTCGTATAGACCAACTGATTGTCCTTGGCATACGCCCGCATCCGCCTCAGCAGATCGCGCTGCGCCTGCGCGTGCAGATGGAGCCCCGGCTCATCCAGCAGGATAACGGCATTCCTGAATTCGCCGCCGGTCTCCGCCATGAACAGCATGTCGAAGGAGAAGAACCACTGAAAACCTTTCGAGCGTTCCTCAAGCCGAACGAGAGCATCCGAGCCCGTGTCTTTTGTAAACATAATCAACTGTTGGCCGTCGGCGTCGAAGTCTATTTCGTACTCTTTTTGAGACCATCGGTGCGCTACCTTCTTTGTCAACGTTCGGCTCGCGGTCTTCATATTGAGCATGCGTTGTTTGCGATCTTGCGCGTTGCCCTTCTCGACCTCTTCGCCCAGATCGAGACCGGCCTGTTCCATGATAAGGCGAATCGTATAGTCCTCATCGGTTGGTTGCTGGTTGTGGAACCGCTGTTGAACCTGGTCCAGATGGGCCTCTCCCGTGAAGATGCGGTAGTTGTCCATATAGATGAATGTGGGCAACCACTCATGGAGCATGTTAATTGCTCGTCCCAGTGATAGTTTGATCTTTAGCTCCGATACCACGGCATCCAGCTTTTGATTCAACCATTTGATGCCCCACGGACGAATAAACGATCCGATGGCTTGCAAGTGTGCGGCGATGGTTCCCTGATCAGCCTGAAGAGGTGGTTCTTGCGGATAACGGAGTTCGACAATTTTCGATTTGAAGGCATCGGCATACTCAATGGCATAGGTACTCCCGCCATTTTCCCGGATTTTCTGAGTGAACCGCGCCAGCACTTGCTTGTATTGGGCTTTCAAATCACTGGAGAAATCGGAAGGCGGCGCGCCTATCTTTTCTTCGATTACGCTGATAACCCATTCGATATCGTGACTGTTCGCTCACTCGGCATCATCACTGTCGATAGGTTGCGTTGGCAGAAAGGTATAGGTGAAGGTCCCTTTGTAATTTTTCCTGATCCGGACACCGGTAATCGACGCCACCGATTCATGGATCCCGGCCAATTCAGCCCGCTCTTCCTTATCGAAGTCAAACTCGGTCTCGATGACCACCTGCTCGGGCGAGCGTTCCTTGCGGCGGCCGCGCGGCCATTCCCGATCAAGATTATACGGATGGTCCTTGCGCGGATTGAATTTCCACAACGCCTGGAGCAGCGAGGTCTTGCCGGACTCATTTTTGCCCACCAGCGTGATGATGTCGTCCATCTCGACCCAGCCCGAGTCGACGATGTTGCGGAAGTTGTAAACACGAAATTTCTTGAGCTTCACGGGTGCCTCCGAAGATTGGTAACCCGGATTCCTGCGCCAAAACAGGGAAATCCAGTCCGTTACCTGAGAAATCTTTCGACGAAACGATCAAAAAAATCAGAAAAAATGTCATTTCGAGTGCAGCGAGAAATCTTGGGCGCTGAATCTATCTCGGTCTTGAAGATTTCTCCCTACGGTCGAAATGACAGACGTAGTTGAAATAGAGGGATTTTTGGTTCCAGCTAGGCCGGGTTGGGGGATAAGTATACCTTCTCGCCTTCCTGGGTTGGTCTCTTCACGTGGGTATGCCAGGATGGATACACTGGGCGGGGCATATCTCGGCGGCCTTGACCAGATCGTCATGGGTGCCCGCTGTCAAGTCTCCGATTTCGGCCTGTTTGTCTTCGTTGTAGACGAATAGTTTCGGATTCAAATCGGTGCATTCGTTGCAGGTGGTGCAAAGGGGGGTGTCGATCCAGGGTTCGGCGGTGGGCTCGGGATCGGATTCGGAGGGGGCTTCGGAGGCGGATTGGGGAACGGATTCGGGGGCGATGCCGATCTCCTGGTTTCCGCTCTGCTCACCGAGCGGGCCCTCCTCCGCCGCGGATGATGGCGGGATGGTGTCGGAGTCGGCGGATGCGATGGGTGTGGAGACGACGTCCATGGTCAACAGGGTTTCGGTGAGTCGTCGCAGGGCGTCGGCCCCGGCCTCCTGGCGTACCCTGGCCAACTCGGCGCGATGTTCGGCGATAAGGGTTGCCTGTTGCCTTTCGGCCTTGTCCCTGGCTTCGGTGGTTGCCCGCGCCACGGCGATCTCCACGTGGCGGTTATGCACGCCAGCGAGCGCCTGGAGCGTGCGCCAGAATTCCCGGCGGTCGAAGCATGCCAGGATGAGCGCCCGGGATACGATGAGGCGGCGCAGTCTTGTCCCCCTGCCTTGATCGTCGTATACGGCCCAGAGGAAGGGGAGTCGATTTTTTATTTGCTCGGGTTCCAGGGCCAGGTAGTCATCGAGGTGCATGATCTCTTTGGCATCGAGCGTATCCGGTACCGGATGGAAATGACGCCACCAGCAGGGATGCAACAAGGCGTAATCGATGAATCCGAAGGTCATTTCGACTTCGGTGACCGTGCCATCTTCCGTGCGGTACTGAAGGGGATAGGCGGGCCAGTCGGATGCCGGTGCGGGATTGTGGTCGAGGGATAAGGGGACCTGCCATTTGCCGCCAATCTCCGGGTCGTAGTGAAAGAGCGGATGGGCGCGACTTTCCACGGCGGCGCTTTCCATGAGCCATGGCGACAGCGGCCGTTGGTTGTTTTCGGGGGCCGAATACCCCAGCCCCAGGATGTGAAGGGCCGGTCGCTCTCTTTGGAGCGCCATGGCGAAGCTTTCCAGCAGGTGTAACGGTCGCGTGGCAGAGGATTGCGTGATGGTGGCCTGGCGATAACTCATGCCGAGGTATCCCATTTCCATGCGACTGTGATTGGAGACGATGTGATCGCTTTCGATTTCCGGCTCGATTCCCGGGTCGGTGATCGGATTCACTTCCAGGAGTACCTGTATGGGGCGATCGGAGCGTAGCAGCCGGGACAGACCGGAGAGTCCGTTACGGGCCACGTTGGCAGCGGAACCGACCAATACCACGATGGGTGCCAGTTTCGATTCCTCTTCGGAGAGCGCGAGCCAGTCGAAGTCCTCGAACCATGGGTCGTGGATCTTGGGGTCGTAGGTGTCATCGAGTTCCAGGGACGCGATGCGCATGGCGCGCACGAGTCGGACAAGCGCGCTGGCCTGTTCGTCGAAAATGGCCAATGCGGTGGCGAATGGGTCCGGTGATTGTTGAAGTTCCCATTCCGCGGAGAGATCGGGCGGCAGGAGGGCACCGGAAAGTCCCCATGCTTCGTCCGTTGTGATGCCGCGAACGAGCGTCAATCGGGACGAGCCCACATCGGTTATCCGCTCGCCTTCCAGGATTTGCAGGGTTTCGCGCACACGCTGAACCCTTTCGGGCGGCATATTTCGGGAGCCCTGGCTGTGATCCATGAGGTTGGATAGCGCGAGGGGGTCCATGAAGCGGTTTCCGCTGGGACCAATGCTGCCCAGGACCATCTTGGGTTCGATGGCCTCGATGGATTTGTTTTGCTCTATCTCGAGTAGCGCGGCAAGCCCGGTGGCCAGTCGCTTTACTTCATCCAGGGTCTTTTGGTATTGGGAGAGAAAACGAAGTTTGGCCATATGGGCCAGGATATGAAGGGGAATGTGCTGGTTGAAGGGCAGAAAATGCCCCGCGGGCATCCTTTTTGCGAGTTGCTCCAATCCTGCCTCGAGTTGCTCATGTTGTTTTTCCCCAAGGCGCAGAGAATCCAGGAGTCTCGATGCGGCCCGGCTCAGCACCGCATTGGCGTCTTGCGGCATCCCGGTGCCTTGATCGATGATCCCGATTACGTGTTTTTCCAGACGGATCAGGTTTTCTTGCAACAATCGACGCTGGTTGGTCTCCGCCGGGAAATCGGCCATGAGGTTCTTGAAAAGACCCGGCAGGGGGAAGATGCCGAGTTGACCCGAATTGCCTTTTTCATCGTGGCCGGGAAGTGGTGCCCGTGTTCCGCTGATCGAAGAAGGGGCATCACTCGGAGAGGCAACGAATAATGGGTAATCATGGCGTAGCGTGGATTCATCCCGATAAGGGCTGAGAAATGCCGGCAGATATTGCCCGTGGACGGATTCCTCCGTTTGGGATATTTCGGAATCTCCCAGATAAAAGCCGCGTAATAGCGAAACGGCGTCATCTTTCGAGGGTACTTTTCCAGCAACCGTTTGTGGACGGAGCGGGATTGTCACCAGATCGGCATCCGAATGGGTTTTCATCGAGGTATCTTATCGAGGTGGATTTTATTAGGGAGTCGGTTCAGCTAATTCGTTTATTTCCCGCTCGGCTTCGCAAATGAATCGGGTTTTACGGATCAAGGCCACAACGCGCCCAAGCCGAAAGACAAGGCATCGAAAGGGGCCGCGGCCACGGTGTCGTTCTCCTGGAAGGTGCCCCATAGAAACCATTTGTCTTCCCGCGATTCGAACACCTCCAGGGTCTGTAGCTTGGGGTCGAGCAACCACAGGTGCCCAACGCCGAACTGTGCATACAGGGGCATTTTCAACACGCGATCCATGCGGGCGGTGGATGGCGACAACACCTCGCAAACCCAATCCGGGGCCAATTCGAAATACGGCGCGTCGGGGAATTCCGGCATCCGTCGGCGTCGCCAACCGGCCAGATCCGGCACCAGTATTTGGTTATCTCGATGTAGCTCGGGTTCATACAAGATCCACCAGCCGCCAGGGCTACCATTGTCCATGCGGTGATATTGATTGCCAATGATAACGCCCAGGGACGAACCTGCCAGGGCATGGCGAGACGCGGGACGCGGGTGGGTATACAGGCGCCCATGGATGATCTCGGCGACCCGTTCCGGTGGGGCGCGCAATACATCTTCATAGGTGGCTCTATGTTCTGCTTCATGACGTTTCGCTTTATAGGGTTCCGGATGTTCGGCAACGTGTAGCATATCGGTTATCTCGTCCTTAATTTCGTTGATTTCCTTTGATGGTTTCGAACAAGCCCCGACTTCGAACGAACTCTATTGCTCACGGCCACAACGCGCCCAAGCCGAAAGACAAGGCATCGAAAGGGGCCGCGGCCACGGTGTCGTTCTCCTGGAAGGTGCCCCATAGAAACCATTTGTCTTCCCGCGATTCGAACACCTCCAGGGTCTGTAGCTTGGGGTCGAGCAACCACAGGTGCCCAACGCCGAACTGTGCATACAGGGGCATTTTCAACACGCGATCCATGCGGGCGGTGGATGGCGACAACACCTCGCAAACCCAATCCGGGGCCAATTCGAAATACGGCGCGTCGGGGAATTCCGGCATCCGTCGGCGTCGCCAACCGGCCAGATCCGGCACCAGTATTTGGTTATCTCGATGTAGCTCGGGTTCATACAAGATCCACCAGCCGCCAGGGCTACCATTGTCCATGCGGTGATATTGATTGCCAATGATAACGCCCAGGGACGAACCTGCCAGGGCATGGCGAGACGCGGGACGCGGGTGGGTATACAGGCGCCCATGGATGATCTCGGCGACCCGTTCCGGTGGGGCGCGCAATACATCTTCATAGGTGGCTCTATGTTCTGCTTCATGACGTTTCGCTTTATAGGGTTCCGGATGTTCGGCAACGTGTAGCATATCGGTTATCTCGTCCTTAATTTCGTTGATTTCCTTTGATGGTTTCGAACAAGCCCCGACTTCGAACGAACTCTATTGCTCACGGCCACAACGCGCCCAAGCCGAAAGACAAGGCATCGAAAGGGGCCGCGGCCACGGTGTCGTTCTCCTGGAAGGTGCCCCATAGAAACCATTTGTCTTCCCGCGATTCGAACACCTCCAGGGTCTGTAGCTTGGGGTCGAGCAACCACAGGTGCCCAACGCCGAACTGTGCATACAGGGGCATTTTCAACACGCGATCCATGCGGGCGGTGGATGGCGACAACACCTCGCAAACCCAATCCGGGGCCAATTCGAAATACGGCGCGTCGGGGAATTCCGGCATCCGTCGGCGTCGCCAACCGGCCAGATCCGGCACCAGTATTTGGTTATCTCGATGTAGCTCGGGTTCATACAAGATCCACCAGCCGCCAGGGCTACCATTGTCCATGCGGTGATATTGATTGCCAATGATAACGCCCAGGGACGAACCTGCCAGGGCATGGCGAGACGCGGGACGCGGGTGGGTATACAGGCGCCCATGGATGATCTCGGCGACCCGTTCCGGTGGGGCGCGCAATACGTCTTCATAGGTGGCTCGACGTTCTGCTGCATGACGCTTCGCTTTATAGGGTTCCAGATGTTCGGCAACGTGTAGCATATCGGTTATCTCGCCCTTATTTGCTTATTTCCCGCTCAGCTTCACAATTGGATCGAGTCTTATAAGGCACCGATTTCGCTTTACCAATACCGGCTCGTGCCTTGTCGGTTCGAGCACAAGCTTCGCGGGTG
Source organism: uncultured Thiotrichales bacterium (assembly GCA_964610175.1). Classification (GTDB taxonomy): domain Bacteria; phylum Pseudomonadota; class Gammaproteobacteria; order HK1; family HK1; genus CAZSVE01. Next base: position 12,560 of record CAZSVE010000023.1, read on the forward strand.
ATTTCCTTTGACGGTTTCGAACGAATCGAGTTGCGACAAGTACGGTAATCCGGAAATAGTGCCGCATTCCGGCTTTATCGTTCGATTGAAATCGATATCGAGATTCATCGACACGGGTCGGCTGCTCATACGGCCTGTAGCCTGGCATAGCGGATCACCAACCATTTCGAGCCGACTCCCGGAAAGTTTACCTGTACCCGTGCATGCGCGCCTTCGCCTTCATAGCTCAAGATCACGCCCTTTCCGAAACGAGGGTGCACTACCTGCCGACCGGGAGACCATTGTTCGGTGTTGCGCGCGGCTGGAATGGTCTTTTTGGGAATTTTCGGGGGCATGACCGATCTCGCCCGGAATCGTCCCCGATTGGTTTTGATGGTTTTCGTCTCGATACCCCGCGCCTTTGTCTCCTCTATCAGCGAAGTCGGGATTTCCGCAATGAACCGGGAGGGACGTTGACGATAATCGGCACCGTGCAGGCGACGATTTTCGGCATAGCTAAGATATAGGGTTCGCTGCGCCCGCGTCATCCCCACGTAACAGAGCCTGCGTTCCTCTTCCAGTTTTTGCGGGCTCGATACGTTGCGCTGGTGGGGAAACAGGTTTTCCTCGAGCCCACATAGGAAAACCATGGGGAATTCCAAACCCTTGGCCGCATGGAAGGTCATCAGATGCACACAATCCTCTTCTCCCTCGCTTTCACCTGACTCCAAGGCCGCATGGGCAAGGAACGCCGCTAGTGGGTTTGCCGCCTCGTTTGGATTGCCGTTGTCGTCCATGGTCGTATCGCGTTCGAATTGTCGAACAGCCGATATGAGCTCGGCGAGATTTTCCAGGCGCGCCTCGCCGCGATTCGATTTGTCTGTTTTGTAATGGAGCAACAACCCCGTCTTCTGGATCGTTTTGTCCACGATTTCATGTAACGGTTCCGACGATATCCCGGCGGAGAGGGTGTCCGCAAGACCATTTATCAGGCTTAGGAAGGAAGCGATGGCACCACCGGTTCGGGACGCAAGTTCACCCTGCTCCATCGACAGTTCCGCCGTCGCCCACAAAGATGCCCCCTCCCCGCGGGATCTTTCCCGTATCGACTCCAGCGTGCGTGCTCCAATCCCCCGCGGTGGTTGATTCACGACGCGCTCGAACGCGGCGTCGTCATGGCGATTCACCATGAGCCTCAAATAGGCCAGTGCATCCTTGATCTCGAGTCGTTCATAAAACCTAAGTCCCCCATGGACCCGGTATGGGATACCTTTGACGAATAGCCTTTCTTCGAATACGCGGGATTGGGCGCTGACGCGGTACAACACGGCGATATCGTTCCGTCGACCATGGTTGTCGATCCATTGCCGGATCCGATCCACGACGAACGCCGCCTCTTCCCTCTCATTGAATGCCACATAAAGATGAACCGGATCACCATCTCCGGTATTGGTCCAGAGATTTTTGCCGAAACGGCTCCGATTGTTCGCGATCACGGCATTGGCCGCCGCCAGGATATTGCCGCTGGATCGGTAATTCTGTTCCAGACGAAGTGTGCGGACATTGGGAAAATCGCGGGAAAATCGATGGATATTCTCGATGCGGGCACCGCGCCAGCCGTAGATGGATTGATCATCGTCGCCCACCATGAAAAGGTGACCCGTATCTCCTGCCATCAAACGAATCCATGCGTACTGGACGGCATTGGTGTCCTGAAACTCATCTACCAGAAGATGCGAGAAGCGTCCCTGATAGTGGGCCAATAGATCGTCGCGCTCCCGCAGCAACTCATGGGCCTTCAGCAAAAGTTCGGCAAAATCCACCAGGCCGCCTCGCAGACAAGCCTCATGATAGGCCTGGTAGATGTCACGCATTCGCGTCACCCATTCATCGGAATGATCATCTACGTGCTCGGGTCGCAACCCCTCGTCCTTTTGGGAATTGATGAACCGTTGCGCCTGCTTTGGCTGCCATTTGGCTTCATCCAGGGACATACCGCGAATCACCTGGCGAATCATGCGCAATTGATCCTCCCCGTCGAGAATCTGGAACCCTTCCGGGAGATCCGTATCTCGCCAATGCAGACGGAGCATCCGGTGCGCAAGTCCGTGAAAGGTACCAACCCACATGGCTCCCGGCGAATGGCCAAGCATCGCCTCGATCCGGGAACGCATCTCCGTCGCCGCCTTGTTGGTGAAGGTAACGGCAAGAACCCCTTGGAGTGCGACCTTGCCGGTCGCCACCAGCCAGGCGATTCTATGAACCAACACGCGGGTCTTGCCGCTGCCTGCACCCGCCAATACCAACGTGTGTTTCGATGGTGTGCTGACCACTTCACGTTGGATCTCGTTCAAGGGATCGAAAATTCGGGAAATATCCATGGGGGGATTCTACCATCTTGTGGCATGATTGCGGCGTCTCCGGGAAATGTTGCGACGCAAAAAGCCAATGGCACCGCAAAAATGGCGGTTCTTGCGCTCTCGGCGAGTGCCGATATTCTGGCTTATGGCCTTTTCCCATCGAGGAAGGAGAACCACTTTTCCCGAGCATGATCCAGGAAAAAGCCCTGGAATCCATCATGGGCCTGAAAATTGCTTTGTCCCATTGGAGATCAAGTATGGACCGCGAATATGGCTTGAATGGCTATCCTATTTCCCGCATAATCGGCGCCTCTTTTATTACTATAAACGGGTTCTTACTATAAATGGGTTCAAGAGGAAGCCGCTTACATGTATTTGACCATGCTCAAGGCAAAATTACACAACGCTCGCGTTACGCATTCCGAGCTGGAATATGATGGTTCCTGCGCAATCGATGCGGGTTTGCTCCAAGCCACGGACATTCGGGAATACGAACAGATCCAGGTTTATAACGTGACGAACGGAGAGCGTTTTACCACGTATGTAATCTTGGGCGAAAAGGGATCGGGAATTATTTCGGTAAATGGCGCCGCCGCGCATAAAGCCAACCCGGGTGATCGTGTGATCATCTGCGCCTACGCGGGTATGGATAAGAATGAGGCTGCCCGTTTCAAACCTACCATTGCCTACCTCGACGAACAAAACCGCATCATTCGCACGCGGAATGCAATTCCGCTCCAAGCCGCTTAGGATCGGATCTCACCACCGGAGAGACTCCACCTGGAATTCAAGCTCTTTTCGCGATCCGACTTCGACGATCCGAATTCGGCTGATTCGGCAAGCAGCGCTCGAACAATCAACAAGAACCCAGCCATTGGTGATTATTGCCCGATCCGTTTTCACGGAACGGGCATTTTTCGTTGATGTGGCTGATGCCTGGCGAGGCTTCGCTAGCGAGATTGGTTCAACAACTCGGCGCCTCGCAGGCGGATCCCAAGCTCCCGCAGTTGGCGTTCTTCGGCCATCGTGGGCGCATCCGTGAGGGGACAATGGGCGGTTTGGGTTTTCGGGAAGGCAATCACTTCTCGAATCGAGGGAGCACCGGTCATCAGCATCGTGAGTCGGTCCAGACCGAATGCAATGCCGCCATGGGGCGGGCAACCGTGAGTCAGCGCCTCCAGTAGAAATCCGAATCGCTGCCTGGCCTCTTTCTCCTCGATGCCGAGGATCTTGAGGACCGTAAGTTGCGTTTTGACCTGATGGATACGCACCGAGCCACCACCGAGTTCGGTACCATTCAATACCATGTCATAGGCCCGCGAACGACAATCACGGGGGGCCGCTTCCAGTAGATCCATGTTGTTGGTCGCAGGTGCCGTGAAAGGATGGTGCTCTGCCGTCCAGCGTTGTTCGTCGTCGTTCCAGGCGAACATGGGAAAATCCACTATCCATAGGGGACGCCACCCATATTCCACGAGTCCGAGATCGTTACCGAGACGGATGCGCAATGCAGCCATCGATTCATTCACCGTTTGCTGCTTTCCCGCGCCGAAGAAAATCAGATCACCACCCTTCGCCCCCGTCTGTGTCATCAACTCGGTGAGAACATCGTCGGACAAAAACTTTATGATGGGCGATTGTAACCCATCCCGACCCGCATACGAGTCGTTCACTTTGATGTATGCAAGCCCTTTTGCCCCATAGATGGCGACGAATTCCGTATATTTATCGATAACGGAGCGCGCCATGTCACCGCCGCCCGGAACCCGCAACGCCGCAACGCGCCCGTGCGGGTCATTGGCCGGTCCGGAAAACACCGTAAACTTTACCGATCGCATCAGATCACCCACTTCCACCAGTTCCAATGGAATGCGAAGATCCGGTCTATCGCTCCCGTAACGACTCATGGCCTCGTGGTAGCTCATGCGTGGAAACGGATTCGGAAGCTGCACCTCCAGCACCTGGGCGAACACCTTCCTCACCATGGCCTCCGTCAGACCCATGATGTCCTCTTCCTCCAAAAAAGATGCCTCTATATCCAGTTGCGTGAACTCGGGCTGCCGGTCGGCCCGTAGATCCTCGTCCCGAAAGCAACGCACGATTTGGTAATAGCGATCGAAGCCACTCATCATCAAGAGTTGCTTGAACAACTGGGGAGACTGAGGCAAGGCGAAGAATCGACCCTTCTGGGTGCGACTCGGTACCAGATAGTCGCGGGCACCTTCGGGAGTTGCCCGCGTCAGCATCGGGGTTTCGATGTCCAGGAAACCGTGTTCATCCAGAAATCCACGCAATGTTCGGGTAATATGTGCGCGAATCGACAACCTCTGTTGCATGAACGGACGGCGAAGATCCAAATAGCGAAACTTCAGACGCGTTTCTTCATGAACATCCTCGTCATCGATTTGGAATGGAGGTGTTTCCGCCTTGTTGAGAATGACAAGTTCCTTCCCCAGAACCTCCACCGACCCTGTCTGCATATCGGGATTTTCCGTACCATCCGGGCGAATACGCACCCTTCCCTCGATCCGCAGGACGAATTCGTTTCGCACCTGTTCTGCCGTGCGAAAGGCATCACCGGAGGCCTTGGGGTCGAATACCACCTGCACGATCCCTTCCCGATCCCTCAGATCGACGAAGATGACACCACCGTGATCCCGCCGTCGATGAACCCACCCGCAGACAACGACATATTCATCGATAAAAGATTCGTTGATTTCTCCGCAAAATCGTGTGCGCATTATGGTTATCCTATGGTTGTCTTATGGTTATCCTGTTCTATGACCGAAGGTTCCATGGCCGAAGGCATCGCAGTATTTCCTGGTCGCTTGCCCGCCCAGGCGGGCCAATATATTGTGTCCCATCCTTCCCGAGGATGAAAGGTACTGGTTCAGCCTCCGTGCTGATTCGATATCGACAAGAATCTTCGACACATCCACTACACAATCGGTGAAAATACCCTCCATGATATTTCCCATACCGAAACTCGTCATATTCGACCTGGACGGGACGCTGGTCGATTCCGTGCCGGATATTACCAAAAGCGTCGATCAGATGTTGATCCGGGTCGACATGCAACCCCATGGCGAAGCCAGAATACGCCAATGGATCGGCAATGGCGTCGAGCGCCTGGTGCGTCGCGCCTTGACCGGCGAGATGGACGGCGAACCGAACGATGCCCTCTTCGCGCGCGCATACCCGATCTTCCTCAATCTTTATGAACGCTATAACGGTGAACGCAGCATCGTCTATCCCGGCGTGTCGGAAGCGCTTCGTTTCTTCGAGCGCCGAGGCATACCCATGGGCTGCGTGACCAATAAGCACTCCCGTTTTTCCAACGCGCTGTTGAGACGGGTGGGGCTATACGAAAGATTCGGCATGATATTGAGCGGCAACAGCCTGCCCAGGAAAAAGCCCGACCCCATGCCGCTACTCCATGTGGCCAACCATTTCGGCGTGAAAGCGACGGATTCCCTGTTGGTGGGGGACTCCGTATCGGATATCAGGGCAGCAAGGGCAGCGGGTTTTCGGGTAATCTGCGTTACTTACGGATACAATCACGGCCTCGATATCCGTACAGCGGAACCAGACGCGGCGGTGGATTCCTTGGGGGAATTGGCAGGGCTTTTCGCCATGGCATGATGTGTGTCGCAACAATGACCGCCGGGGACCATCTGCGCAGTCATCCGCGCAGTAATGACTGGCGAGGCTTCGCTTCGAGCCGATGAATCATCATTTGGCATCGAAGAAAAATCATTGTTTTGTAGATGGCGACTCATCCGCGAAGCCGAGCGGGGAATAAACGAATTACTGCCTTTTCGATGCCGATCACAACATCGGAAACCCGGAGTTCAACGATAAACAAGGTAAACTCTTCTTATGTTCACAGGTATTGTACAAGGAACCGCGCAAGTGGTTACCATCGAGGAAAAAGAACGTTTTCGCACGTATGCACTGGACATCCCGGCCACGGAAATCGACGGCCTGAAATCCGGCGCATCCATCGCCCACAATGGCTGCTGCCTAACGGTAACCCGCGTGGAAGGCAATCTGGCCTTCTTCGATCTCATGCATGAAACATTACGCGTGACCAATCTCGGGGAGCTTTCCGTCGGCGATCAGGTAAACATCGAGCGCGCTGCCCGGTTCGGAGACGAGATCGGCGGCCATGCCATGTCCGGCCATATCATCGCCACCGCGCGCGTTGTCCGCATCGAACCCAGCGAAAACAACTACCAGATATGGTTCCAGGTCCCCGAGGGTCTGCACAAATATATATTTACCAAAGGTTACATCGGCATCGATGGTATCAGCCTGACCGTTGGGGAGGTAAAAGATGGCGTATTCGACGTCAGTCTCATCCCGGAAACCCTGAAACGTACCAACATCGGTAGCCGGAAGCTGGGCGACCGCGTCAATATCGAGGTGGACCCCCAGACCCAGGCCATCGTCGATACCGTGGAACGGGTGCTGGCGAGCGGCGACGAAGCGCCTCGCGCCGCTTGACCGGCCTACACCCGGCGCAGGAAATCCGACGCTCCGAAGAAAGACGCCTGCTTTTCATTACCGAAGTCGTCGCTCTTCCAAGAGATTCAGTCCCTTCTCCGGAAAATCTTGAACAAAGCGATCAAAAAATTTTCGCTCGCTCCCAAGCGGGAACCCGGGAACCAGCGGAAGTCCCTTTTGGTTTCGGCTTGGCCGGGTTGGATATCGGAGAAATAAAAATCCCGAGAGAACCGCGTGCGTCAAGGCCCACCCCGTTTCAGTCTCGACGCGAAGCGCTAACATGTTCTCTTCGATAAATGAATCTTCCTTGCGGGGGGGGTGGTCTTGGTCGTGCCGGATTCCGAGGGATTACCTTGTTCATTTCCCGCTCGGCTTCACAATTGGATCGAGTTTTACAAGGCGCCTATTCCGGCTTACCAAACCCCAATCATGGTTCATCGGTTTGAGGCGAAGCTTTCCTGGATGGGCAATTCGAACCGGCCACTTACCACGAACACCGCCATACTGCCGCGGCACCTCGGGCTGGTGGACTATGAGACCGCATGGCATGCCATGCGGTCGTTCACCGATGCCCGTGATTCCGATGCTGCCGATGAACTGTGGTTATTGGAGCACCCGGCGGTCTTCACCTTGGGGCAGGCCGCCCGCCCGGAACACCTCAAGAATCCCCAAAGTATTCCCGTAATACACACCGATCGCGGTGGCCAGGTCACCTACCACGGTCCCGGCCAATTGGTCGCCTATGTCCTTTTCGATCTCGAGCGGCGACAAATCGGGGTACGCCGGCTGGTGGAGATCCTGGAAAACTCCGTGATTGGACTACTCTCCGAGGCCGGAATCCGAGCCGGTGGCAAAAAGGGGGCCCCCGGCGTCTATGTGCAAGGACGAAAACTCGCCGCCCTGGGCCTGAGAGTACGCAGGGGATGTTGCTACCACGGATTATCCCTGAACGTCGAGATGGATCTGACTCCCTTCCAGTGGATCGATCCCTGCGGCTATCCCGGGCTCTCCGTGACGCAACTTCGTGACCTTGGTGTTTCATGGGGCATGGAAGAGACGGCGTCCCTCTTTATGAGACATCTTCTCACCGAATTGGAAATCAAGGGATGACGGCAGCTCCCGCCACTGTCGGGAAAATCGGGGATTCCCTCCTTTACCTCACACTAGCGAGGCTTCGCCTCGGACCGATAAACCATAATCCTGCGTTAGTAAAGAACCGTTAAAACTCGACTCATTCGTAAAGCCGAGCGGGAAATAAACAAACTAGTGAAAGCGAAGATTTCTGTTCCAAGGAGGTCATGGCTTTCTAACCCCCGTATCAGGATAGTTGCCCGGTAAAGTGAAAAAGTAAATTCGGTAAAAGAGGGACTTCCTGGATACGTGGACTAATTGCTTTTTCCCGCGCTCGGCTTCACGATTGGATCGAGTTTTACAAGGCGACAATTCCGCTTTACCAATACCGGGTCGTGCTTTGTCGGATCGAGCACAAGCTTCGCTAGCCCCTGGAACCAAGCCTTGAAGCTTGCATCCCATCCAATGGGATCTTATATTTTCAGCACATCGTAGCCCTTCGAATGGGCTATGTTCATCGCCAGTATCCGTAAGTCTTGACGACCCTCTATAAAAATGTTTGTATCCTGGGAATCGTCGATACGGTGCAAAGCTTGCCCGAATTCTGCCGCAAAAGTGATGTCAACGGGGTTTCGAAAGCACCTCCAGGATTCGAGATGAAATCATAAGGAATTCGATAATGTCCGCTACCATACAAGAATCGACCCCGGAATCCGTTTGGACATTGATACGGGAGGTTGCCCGGCGACAGGACGAGACCGCTCGGATAATACGTGAACTGGGACGGGAAACCGATCGGAAGATGCGGGAGACTGACCGGCAAATGCAGGAGACCGATCGCAGGATGCGGGAGACTGACCGGCAAATGCAGGAAACCGATCGCAGGATTGCAAAAGCCGAGGCACTTTTCACCACCCAATGGGGACGGCTGATCGAATCTCTGGTCAGCGGTCGTCTCATCGATCTACTCGATAAACGTGGTATCCACGTCTATGACACATCTCACCGTGTCAAGGGGAACCGCGAAGGGCGCTCCTACGAGTTCGACATCATTGCCCACAATGGCGAAAAGATCGTCATCGTGGAGGTCAAGACCACCCTTCGCCCCGAGGATGTACGAAAGTTCGTCAAAAAGATCAAGGACGCCAGACTCCTGATGCCGAGATACCGAGACAATGTCATCCATGGGGCGGTGGCTTGGTTGCAGGCCAATGCCGGTGCCGACGAGATGGCCATCAATCAGAAGCTGTTCTCCATCCGGGCCGTGGGAGATTCGGCCCACATCATCAATGAATCCGATTTCGAACCGAGGGCGTTCTAGCCATTCCGAGACCACGAGTGGAATATCACCCATGGCTGGGAAGCCGTCGGCAAAAGGTTACTCCAGAAAAGCGCCTTTCCGGGATTCATGAGTTCAGGCGAAAGATATGGAACATTCCATGAATATCATATTGAATGGGAAGGATTACGAATTCACCAGTGGCGCGACCGTTGCGGATTTGCTGGAGAAGCGGGGCATTGTCGGGAAGCGCATTGCGGTGGAAGTGAACGAAGAGATCCTGCCCCGTAGCGAGTACCATCAATATCGATTGCGCGCGGGTGATCGCATCGAGATTGTCGGTGCGATTGGGGGGGGGTGATGGATGAGGCTTGCGTGGAAGGCGGGGGGGGGGGAGGACTCTACGGTGATAGGGTGAGGGATGAATATTCCCTCGAATATTGCCGTCTGAGAAGCCTTCTGCATGCCTCTTGATATGGGAGAACGAGCGAAGCTTGTGCCCGAATCGAGAAAGCATGATCGAGTCTTGGTAAGGCGGAATTGGTGCCTTGTAAAACTTGATCCAAGTGTGAAGCCGAGCGGGAAATAAACAAAGTAGATTCAGGGAATCGATTACCGAAGCCATTCACTATCTTCCCAAACCCGCCAGGCGTTTCGAAATTTTCCCGCTACGTTATCGGGCCAGAGATCGGATTTTTCCAGTATGAGGCCGGAGATCCTCTCCGGTATCGCCTTTGTGTTCCCGTATACCTCCTGCTCTTCGAATTCGGGATCTTCCTGAGTGAGTTTCGATATCCAAAGATATTGGTGATGAGTCATATAGCAGTAACGCTGTTGCAACTCTTTACGCCGATGCCATAGCCGTAGCCCCAAGGTTTGACCGGATGCGGGAAGATCTCCATGATGATGCCCGGCGAGTGCATCCTTGATGATGGCGTTCTCCTCTGTGAACTCATGGCTCCCTATATCCAGTGCCAGATCCAGGACTACCAGATCGAAGGGGTTGCCATTATTACGTTCATGCTCTATGCGTTGCCACCCGACACCAAGGTTCTGGGCAATGTTTACGGTATTTTCAGCCTTGATCAAGGCGCGCTTCAGGAGCTTGAGATCCGCCGGCATATCGTCGATGATGAGGTATTTCATATGCTGAATTCCGAGGAAATTACGAGATGATTCCAATTGGCCAGAGGAGGGTAATTGCAGCCTCGCCTTGGTTTTCCTGGTGTTTTTCGTAGTGCAATTTGCCCAAGGACCCGCCTGCTCCCAGGGTGAGTTGCCGGGCGACGGCGAGGCCCACGCGGCCGCGGGTCATGGGGGAGGCTCCCGGATTACCCATGGCCGAGCCGAAATTCTTACCAAGCGCGGAAATCACTTCGCCATAGGCCCCATTGCGAATTGTCAATCTCAATTGTTGGTTCGTGTCGCCATGCAGCTCGACCGCGATATGCACCCAGTCCAGGCCATGCCGAAAGGCGTTGTGCAACAGGACCCGGAGCACGCGCTTGAAAGCCAAGGTTCGTGGGAGCTTGATCTTGCGTTTGGCCAAATTCTCCGGCAATTGTACGTCAATACTGGTGTACTCGTATAGGGTGCGCCATCCCAGCGTGGCATTTTCGATCAGGTTGCCCAGGGAAGTGACGGTGTCCTTGTCATCACTTTTCCCTTCCTGGATGCCTCTATCCCAAGCGACCCGAAAGATATCCAGAGTATCCTGACCCAGGGTGTTGAGGCCCTCGAGATAATGGCGGGCCTCGATGAGGAATTCCATCGATTCCTCTTGTTTTGTCTCTCGCTGTATCTCGTCCAACAACATCAAGGCCGCGTGGGAATCGTTCTTCACCTCGTGCATCACCGCCGCGGTAAAGGCACTGCGTGCACGGGTCTCGCGCAGGGCGGCGGCCAGCAGGGGCAGGAGTTCCTGGGCGGTGTATTCCATGAGTCTGCTGTGAAGCGCGGTGAAGTAATGGGCATGGGGGGAATGGACCACCATGACGGCGCGTATCGTGCCTTCTGCCTGCATGGGGATCGCCAGCCAGCTGCCGATGGCCTTGCTGGTTTCGCTGCCGGCGTGGTCGTAGGAGACATCGGCCTTTTTCGACCAAGCCTGGAAATCCTGGATCATCACCGCCTCCCAGGGTTCTTCCCCCGTCACGATGGAAGTGGGAGGGCCCGGTATTTGACTACCTTGTCGATAGGTTTCGTAGGTCTCTCCCCAACCGGCTACCACCTGCCAGTGGGTGTCGTCGTTGATGAGCGCTAGGTACCAAGCCGAGGTGGGAGCGCCCTTTTCATCCTGTTTCGGCCAGGGAGTGCTGCCCCGCACCCCGCTGGTTTCTCCTTTATTCCAGGTCTCGGCGAGAGACGCGCACACCCGAGAGATCCCCTCATAGGTCATCTCCGGGGAGTCTACCGTTGCTGCAAAGGTACCGATAAGGGCCTCGGAAATGGATTGGCGCCAATTGACAATGCGTTGATTTTCGTCGTCCCGCAGCCAGGCGGCGATGCGCTTCCCGATATCCTCGATGAGACCGCGCATTAACGGCCATTGATTTTCACTAAAGGCCCCCGCCTCATCGCTGGCCATGCGCTTGGCGATCTCGACGACCTCTTTGTCGAATTCTTGTAATTCCTGGACATGGTCCAGGCGCCGGTCCAAGGCAAGCAGCGCGGTGATCCGTTCGTCCTCCGCACGCACCGGAAACAGTACCCGATAGGTACCCTTTCGTCCGTATCGGATGCGGGCAATGCCATCACAAATACTCGAATCTGCCCGTTCACCCGTGAATCTTGGCATAGGGGCGCCTTTGGATCGCAAAGCCGCCTCGATATCGGGAACACATCTTGGTTCGAATCCGCCACGGAGCCAGGTACCCGTATCCGGCTCGATACCACCACCACTCTGGAATTTGGGTACCACCAGGGGGGCACGTTGCTGTTCCAGGGTTTTCGTATGGGGTAGCGGGGCGATCTTGTACACCCGAAAGCGGCTGATGGCGTAGCGCTGCGCCAACAATCTCGCCACCGCCCGCAGCCAGTCATCCAATTGCGGATTTTTCTCTTCCAGGTTGAGAAACTCGTGATCATGGGGACGCTCATCCTCGCCGGCCCAATCCCGCTCCAGCCCGTAGGAGTTACCATTGATGAGATATAATCTGGATTCGAGGAATTGCTTCTTTTTCCTATCCCAATCCGTGCGTTTGGCAACGTCGTGTCGTGGTCGATTTCGATCATTGATCTCCAGCTGAAGCCACCTTGCGATGAGATACTGCTCAGAGGTAATCGGTTCCTGTTGCGCTTTCTGGTTGCTCCACAGAACACCGAGATTCTGATCCAGGATATCCACCGCCGATGAGGCCCTACGGACCATTTCCGCCAGTTCTTTTTCGTCGAATGCCTGGTTATCGGGATGACCCGCGTCCAGTGCCGTAGATCGATTGGGCAGTCGAATCTCTTCCTCGAACCGTTCCGGATCGAATGGCTTTAGTTTCGCTCCAGCCAGACCATGTTCCGCGATGAACTCCCTGCGCCTATCATCCAGGGCGCCGGACAGCAACAGGGTATGCTCGGTCAAGCGATACTTCCGGAGTAGTTCGGCATATTTTTGGCGGGACCGCCCCGGTAATTGCCAATCCAACAGCACTACATCGGGGGAGTGTCCTTCGAGCCAATGGGCAATCTCATCCGGCTCTTCACCAGCATATACCTCCCAGCCTTGGTCTTCCCCGGCCCAGGTAATGGTCTCGCGAAATGCGACACTGTCGTCGATGACCAGTAGTGTTTTCGACATGATTGCCTATCCCAGGTGAATGGGGAAACGCAGGCGAAAGCAGGCTCCGATGCCCCGCCAGTTCTCGTGTAGATCCAGTTTGCCACCGGCCTCCTCCACCAGTTGGCGCGACAGCCACAGACCAATACCGTGACGCCGATCCGGATCGGTGGCTTGAGAGAATCCCGGTTGCCAGAGTCGTTCCAGGGCGCCTCGATCCAGGCCGGGGCCATTGTCGCGCACATCGATCAGTAACATGGGTCGCCCCTTTGCTATTTCTTCCATGTCGAACAGCAATTCGACCCGACGGTTCTCCTGGCGGTAATGGTGCTTGGTGGCGTTGAGCAACAGGTTGACCACGGGCAGGACCAGGGCGGCATGGGGTAGGGGCAGGGCCAAGGGCGGTGGATCGATCATATGCAACGTGACCTCGGCCTCTCGGCACTCGGCGTTGACGATGCGTTGGATGGTTTTGGCCGCATCGACCAGAGAGACCTCGCGATGACGCAGGGCCTGTTCCCGCAGTTGTCGTTGCGAGAACTCCAGCAGTCGAGCATTGCTTTTGGTAAGTTTTTCCACCTTGTCTACAAGGTATTTCCGATCTTTCTCCGTCAACTTTTGACCCGATTGTAATTTTTTGATCCAGCGGTCCAGGCTGCGCAACAGATTCCTGAATTCATCCTGGGGATGAATGACCTCGTGGCTCAGTGCCTGATGGGCCAAGCCCAATTGCACGAAACTGGAGACATGGCGCGCCCAACTTCGCCAGCCTTGTGCATCCAGCGCCGTGGCCAGGGCCCCATGCCAAAGGGGAAGCTCGGTCTCGATATCTCTGTCGCCATCATACCCGACGCCGAAGATCCAATGGATGGTACCCAACTCCAGTATTTGCCAATGGGAGTGACCATTCCGAGCGATGCGCAACAATTCGTTTCCGCCCTCCTTGGGGAGGGTTTTCAGGTTGGAGATTCGCCCTTCGATGAGCAAGGGTAGATCGGTTTTTCTCAATACCTCTGGATATTCATCCCAGGCAAACGGCATGGTGCCCGCCACGATGAGGTCCTGTATCTCGATTTGCCTCTTTGCCTTGATCAATACGGTGAAATGGATACCCGGTTGTCGGGCCATGATCTCCAGTGTCTCTTGGAGGGTCGGAGACACCTTGGTTTCAGGTGAATATTGTGTGGATTCAAGGGTATCGGTAGTAGATTTTGCCTCCTCCCATACCTCCTCGCCGGCGAGGAGTCCTTGCAAGGTGGAATGACTGAGGGGACGCTGCACGAAACCGATGACACCCTTGGCGCACAACTCCACCTTGGCATCACCCGTGGGTACTCGTTCATCATTTGCCGTGATCAAGGCAAAGCACGCCGCATGTTCGCCCCCGAGCCGCGCATGTACCCTGCCGATCAGGGTTTGCCCCAGGTCCCTGCCGGGCAGGTTATTGTCGATGAGGACGAGATCGACGTTACCCTTGCGCAAGGCGGCAGTCACCTCGGTAACCGCGCTGGAAAAATCATTGCGGCGAACTTGAATGGTCTGGATCTCCGATCCCATGGAGTTCAGCAATTCCGATTGCGCGGCCAGGGTGCGAGGATCGTCATCCACCAGTAGCAGATGCCTGCCCGCGTATGGCGCGTCGTTCGGCGTGAATTGGTGGGCTTCGGATGCCTCTTCTGTTTTCGTTTCCCCAAAAAAGCGCCAAAAGCGCCAGCGTGCCAGATTGTCTCTGTGTTTGATGGTCTTATCGGCCGCTCCATCCCGGCGGTAGATGAGACCTGTCACGCTGACCACGGGGTCCCTGGGCGGAAACCGGATTTCCAGGACCAGGGCCTGGATGGGATCACCTATCTCCAGGGATAACCGCCCTTCCTTATTGTTCGATGGCCATTTTTCCAAGTCACCATTATTCCAAGGCACCTCTTCATTGGGCAAAAAGGCCTGAATATCGGGCTGGATACGTTCGCAGGGCGAGATGACCCCTGAATCGTCGATTTGGATCGGTGACCCCACATCCAATTGCACCAGGTAACCGATATGTTCCCTGCCACTATGTTCCCTGCTCATTATCGACACGGTACGAGTGACGGTTCCGGTAATGACATCGTCTTGTTTCAGCGATAGGTTTTCCCAGGGATTCGCTTCTCCCCAACGTTCATGGACATACCAGAGCGGTCGCCCTTCCTCATGGCGCAGACGCCGCACGAATACCGCATCGAGGAAATTGCCCCGCTGGTATTTTGGGATATCCGCCAAGGGTCGAGAATCCTTCCAGGCCAGGCTTTCGGCCTGGTAGAGTCGCCCATCGGCGATCGAATTGGCTTCGCTATCCAAAAGCTCCAGATCACAATTTTGTAAGCGTACCTTCTTGATAAGGGCACGCGGAGTCTGCCCGATGAATTCGGTTTGTTGATCGGCGGGAGAGGAAGGGGATGGGCTGCTATCAGTCATGACATGTGTTGTGAGGGATACATGCAGATCAGCGATACTACAACATGCAGTTATTCCCTGTATAGGTCGAGTCGATTGATTGAGGTGTTGACCCAAGATAGTAATGTCCCCTTTTCCAAGCCTCGGCATTGGCTCATGGTAGAGGGATAGCCTTCGCTCCACCAGCGTCGAGGAGCTTTCTTCGCTGCGCTCAGGACTCTTCCTTGACCCCGTTTTCGCTTCGGCCAAGAAGTCACCATGGTCAATGCCGAACTATCCGATAATGTAAATGTTTTTTCTGCTTAACACCTGGAAAATGGACATTTCTATTTTGGACTAACAAGATTGCATCGAACGTGGTTCTCGCATGACAATACCGGGATGAGGAAAGAAGAATACCGTGATGTGGATAAACTGTTTGGGTATCACAGCGTACAAATAGAAATGAACCCAAGCGTCTACATCGAAACATCGGTGATCGGCTACCCGACACCCTGGCCGCGTGAGGATCCGACGGTTGCGGGTCATCAAAATACAACAAAACTGTGTTGGTCGATTGCAAGAGATCGATTCGAATTGTTTGTTTCTCGACTCGTTGTCCGTGAATGCTCGGACGGTGACCCGAACGCAGTAAAGGATCGCATCAAGAGTATCGACGGCATTCCGGTCCTTCTCATTACACCGGACGCGGAATCTTTGGCGAATGCTCTCATTCAAGGCCGTGCCGTCCCCGAAAGCGAGCCAAACGATGTGCTGCATATTGCCCTGGCTACTACTCATGGCGTGCGATACCTCGTGTCGTGGAACTTTCGGCACATCGTGAATGCATCGCTACGATCCCTGATCGAGCGCATCTACCACAATGCAGGATACAAATCGCGCCTCCTCTACACGCCCGAGGAATTACTGGAGGTTACTGATGATCGATGACCCCATCGTGAATGAAATACGTCAAGTCCGCCGCGCATACGAGAAACGGTTCGATAATGACCTCCACGCTATATGCGAGGACCTGAGACGGCAGGAGCGGGAGTCGAATCGGGAGTTTCGAACGCCCCCGAACGATGCAGGCCAAGACAAGGTAGGGCGAAGCGTACAGGGGAAACCGGTTGCATCTCCCCATTAGTTACCCAGGACGGCATGATAGAGAACATATCCCAGCACCCACAGTGCCCAGCACCCCCAATACGATCACGTGTTCCCAGGAAAAATTCTATAGGGCCATTAGAAACGAAGATTCATGTGGTATAGCAATAGGCAAACTCACAAGAGGGAATTTCCCATTTGGTTCACTTCCACTCGGTGCGTAGCAGAGATTGGATTCGATGGAATAAGCTGCCGCGCTTGGAGGGAGAGAGATCGGAATGCGGGATTCCGCGCTCTTCTGTGGGATCTCCGCCCCACAAAGTGGCGGAATGGCCGCTTCTTCTCGCCACCCGAGGGCGGATATGCCACGTGCCCACAGGCCGAACGCTGGGATCGATACCCAGCCGCTTCAGTATTTTTACCGCCATCCGGTCGGCTTCTTTCTCCTTTTCCAGATCATCCCCCTGGCGCAACGATCCCATGCCGGAACGGGAGGGCGCGGATCCACGGCGTTCATCATTCCTAAAGAACATAGAGAAAAGACTATCGACCCAACCTTCTGGACGTTGCGGGCGCGGTGGACAAAAATGCCCGGTCAGTTGATGGCCGAACTCATGGGCCAGCACCGCGATGAGCTCTTCCTCGGTGGCGGATTCCATGATGGTCCCTTCCGTGACGAGGACCTTGCCCGCGCCCAGCGAGAATGCGTTGTAGGAACGATCACGGACCACATAAAAGCGCCAGTTCGCCCGGCGGATACGTGCCTCCCGTGCAGCCCGGTTGCCGAGCTTCCGGATATACGCAGTTACTTCGTCCGCTCCGCGCAGCGGCCATTTTTCCCGCACCTGCTCCATGGCGCGGGTGGCCCGCTCCCGCTCGCCGGGGCAGTCCATCCCTGGACGTCTTGCAACGGTCTGTTCTGCAGAACAACCGATGCAAAAAAGCGCAAGAATCAGCGCAATGAGTCGGTATTTCACGGTGTTTCTGTCAACGCTATCCGACGATGAAGAACGAGCGCTGGACATCTTTGGAGGTTCCTGCGGTTACCTCGTGCTCAACCACATACGTCCCCGACTCCGCATTGGAGGGGATGGGAATATCCGAGGTTATCGACCAACTACCACTTCCCCGAACACGCGATTGTGTGTCGGTGAACAATGTTTTTCCGTCTTTTTTTAACCGATAAACTTCGGTGACGGAAACGTTATCCGTACCTTTGGGGGTAGCAACGGAATAGCTCATATTATTGGTAATGGTACTTCCGCCTTTGATTCTTTCCGGCGCGGATACGGCACTACGGATCCTGGCCGCCGACTGGTTCGATGTTTTAGCCAACCCGTAGAACTCGGGATCCGAACTACGATAGAGGGCCTCGTCCTCGGCACGGGAGCGAGTCTGCTTGGCTTGGTACTGGGATATCTTCACCGCGCCCCATCCAGCCAGGGCGCCCGCCGCGCACCCGGCAATCGCTGCATTTCTGTCGCCGAGCATGGCGCCGATCAGCGCGCCGCCGACGCATCCGGCTACCGCGCCACCCATCTGGTCTTGCTGTTCGGGCGTGGATACGCATCCGCCAATTAACGTGGTGGCGATGGCGACGGATAGGATTTTCATAGAACTAGATTTCTTCATATTGTTTCTCCAGGCAGATATTTTTTGTTTATTTCCTGTTCAGCTTCGCAAATGAGTTGGGTTTTACAAAACACCAATGTTGCTTTTCCAATACCAAATCATGCCTTGCCGGTTCGAGGCAAAGCTTTGCTAGGGGTGCGGCAAGATTATTCCTATACGGATCCCAATCGAACCGTAACTGTACGCTGAATTTCCTCGATTCTCCTCCGATAATCGTGCCCTTTCTCTTCAAAACTTGTTCTCCTGCCTTTGCCGGTTTCACTCAATTTTTCAATCTCGAAAATCTTCGATGTCCTACCCACCTCGGCGGCCATGCCGGAATCCCTGTGCGCAATGAGTTCGATGTATATATAGGTGCTTCTGCCATCGAACCAAGCGACTGGCTGCCACGCGCTGTCCTCGTGACCCGGTAGGACATAGATTTGTTCACCTTTGAACAGCCCACCGATAAGGGTACCGGATTTGCTCGGCGCGGAGCGTACATTAGCCCTTTTCAGGACGATATATCGCTCATATTTCTGTTTTCCTGGTATTTTCCCAGGCAACAAACCGAACCCCGCATAGAGAGTGGACTTGAAGTCACGGGCGCGTTCTCTGGCGCCTTCGATGATCGAATCGATGAGACGGAAATCCTGTTCTATCCTGATGTCCACATCCTCCTTGCGCATCAGCGCCGTACCCCGGTCCACGTTTTCGACCTCAAGATCGGAGAGGATCTCTTCATACTGGCTCTCGCGACACTGCGCCAGCTCATTCAAGATCTGTCCCACCTGATCGAGTCGATGGTTATCGGCAAGAAAATCACTGCGCATCGATACAATCAACCCTTCACGTGTCTCGAACTCATTGTAGCGAACTTTGAAATAATCCGTAGCGGCGCCGGATAGCTCCGCCTTTTTCATGGCGGACCTCGCACTTTTATCCCCGGGAAAGTTCAACAATGCGCCCGAAACCGCTTCATCGATAGCCATCCGGTCAATGGCCTCGGCAAAATTTTCTTTTGCCTCGGCCAGTGTTTCCTGGTAGGGATAGCAGGAGATAAGGGGACTGGTTGGTTTCGGAGAAGGCGCACAGGCCGCAAGAAAAAGACTTCCCGCCACGATCACGGTACTAAGTCGTACTGCATTTGGGGTTACCAATTGTTTCAGAAACATGGTATTTCATCTCCTATCGAGGTCGTCTGGATATCCGTCATTGCGGTGAAGTGCTTCGCCTTTTATTGCTGCGATACGGATTGCCATCGGGAAGCTCGGGAATTCCTTGATCCAGCATGCCATACACTTCTTCCAACTCCGGTGTGAGCGGCAACTCAATGGCCTCGAACCTGCCTGTTTCGAAGCGATACTTGCCGCTTCCTCTCGGATACTCCAATCCGATCTTGAATAAATGCTCATCCCCATCTACTTCCTGATAGGCACGGAACGTCACCACATAATCGTTTTGCTGGATATGCTGGATCTCTTCCAGGATGTTCGTCATTCGAGTCGCAGTTTTTCCGACCGTATAGTATTTTCCGAAGGAATTTTTCGACAGCGCCTCCAAGTTGCGGAAGTGTTTTGGGCCAAGCCTAGAGTAGGCTAGAGAGTAAACAGGAATAGGGATATCCATGGCGGTAATGCGTCCGTTCAACTCTCCCCGTGAAAGTGCGCTACCCTGATCGTGGCCATCGGAAAAAACGACGATGGAGCAGGAAACGACATAGTTTTGCGCTCCTGGCGAAACTGTCGACCCTTGAGCGCTGAATCCGCACATCTGCATGGCGGCGCCAACCGTATCGTAGATACGCGAGCTCTTACCGGACGCAACGCTGGTATCCATTAATCGTCTCGCAACAGCCTCTTTATCGCGCTCGAAGTTGGAGATCATCTCGAAACCGTCATCGGAGTCCTTGACCGCCAGTATGGCGACCTCATCTTGGGGGCGCTTGCCATCTAGAAAACGACCGATAGCCCGCTTAGCCTGATTGAAAGGCTTACCCGCCATGGAGATGCTGGTATCAAGGACCATGACGGTACGAGTAGCCTCCTGGCGTTGCTGCAGAGAATCTACTGTATACTGGTATTTTTGCGGGTCATAAGCTTTTCCTTTCACCATAACGCCTACATTGAACGGCGTAAGATTGATCAGTGGCATCTGGTTTTGATCGAAGGTGCGGAAATATACCTGGACAAATGGGTAGAGACCGTTCTCGACTTTGAAGATCTTCATCCCATAACCACCGGTTGCGGCAAATCCGTAACCGGCTTGGGCCGAGACCTGATGTACGAGAAGCGGCAAAATTAATGTAAGTAGAGTGATTACGGTGATTTTCCGCGTAAAAAATGGTTCCATGGGGGAAAACCTCCTCTTTCAAATAATTACTGTCGTGATTGCGGATGCAATTTAATCCAGTTTGACCTCGGAGCGGCGTATTATCGTCCAGTCACTGTTCCCGGACGCGGACTGCGAGGCAGGCTTGGATTGCGGCTGAGGTTTTGGCTTTAACGTCGATGCTACGACCTTCTTTTTTTGTTTTGGCTTAGGCTTGGATTTTGGCTTTAGTTTTTGTTGCTCGGCGATGCCTCCTTCGATAATAGCAAGTGCGGAAGGACCTTTTTCTTCAGTCGACTCAGGGGTGGCCGGTAATTGGAAGGGCGCAGGCGCTGGAGTCGGTGGTTGCGTGGTGGAAACTATTGGTGTGGGCGGTTTCACGGGAAGCTTTTGAGGTGACGGCGAGACCGCTGGCTGCGTAGTGGAAACCATCGGCGCGGCTGGTTTCGCAGGAACCTCCTGATGTGGTGGTGATTGAGCCATCGGGTCGGGCGACGGGGTAACCTTTGATTCCCCGGATGCAACCGAAGGTTCGGAGACATTGTCGCGCCCCAGCCAGAACCAAGCCCCACCTGCGGCAAGCGCTAGGAGAATCAGGGAAAGACCCACGACAAGTGGGAGGCGACGCTTTTGCGTGGGTGGAACAGGGACTACCGGCGGCGCGGCCTCAAGATACTCGGTGGAAATGCGGATGCTGCCCTGGCTGGTATAGGCATCCGCGAGGCTCTCGACCATCACGGTGCGGTTCCCGGCGGAGGCAGGATCCGTTCCCCCCGGCGTGAGCCCCATGGCGAGAAACAGGTCGCGGATACTGGCGGGCCGAGTGTTGATATTGAGACTCAGCGCGCTCATGAGGGCGGTGGAGATGCGTTCGGGCAATCCCTCCACTATCTCATGAGGCGGAACGATCTCCTCGCCCGCCACCCGTTGATGAGAAGGGGGCGGCGCCTGCCCGGTCAGTAGGGCATAGAGGGTAGCGGCGAAGGAATAGACATCGGAACGGGGATCGGTGCCGGTGCCCATGGCCTGCTCCGGCGGACTGAACCCATTGGTGGCAGCTCGCGCGACCATGCGGGTCTCGCCGGAATCGGCGGACTGCTTGGCAATCCCGAAATCAATGAGCATGATGCGATCACGCTCGTCCAACAGGATGTTTTCGGGTTTCAGATCCCGGTGGACCACGGGCGGGGTCCGTTCGTGCAGGTAGGAAAGCACATCGCCCAATTGGGCGATCCAGGGGGTGAGGCGTTCGAGGGAAATCCGCCCGCCTTCTTCCTTTCGTTCGGTATCCAGGGTGCGCCCGCCACCGAATTCGAGGACCAGATAGACCATGCCATCGGCATGGTCGCGATCAGTGATGTCGAGAATGGCCGGGTGATTCAGCCTCCCCAGGAGTTCGGTCTCCGTATGATCGTAAAGAAATTCTGGAATTTCCTTGAGCGCACGCCGCTTTCCCTGAATGCGCATATCTTCCACCAGATAGGTGGCGGCGAATCCGCCCTTGCCGAGGATCTTCTCGATACGGTAACGATCCAACACCATATCCCCCGTACCGAGGAGCCAGCGCAGGTTTCGGGTCATACCGGTGGGTGTCGTCTCGACGTGGGCGATTTCGAGCCCGCAACGTTCGCAGCGGTACTGCTGGCGCGCCAATTCGGCCTCGGTTGCCAAAGCCCCGCAGCTGGGACAGTTCCGATAGATGGGATCGCCGGTGGCTGCTTGGGAATTAACGCTCACGCAAACCTCATCGCGAATATCGAAAATTTTCGTAACGACGTTTTCTCGGTGACGCGTCCCGGACACATATTCATCCGCGCACACGCCCGTCGTGCAGCCGAAGACCAACGACAGCCGCAATCAGGAAAGCCGTGCTCATGAGCGTTAACGCCGCCAGCGCTTCGTTCCACGTGCCCATCAGAGGCAAAATCTTTTCGGACGGATTAGCCGGGTTCGCCACCATGTCCAATATATCTTTCGGTAGCGAGGATTTCATGGCGTCGAATCCCCAATAAGCAATCATGGTACCCTTTGCTACAAGCGTAGTAAACTCATTGAGATTGACAATGGCCCCGGAAAGAACGACCTGTGGAATAAGGAGAATGGGGATAATCCCAACCGCTTTGTCATTGGTATTGACGAGGGTGCTGACCGTTAGCCCCATGAGGGTCGCGGCAACTTCCACCACCACCAGTGTCGCAAATCTGCTTGCCATGTTTCCCGGCATATCCATAAACGCTTCCACGCTCGCGACCAGAAACAGGCACTGAAGCAACGCCAGAGCAGTCAATGGAATCATCTTGCTTGCCAGATAGGAGCCGATGCCGAGGTTGATGGAGCGCTCTCGAAGATAGATGGGTAACTCCTTGACCACCTCCTTGGCCGAGTTCAGGCAACCGAACCAGATGGCAGAAAGTACCATGATGAATAAGGTATTTCCATAGCTGTAAGCTTCTTCCACGGGATTGACGCCATCGTTGGCGAAAACCAATCCCACGAGCGCACCAATGAGCGGGGCCTGGGCGAAGAGGATGAAAAGATTTCGCATGTCGGCACCCAGCAGATCCAGATATCGGGCGAGCAGGGTGCGGGTCTGGCGGAGATCCAGGACGCGAGCGGTCCGGGTGGAGTCTGGGGAAGGGGCGGGCGCGGAAGATTGTCTATCCGGATCCAGGCGCTCGGTTACGAAGCGCTGACGTTGCGCACAGTCCGTGTAGCGCCTAGCCCAGAATTCGGCAGGCTTCGATTCGAGCAGGTCATAGACCTCCGAGAGCTTTTCGATACCGAAGTGCGCGCGGGCCTCGCCCGGGGGGCCAAAGTACACCAGCCTGCCCTGGTGCATCAGGACCACCTGATCGCAGTGTTCGATGTTTTCCAGGGTATGGGTGACGCAGATGACGGTTTTTTTGTGTTCGTGTGCCAAGCCCGAGAAGAGCTGCATCATGCGCTTGTCGGTGCCGGCGTCAAGCCCGCTGGTGACCTCGTCCAGGAAGAGGATATTGGGGTTGGCCACCAGTTCCACGCCGAGGCTTACCCGCTTCAACTGCCCACCACTTAAGGGCTCCGGCGTATCCACCGCGAGATCGGCCTTTTCCGCGAGCCCCACCTGTTTCAACACCCGTCCGACGTGATGGGCGATCTCGTCGGACTGCATATCGGGTGGCAAGCGCAGCCTAGCGGTGTACTCCAGCGCCTTGCGGACGCGAATCTTGCGGTGAACGATATCCTGTTGAGGCACGTAGCCGATGGCCTCCCGAAAACGATCGTAGTTCCGATAGAGATTCTCCCCATTGTAGGTAACTTCACCGGTGCTCGCGGCGCGCCGACCGCTGAGAGCATCAAGCAAAGTGGATTTCCCAGAGCCGCTGGTCCCGAAGATGGCCACGAATTCGCCGGGCTCGATTACGAAATCGATATCGGAGAGCAAATAGCGAGGCTTGCCGGTGGCCCGATCCGCGACCTCGCGGGTCAGGCCCCGGACCGCGACGGCGACCTGCCCCTGCCTGTCGCCGCCCATTGGGCGAAGCGCGCTCTCGTGGAATACAAAACCGAAGGTGGCGATGTCGACGCGGTCGCCTTCGCGGATGGAGACCGCGCCGACGACACGGTTGCCGTTGAGGTATGTACCGTTGGTGCTCCCGAAGTCTTGGAGTAACCAGCCGCCATCCCGGAAGAGTATGACGGCATGCTCGCGGGAAACCAGGGGAGAATCGATGCCGATGTCGCTGTCCGCGGCGCGACCGATACTAATCCTGCGTTTGTCCGGCGAAGGCGCATTTTCCGATTGCATGCGGTGGAAGCGGAGTTGGAAGACCGTCTTGCCGATGATGACCCAGTCGCCATGATTAAGGAAATGCTTTCCCTCGATCCTCTCCCCATTGACGATCACCTGGGCCGAATCGACGGGTTTCAGAAAGGCCTGCTCGCGTTCAAGCAATAGACGGGCATGTCTCGGTAGGACACCATCGCCAGAGATCACGATGTGGCAGGAGGCATCTACGCCGATGATATATTCGCGCCCGCTTGGTAACCTGGGAAAAGACGTGGCATGTTTGCCGGTTGGAATCAACTCCAACGCTTCTATCATTTTGTGTTTCTCTCCTCACGCCTGAGGTTTTAAATCGTCCTTATCTTGAGCTTTGTTGATGGTCTACCGCAGACTTTTTATGGTATTCGGCCATAACGCGGTGTTCGGTTTGCGCTATTGATCTTTGGTGCCGATCTTGTATTTTACGGTAATTGCCGTGTAATTATCGTGCTCGATCTGGGCTCCGGGTCGAATCCTGTCCCGCAATCTGCGAATCATGGCCTTCATCCAACCTTCGGCGTTTACGGTTGCCGCCAGATCTTCCTCCATCTCTGTTTCCAGGACCGGTTCCCAGAAACCATCGCTGCATAGAAGGAAGGCGTCAGATTGGCGTAGCAGAACAGGAGGATCAGGCAGTATGCTCGGCGTCCATGGCATCTCCGATCCGAGAGAAAGTACCAACTGGTTGCGATCTTTGTGAGTTCTGATGGTATCGAAACCGATTTCGCCTGCCCGGTAAAGGAGATAAGGTACGCTGTGGTCCTCGGTTCGGGCAATTATTTTGCCGTCCCGAAAATAATAGAGCCGGGAATCTCCTACATGAGCCCAACGGACAGTAATGCCGTCCGTGACCAACATTACCACCGTCGTATACATTCGAGGCGAAGATGGTTTCCTGTTAGCGGTTATCATGGACTGGGCGGCCTGGAGGGCGAAATCCAGATCGTTGCTTGTCAGACCGAATTTTGTTCGAAACCACTTGGATATTGCTGTTACCGCCGTCTGGGAGGCTACCGCGCCGCCCTTGTGTCCACCCAAGCCATCGGCCACGACCCAGCAAGCCCGGCCGTCCTCGGATTGGAAAAAACCATAGGCGTCTTCGTTGACGGAGCGCCCACCCGGTGAAGTTATGGCAAAGCTATCATATTGCGTTTTCATTAAGTATACCGTTGCTTCGAATCGATTCCATAGCCATCATAGGATGTTGTAAATTTTCATCGATGAAGCTACTTCGCCAAATCTTCCAACACCCGCCGAAACTCCACCGGCATCACCTTGACGAACC